>JAADDZ010000018.1 GCA_013153635.1 Aquificota bacterium
ATGTTTTTTCATAATTTTGTTATTTGATACAAAAACCCCAAAATAACCCTTTCTTTCAAACTGTTCAATCCCTTCCCATAAATCAAACTGGTTCATTCTCCTTCCAAGATTTATACAGTAAGTTTTAGGATTTCCTTTTACATAAAAAGCTAATTCTGAAGCTATATGGTAAGAATCACTAAATATAAAAAACTTACCTAAGTTTTTTTCTTCTATTATTTGGGATACTTTTTTTCCTAAATCTTCCCAACCTACAAGTCTTTTGGTCATATCTTTTTCAGGTGGATAAATCTTTGTAAGCCCTAATTTGTCTATCAAAGGAGAGTAAAAAAACAAAATTATGAAAAAACATGAAAACAAAAATCCAAAGAAAAAACTCTTAAACCATCTTTTTTTGTATATATAAAATGCTGTAAGTAGATAAAAAGTAGCATAAGCAAATGCTGGCCAGTTTGCCTCAACTCTTTTTTTAAAGGATATATATAAAAAGACCAAAAATACAAAAACAGCAGGAAACCATAGATAAAAAATCTTAGCATCTTTTATGTTTTTTGCACCTTTATAAAAGGTATACACAAAAAAAGGAAACAAAAAAATAGAGTTTAATAATATCTGCCCTCCTATATATTCAGCTATGTAGGATAGAGACTTCTCTAGAGAGATTTGTTTAATATCAGCCCCTTCTAGATGAGCTATATGCTTGAAAGTAACAAAATCATGTTGAAAGTTCCATATGATTATAGGTAGTGTAAATACTGATGCTATGAGAATAGAAAAATAAAACCATCTATTAAAAAATATTTCTCTCCTAAAGATAAATAGATAAATAATAGCAATCGGGAAAAAGAATATCATAGAGTATTTAGATAAGAACCCTAACCCCCCAAATATACCTGTAAGTAACCAGTCTGATTTTTGATTTTTATCTAAAGCCCTGAAAAAGAAAAAAGATGTTAAAACCCAGAATAAAAGTAAAGGGGTATCTGTTAAAAATATTATAGAGGCTATCTCAAAAGCAGGAACAGCCAACACAAATAATGAGCTAAAAAACGCCAGCTTTTTGTCCTTAAAAAGAAAAAATCCAAATAGATAAAAAAGGATTCCTACTCCAAAACTTATCAATACAGCATTAATCCTAACACCTATTTCAGTATCTCCTAATATAGAAGTAGAAATAGCATTAAAATAAGCTATCAACGGAGGTTTAGAATAGTAAGAAAAATCTAAATATTTAGACCAAAGCCAGTATTGAGCTTCTTCTGTAGATAGGTCTAGATGATTCAGTAATATATACCCTATTCTTATTAGAGATATTAAAAAATGGAGAATTACGGCAGACTTAAAGCTAAACCACATTTAGACCTCTATATGATACTGTTTTACTTTCCTGTATAGTGAAGATAAATCTACTTTTAAAATTTTTGCCGCCTCTTTTAAATTTTTGTTTGTTTGTATCAAAACTTTTTCTATAAGTTTCTTTTCTGCCTCTTCTCTAAACTCTTTTAAGGGAACAATTTCTACTGGTATACAGTCCTTATCTATATCTCCTTGATGTTTAGGTTCTACGGAAATCATATTCTTAGGTAGCTCTTCTGGTTTAATCGTTTTTCCACTGTAAAAAATCGTTAATCTTTCCATAAGATTCTTTAACTCTCTTACATTTCCGGGCCAAGAATATTTGAGAAATATCTGTTTTACTTCTTCTGACAGGATAGGAGGCTTTACTTTGTTTTCTACAGCTGATATGTGTAAAAAATGCTCTGCTAGAAGTATTATATCGTTTCCTCTTTCTCTTAGAGGAGGAACAGTGATAGGAACGACCGCTAATCTATATGCAAGGTCTGGTCTAAACCTTCCTTCTGCAACTTCTTTTTCCAAATCTTTGTTTGTGGCAGAGATTACTCTAATATCAACTTTTATCTTTTTATTACTTCCTAATCTGGTAAACTCTTTTTCTTCTAAAACCCTAAGTAGTTTTGCTTGTGCTGAAGGACTTAGCTCTGTTACTTCATCTAGAAAGATGGTACCTCCGTCGGCTATTTCAAATTTACCCGGTTTACTAGTAACAGCACCAGTAAAAGCTCCTTTTTCATAGCCAAAGAATTCTGCTTCAAAAAGTTCATCAGGGACAGCCGCACAATTTACGTCAACAAAAGGTTTATCTCTTCTTTCACTTTTAAAATGGATAGATTTTGCTACTAACTCTTTTCCAGTTCCATTTTCTCCCTGTATAAAAACCCATGCGTTAGTTCGGGCTACCTTTTCTATCTGTTTTTTCAACTCTTTTATTTTTGGGCTGTTTCCTATGATTTCTATATCTTTTGTTTCTTTTTCTTTTAGGTACAGATATTCTTGCTGAAATTTTATCTCTCTATAAGCTTTTTCTATAGAGGCTAATATTGAATCAACAGATAGAGGCTTTTCTAAAAAGTCAAAAGCTCCAAGTTTTAATGCTTTTACAGCTATTGGAATATTTGCATGACCAGAAATCATTATTATTTTCGTAAGTTCATTATTTTCTAAGATAAATGGTATTAAGTCTGTTCCATCTCCATCAGGAAGCCAAACATCTAAAAATACAATATCAAAGTCTCTTTTTTCTATTTTGTTTTTTGCTGATTCAATACTGTCAGCAGTCTCTACTATGAAACCTTCATCTTCTAGTATCTCTGAAAGTAAGTTTCTTATGTTTTCTTCGTCATCTACTACCAAAATTGACAGCTGTTTCATCTTTTTTCTTCCTTAAAAATTTTCTAAAAACTCTATTTGAGATATTACACATAATCTCATAGGGTATTGTGTCTGCAAGTTTTGCTAATATTTCAAATCTTAAATTTTCTCCAGATATTAATACTTCATCGCCTACATTTATATTACTAATATCAGAAATGTCAACTATCGTCATATCCATAGTGATATTTCCTATTATTTTAGCTTTGTTTCCTCTTATAAGGAAATACCCCTTATTTGAAAGGCTTCTAGGAAGTCCATCAGCGTACCCAAAGGATATTACAGCTATTTTCATATCTTTTTTGGCTGTAAAGCTACCTGTATAGGATATAGAACTTCCTTTTTTTACAGATTTTGATGCTATGATTTTTGCTCTTACAGTCATTACTTGTTTTATAGGTATTGGAAAATCCTCAAAGGGTTTTGTTCCGTATAAACCAAGACCCACTCTTACACTGTTACAAAAATCGCACTGATATATTAACCCAGCAGTGTTTTGTAGATGTACATATCTAAAGCTCTGTTTTGTTAAGTTTTTTAGCTGATTTATTATCTCACGAAAGTTTTTTATCTGATTTTTAGTAAGATTTGGGTTTGTGTCTGCACACGGAAAATGAGACATCACTCCTTCTATCTGGATACCTTTTGTATATCTTAAAATTTTAGGCATATCTTCATAATAAAAACCAAGTCTATGCATGCCTGTATCAAACTTTAGATGTATTTTTTGAGGTTTGAGATGTTTCAATAGCTCTAAATGTGTAAAATCAGATATTACAGGTGTTAGGTTATATCTATTGAACAGTTCTAGCTCCTCTTTTAGAATCCCACCAAGAACCAGTATAGGTTTTTTTACTTTTGATTCTCTTAAGTCTTTTCCCTCTTGGGCTGTGGCAACACATAGGTATTTTACATCTTTTTGTTTATCTAAAAATCTTCCAATCTCTATAGCTCCGTGACCGTAAGCATCTGCTTTTATAACTGCAAAAATATCTTTTTTTGTAAAACTATGTATATTTTTTAAATTTTCTTCTAGATTTGATAGATTAATCTCTGCCCAGCTTCTATAAACCAATAATGACCTCATTTTAGATATATAATGCTAAAATTATAAACTAAATTTTCTAGGACTTTGGTTATATAATATATAATCTCTTTAAAATTCTAAGCTTCAGGAGGTCTAAATTGTATAAAGTACTGATTACTGACCACCTCTCTAGTGTAGGTATCGACATTTTGAACAAGGAAGAAGATATAGAAGTAGATTATCAACCAGAGATAAGATGGGAAGAACTTTTAGAGATTATACAAGAGTATGATGCTGTTATCACAAGAAGTAGAACTCCTGTTAACAAAGAGCTTTTAGAAAGGGCTAAAAATCTAAAGGTTGTTGGTAGGGCAGGAGTTGGGGTTGATAATGTGGATTTGGAAGAATGTTCCAAAAGAGGGATTCTCGTTGTAAATGCTCCGGGAGCAAATACTGTAGGTGCGGCAGAGCTTACAATGGCTCACATGTATACTATTTTGCGGAAGCTACATCTAGCACATCAATCTATGCTGGAAGGGGAATGGAATAGAAAAAAATTTATGGGAGAAGAGCTTGATGGGAAAGTTGTTGGTATAGTTGGTCTTGGTAATGTAGGTTCTCAAGTTGCTGTAAGATGTAAAGCATCAGGAGCTAATGTTATAGCGTACGACCCTTATATACCTAGAGAAAAAGGTGAGAGATTAGGTGTAGAGCTTGTGGATACTCTTGAAGAGCTTATAAAACGCTCGGATATAATCACCCTTCACTGTCCTCTTACAGAAGAAACTAGAGGAATGTTTGGGAAAAGAGAGTTTGAATTGATGAAAGATGGTGTTTACTTTGTGAATTGTGCAAGAGGAGGTATCGTTGACGAAGATGCTATGTATGAATTTATGAAAAAAGGGAAATTTGCAGGTATCGGGCTTGATGTTTTTTCTAAAGAGCCTCCAGATGATAGGATAAGGAGGATTTTTGAGTTTGATAATATCAGTCTTTCTCCCCATATTGGAGCTAATACTTATGAGTCTCAAGACAAAGTAGCTATAAAGATAGCCCAGCAGGTAGTTGCGGCTTTAAAGGGAAGATTTGTAGAAGCGGCTGTAAACGCTCCTTTTGCAATAACTCAAGAACTAAAGAATATAAAAGCTTATCTAGAACTTGCTGAAAAGTTAGGAGATTTTGTTACCCAGTATGGAGGCGGACATTTTAATCAGATAACTATAGAGATAAGAGGAGACATTTCTGAACATATAAAACCTATAGAGGCATATGTTTTAAAAGGGTATCTTTCTAAGATTTTAGATAGACCAGTGAACATAATAAATGCTCCTTATCTTGCCAAAGAGAGAGGAATCAAAGTTGTAGAGCAGACCCAAGAAGAAGGAAAAGTGTTTAAAGAGTTTATAAAAGTTACAGCTACTAGTGAAGATTCTAGTCTTACAGTAGGGGGAACTGTTTTTTATGGTAAATTCCCAAGGATTATGTTAGTGGATAACTACTGGATAGATATAGAGCCTGAAGGTGTTATTCTTATGTTTGAAAATAAAGATGTGCCGGGAGTTATAGGTAAACTTGGAACAATTCTTGCTCGTCATAATGTAAATATAGCTGGATTTAGGTTAGGAAGGTTAGAGAAAGGGAAGATAGCTTTGGGTGCTTTACAGCTTGATAACCCTTTGAATGATGTTATTTTGGAAGAGATTATGGAAATTCCAGAGATTATAAAGGCTAAGGAGATTATTTTTTAGATATTAATATCAAAAGTTGCTATTAACGGTGCGTGGTCTGAAGGTGTTGGTTTTCTCCTACGCCTTGGCCACAAATCTACTTCTACATCTACTAATTTTTCTAGTAGTGGTTTTGTAACGAAGATATAATCGATTCTCATTCCTTCATTTTTCCATATAGCTCCGCCAATATAATCCCACCATGTAAATATCTGTTGGTCAGGGTATTTTTCTCTAAATGTATCATAAAACCCCCATTTTAATACTTCTTCTAATGATTCTCTCTCTTCTGTCATAGTTCCTATAGAATCTTTTAGTAATGAGCTGTCGTAAACATCTATATCCTCTCTTGCTACATTAAAATCTCCACACAGTATAATCTTTTCATCTGGAGAAAAGTGATTGTTAAGCCACTTTAGGAAGATGTTGTACCAATCTAGTTTGTAATAGTATTTGTCTTCTCCTCTAATATCACCATGGGGTACATACACATTTATTATTGTTATGTCTTTGATTTTTCCAGCTATTAATCTTTTTTGTTGGTCAAAAAATTCTTCTCCAAACTCTTTTTTTATGTTTTCTAACTCTATTTTTGAGCAGATGGAGACTCCGTTGTATCTTTTTTGGGCATTTACATAGCAGTGATAACCTATCTTTTTAAAGTCTTCAAAGGGAAAGTATTTTTCTTCCACTTTCAACTCTTGAAAACATAAAACATCTATATCATAGTTTCTTTTTTCTAGCCAGCTAAGTATCAAATCTTTCCTAGCTTTTATAGAGTTTATATTGTAAGTACATACTTTAAACATCTTTTCCTCTTTTTTGCTTACAAGGTTTTATATTAAAACCTAAGAGTCTGTCTACTCTTATTAATCTTTTTAGTATAGATAAGATGTTTCTGATTGAAAAGAGTAAAGAAGGTTTTTCTTTTAGTACTAATTTTAAAAATTTTATCCCTATCTTAAATTCCCCGAATCTTAACGAGGTATCTGCCATATGGAACAGAAAATAACCTAGGTAATTTTTTGGAATTTTGTCTATATAGTCATTGAAAACAGTCATCGTAGAGTAGAAAAAGCATTTGTTAGCACTTGTTCTTCCTTTGTGTTCTCTTATCTGGACTTTTTTATTGTCATCTATCTGGATTTTTAGGTTTTTTAGGTAGCTTCTTATAAACATTTCCCAGTCTTCTCTTGGGATATATCTATCTATGTATGTTAGGAATTTTTCTTTTTTTAATGCTGTTGCTGATGGATAACCTATGTTCGCTGAAAATATTAAAATCCCTAGGTTTTTTGGGATAGTTTTTTTTGATATTTTTGTTATCTGTTCTTTTTCATCTATATGAATTCGGGGGTAGGAATAAACTATATCAGGATTTTTTTCTTTGAAGATTCCCATAACTCTTTGGATATAATCTTTTTCCCATTTGTCATCAGCATCTAAAAAGAATATGTATCTACCGGAAGACAGTTCTACCCCTTTGTTCCTAGATTTTGCTCTTTCTATGTTTTTTTGATTTTTATAGTAGATTATTTTTTTTCCTATTAGATTTTTAAAATTTTCGAATATCACTTTTTGAGTGTTATCTATAGAATGGTCATCTATGATTATTATTTCTGTGTTTTTATGTGTTTGGTTTAATGCTGAATTAACCGTTTCTTTGATGAATTTTTCTCCGTTATAAACGGGGATTATCACGCTTACTTTTTCCTCTTCCATAAGTTTTCCCCATATTTTTCTTTTTGATATTTTTCAAACAAAAAAGCGTATTTAAAGAATCCGTAAACAGCTCCTACTACAGAAACGATGAAACCTCTGTAACCATCTAAGAAACCTTTCTTTAGAAAATAAAACTTTGTAAAGTAGATAAGAGGATTTAAGATAAGATTATAAAATCTAAACTTCTTTTTGTTCTTATACATGAGATTTGCTGTCTCTTCTGCGAAATATATCGTTTTTTGAAAGTGATGTTTTAAGTTTTTGTATGAGTAATGGTACAGGTCTCCTTTTAGTCTTTCTTTTGTTCCGTTACATATAGCTTTTGCGTGTACTCTCTCTTGAAATCTAACTTTACCTTTTTTAAAAAGTCTTATTCTCCATTCAGGTTGCCATACGTGATTTAAAAATTTTCCCATGTAGTATGTTTTTCTATTGACTTCATAACAGTCTGCTGTTTGGTCTTTTTTGAGAACCTCTTTTATTGAGTTCCTAAGCTCTGGAGATACTTCTTCATCAGAGTCCAATACAAAGCAAAAATCTCCTGTCGATTTATCTATTAAGAAGTTCTGCTGTACTCCATAGTTTTCCCATTCTTTAAAAAAGATTTTAGCTCCTAATTTTTCTGCTATTTCTAATGTTTTATCTGTTGAACCAGAATCTACTACGATAATTTCATCTGCTATCTCTTTTATGCTATTTATCGCTCTTTCTATAGTGTCTTCTGCATTTTTAGTTGCTATTAGTACTGACAGTTTTTTCATATTTCACACCTTGTTAACAATTTTTATTCTTTTGTAGATTTTCCATCAGTGTTATATAGTTGTCCACAGATTTTTCTATTGAGAATTTTTTTGCAAAGGTTAAGGTCTCTTTTTTTAATTTTTCATATAGATTATTATCTGTGAGTATCTGTAATATTTTTTCTTCCATTTTTTGTGTATTTAGATAATCTATAAGTGTTTCATAGTTCTTTGAGAAAATCTCTGTAGTATCTACGTATTCACCTTTAAAAGCTACTACAGGGGTTTCTACTGCAAGGCTTTCTACTACTACTCTAGGTAATCCTTCGTGTTGGGAGGTGAGTACAAACAGTTTTGCTCTTTTTACATATTTAAATGGATTTTTTTGAAATCCTAAAAAGTAGACGTCATTTTCTAGTTTTAACTCTTTTATCAGATTTTTTAGTTTTTTTTCGTTTTCGAAATCCTCTTTTACTCCACACATTCCTATAATCACTAGTTTTATGTCTGGTAGTTTCTTCTTTAGATTTGAAAATATCTTTATTAAAAGGTCATGTCTCTTTTGGGGAGATAGTCTTCCTACCGTTATTATAACTCTATGCTTTTCAAAAATAGGTGCATACTCTTTAGGAATCTCTTCATTAGATAGTTCCCTTATTTTCTCTATGTTGAAGGGATTGTAGATTACTTTTACCTTGTTCTCTTCTAGAAAGAAAGTTTTTATTAGGTCTTTTTTTACAGAGTTAGATACTGCTACTATACAGTCAAGATTACTGTACACTCTTTTTATCCAGTATCTATACGGTATTTTTGTAGGTTGACCAAAGTTTATGTAATTGCTTGCTCCTCTTACCACTCCTATACATTTCGCGTCAAAATGTTTTCTTTTGAACCCTTTTGCTCTAGATAAGGCTATATTTTGGGTCAAAAGGTTGCTTATAACTATGTCTGGTTTTTCTTCTTTTATTATTTTTCTTAGCTTATAAGGATAAGTGAACTCTCCTAGTTTTGTGTCTAATGAGATAATAGGATAGTGTACTTCTACTTCTTTTTCTTTTCTTCTGTTTACTATTAATTTTAGTTCGTATCCTCTTTGCTCTAAACCTTCCATTAAGGTCAATACAGAGTAAGTAGAACCTCCGCTAGTTATATCTAAATCTTTTATGTAAAGGTAGATTTTTTTTATCAAAACTGTTTATACCTCTTCAATCTCTCCTGTAAGATACATATCTATAATTTTGCATAATGTATGCTCTAAAACTAGATGCACTTCTTGTATCCTTGCTGTACTACTATGTCTAACTATAAATGCTTTATCTACTAAATCTTTTAATTTTCCCCCATCTTTCCCTAGAAAACCTACAGTAAACATGCCCATTTTTACGGCTTTTTTCACAGCTTCTATAACATTTGGAGAGTTTCCACTAGTTGATATTCCTATTAATATATCTCCTTTTTCTCCTAGTGCTTCGACCTGCCTTGAAAAAACTTTATCAAAACCATAATCATTTCCTATAGCTGTTAGTGCAGATGTATCTGTTGTAAGGGCAATCGCTGGAAAACCTTTCCTCTCTGCTTCAAACCTACCTACTATTTCAGCGGCAAAATGTTGGCTGTCTGCCGCACTTCCCCCATTTCCGCATATGAGGACTTTGTTTTTGTTTCTTAATCTTTTTCCAAGGAGTATACCAAAGTTAACTATGTCCTCTGCGTATTCTGTTACAAACTCTTGTTTTAATTTAGCACTTTCATCAAATATATCTGTAACTAACTCTTCTAATGCCATAATTTTCCTCCTTTTAAAGGATTCATTTTACTAACATATTGTACGGCAAAACCTTCTGAATGTTGACAAGCTAATCCATATTATAGATTATAAATATAAAAATTATAAAATTAGAAAAGACTAACTTTTTATTGGAGAAAAATATGGAAAACAAAAAAGTTGTAGTAATAACAGGGGCTTCTAGGGGAATAGGAAAAGCCATAGCACAAAAATTTCTCTCTGAAGGGTTTTGCGTTGTTGGGATTTCCCGTTCTAGACCAAAATGTCAGCTTTCTTTTCATATACAAGCTGATATAAAAAATGAAGAAGACAGAAAAGAGATAATCAGCAAGGTTATCAGTGAATTTGGAAGAATCGATGTTCTTGTTAATAACGCAGGAGTTGGGATATACGATACATGGGAGGATATGGACTTGGGGCATTTGAGAGAGATTTTTGAGGTAGATTTTTTTGCCCCTGTACATTTGACCAAGTTGGCGCTTCCATACATAAAAAAAAGTAAAGGAACTATAATCAATGTATCTTCTGCGGCAGGAGAGTTGAGAGTACCTTTTGAAAGTGGTTACACTGCCGCTAAACATGCTTTTCATGCATTTTCAGAAACGTTAAGAATGGAAGTAGATAATTACAATATAAATGTTATTACTGTAACTGCAGGGAATATAAAAACTGGTTTTACTTTAAGTGCAAAAGGGTCTAAACACCCTCCACTGTTACCTTTTGCTGGAAAGAGAAAGGAACTGGCAGATGAGATATACAAAGCATATGTAAAAGGTAAGAAAAAAGTTATATATCCAAGTTGGTATAAAGTATTTATATTCTATTCAAAACTCTTTCCTAAAGGTTACGAGAAGATAATTATGAAGATTTGGGAGAGGAGTTTTGAAAAAAGAGAAGATAAGATAAATGCTCAAAAGAAGGAACATGTATTTAGCTCATCTAGTTCTGTAGTACCTGTCAAGCGGACTGATAGAGTTGAGTGATGGTTCGTTCATTTTTGGTTTTGTTTTTGGTTTTTGTAAACTTATGTTACGCAGATTGGATAGAGGACAGGGTACATTTTATTTTATCCTCTAACTCCTATAAAGAAGGTTATCTTATCTATGCAAAGAGATTTGATAGTTTTGAGATTGTCTCTTTGAATTTAAGAAAATCTGAAGAATCTCCAAGGTTTACTGTTAGAAGTTTTGTTTTAAAAGATGGTTTGATTTTGGCTGAAATAGAGGGAGTACCGGTTAAAGTGACAGACAAACATATATATTTCTATGATAGATACAGCTTCTTTAAGTTTTCTTTAGATAAGGAAACAGTTAAAAAAGAAAAAAGGTTGTATGCTGGATTTTTCAAAAGGATACATAGAGAAAACCTGATAATTTTGGACGGTGTAGATATACATCTAAAAGGTAGGACTGTTGCTATAGACCACCATGCTATAAAAATCCCTCTACCTGAATATATCAATATCTCTGTTCTAAATTTTGAGTACTGTAATGGGAATCTTTTAGGGATATTTCAATTGAGAGATGGTAGCACAGCGTTTTATCTTATAGATATACAAAAAGGGCAGATTTCAAATAAAATGGTTCTGCCCAAAGAAAAGATGGTAGGTTTTTTTGCATGTATAAATGACAAGTTACTAGTCTATAGAAAAGGTCTAAAGTTTTTAGACTGGAATCACAAATTCTATAAACTTACGTTATACAGACTATACTAAGTTTTCCTTTTAGTTCTAAACACCCTTTTAATCTCTCCATTATTGTTTATGATTTCAAGCTCAAAGATGTCCTCTATGGTATGGAGCTGTTTTACATTGTGTTTCTCACATAATACTTGTACCGCTTTTGTTATGTCTTCTTTTGTAAATTTGTCAGTTTCCCAATAGGTAGCAAAGATAAGGTTATCGTTTTCGTCGTGTATTGCTAGCCTTATTTCATCTACTACATCTAGCTTAGGGTCTCCGTGCATAGTGAGAGTAGCATACAAAGGTTTTTGTTCCATTTTACACTCCTACAATATCAAAAATCTCTAATATACCTTTTAAAAATTGGTCTTTTGTTTTTATTTTATAACCATTAGCTTCCTTTAAAATATCAATAAAATCATATTTATCTTTTAAGACTTTCATAACTTCTGGAAAGTTATCATTTTCTATAAAATATTCAAAGCTGTTTGATACAAATTTTATCTTAAGTTTTTTGTATTTTAAGATTAATTGTCCTTGATACAAAAGCTCTAATATCATTTCTTGGTTGTTTTTTTCTATTTCTAACAGAAATTTACCTCCCAAAGTGGATACCCCTTTCACCTGTATGTGTTCTCCTTTAAGAGGGAACTGGACATTATCATACAACTGTATAATAGCTTCCTTTGTTTGAATCATTATGGAAAGCGAATTTCCTAGTTTATTGAATATAAGGTTTTGAACAATCACTTGTACAGTTTTACCTCTATCATTTTTATTGGAGCTATAGGTACATTTTTTAAGCCTTTTATATCTCTTGTAGGTATTCTTGCTATCTTTTCAACTACATTCATTCCTTTTATCACTTTTCCAAATACTGCATAACCGTAGCCTTCTGGTGTTTCATTTTGGTAATCTAACTGATAGTTTTCAGATAGATTTATAAAAAATTGAGAAGTGGCACTATGAGGGTCTGATGTCCTTGCCATAGCAACACTGCCAGTACTATTTCTAAGGTTGTTTTTTGCTTCATTTTTTATAGGAGGATATTTTGGAGGCTTAAAGTTTAGATTTTCATCAAATCCACCTCCTTGAACTACAAAGTTTGGTATGACTCTGTGAAATATTAGACCATTATAAAATCCATCTTTGACGTAATTTAAGAAGTTTTCCACTGTTATTGGGGCTTTTTCTGGGAAAAGCTCTATATAAAAGTTACCTAAATTGGTTATAACCTCTACTATAGGGTTGTCTGTAAAGAATTCTTCACTCATCTAACCTAAACCTTAGAATTTTTTATTAAACTGTCTTCAGCTATAGCCAAAGCTCCAAAACTTCCACTAAACTCACCAAGTTTCCCCAAATCTATCTCTACATCTCGAAATGGAAGAGAAAATGCTAATTTTTTTAAATTTGAGTAAGCCATCTTTTCTATAACAGGATAGTTCTCTACTATACCTCCAGTAAGTAAAATTTTATCAGGATTTAGTGTGTGCAACAGATTCATAAGACCGTATGCGAGATAGACAGAAAACTCTTCCATAACTTCTACAGCTTCTTTTTTCCCTTCATTTGCTAAGGCTATAATCTCAAATGAGCTTTTGTATCTGTCTGTTTTTATAAAAAACAGTCTCTCTAGACCGTATGAAGATACATAAGACTCTAGACAGCCTTTTCTCCCACAATGGCAAATCCAACCATCTTTATCTATCGTTGTGTGTCCTATCTCCATCGCAGTTCCACTAATTCCCGTAAACAAACGCCCACCAATAACTAGTCCTCCTCCTAAACCTGTACCTAAGGTGAGGCATACCAATATTTTGCTCCCTTTTCCTGCTCCGTATCTGTACTCTCCATAAGCAGCGGCAGATGCATCATTTTGTATTGTTATATCTGTTTTTGTTTTTTGTTCTAATATCTGTTTTAAAGGGATTCCTTCTAAAGATTTTAGGTTTGGGGATTGGGATAAGGTCTCTTCTTTTTTATCATAAAGCCCTGCAACCGCTATTCCTACTTTTTTAGGACTGTATTTTTTTATTATTTGAATAAATTTTTCTATTAAATCGTCTGGTTTTTCTTTTATATCTCCTATGAACAGTTTACCCTTTGATATGAGGTCGCCTTGTTTAACAACATACTTTATGTATGTTCCTCCTATATCTATTCCAAGAATAGTTTGATTACTCATTCTCCGTTTATCGCTTTTATTACAATTTTAACCATTTCTGGCAT
The DNA here is from genome assembly GCA_013153635.1 of Aquificota bacterium. Taxonomy (GTDB): domain Bacteria; phylum Aquificota; class Aquificia; order Aquificales; family Hydrogenothermaceae; genus JAADDZ01. Next base: position 13,646 of record JAADDZ010000018.1, read on the forward strand.
AGCTTTAGGGTCTGTTCCTGTTATGATGTTTCCATCTCTCTCAACTGGGTGACCAGTGTACACAGCTCCAGCATTTATAAGATCATCTTTTATAGAGAAAAAACCAGTAACCTTCTTTCCTTTTATTATTTTTGCTGATATTAATACCCAAGGAGCATGGCATATTGCGGCTATAACTTTTCTTTCTTTGTTCATATTTTTCACAAACTCTATCGTTTCTCTATCTCTTCTAAATCTATCAGGAGCATATCCACCGGGAATAAAAACTGCATCGTACTCCCTGTATAAATCAGCATCTATCTGTTTGTTAGGGTAAAAGGTCATACCTTTTTTTCCTTTGAACTCTTTTATCTTTGGAGCTAGGACATCAACATGAAAATGCTCTTCTTTAAATCTGTAAAATGGATAGATAAACTCTACATCTTCAACTAACTCTTCTAATAATAAAGCTATCTTTTTCATGATATTTCTCCATAACTTAGTGTATAACTTTAAATTCTAAAACTTATTAATGCCCAGTTCAAATCTAACTGTTATCATGTTTGAATACTTGCCTAAGTGATATACTTTATTGAATAAACTTGTTTGCTACAAGGAGTAAAATGATGTTTACTGTGGATTTAGATAAAATCCAAAGGATACCTGTACCAGACAGCGTAAAGAGAGCTTTGAGAGAGATACTTGGAGAAGATAGAGTATTAGATGACGATATGGATAGAATGCTCTACTCTTATGATGCTACTAGGATACAGATACCTCCTGATGTGGTAGTTATCCCCCAAACCCAAGAAGAAGTCCAAAAGATAGTACATATATGCTATGAAAATGGAATTCCTGTTACACCAAGAGGAGCTGGTTCTGGTTATACAGGAGGGGCTTTAGCGTTAAAAGGGGGAGTATTAATATCCTTTGAAAAGATGGATAAGATTCTTGATATAGATGAAGAAAATGCTGTAGCGAGGGTACAACCGGGGGTTGTGACTTTTACTTTACAAAAAGCGGTAGAAAGAGTTGGCTTGTTTTATCCACCAGACCCAGCTAGTTATAAATTCTGTACATTAGGAGGTAACGTTGCAGAAAACGCAGGAGGTCCTAGATGTGTAAAGTATGGAGTAACAAGGGAATATGTGATGGAGTTAAATACGGTAGTACATACAGGAGAGATTATACATACAGGGAAACCAACCCTAAAAGATGTAGCTGGGTATGATATAACTAGACTTCTAATTGGAAGTGAAGGAACTCTTGGTATTTTTACAGAAATCACTTTGAAACTCATACCAAAACCAAAGGCAAAAAAAACAGCAAAAGCTATATACAAAGATATAGCTTCAGTGGGAGAAACAGTAAAAGAGATTTTCAAAGCAGGAATATCTCCTTCTGCCCTTGAGTTTATGGATAAATTAGCTATTAATGCTGTAGAAGATTTTGGACATTTTGGTCTACCGAGAGATGCAGAAGTCTTACTATTGATAGAAGTAGATGGTCACCCAAAAGCTGTAGAAGATGAGATAAAAGAAGTAGCACGGATATGTGAGTTAACAGGAGCTATAAAGGTTGATATAGCTCAAACAGATATAGAAGCAGAAAAGCTGTGGGAAGCAAGGAGAGCTTTGTCACCAGCAGTGGCAAAACTAAATAGAACCAAGATAAACGAAGATATAGTCTTCCCAAGAAGTTATCTTCCAGAAGCTTTACCTCAACTAAGAGAAATCGGAAAAAAATATAACTTAAAAATGGTAAATTTTGGACATATAGGTGATGGTAATGTACATGCAAACTTTATGATAAACGGGTTAGACCCTGAAGAAGTAGCTAGAGCTGAAAAAGCTGTAGAAGAAGTATTTGACCTAGCTCTTAGATATGGAGGCTCTATAACTGGAGAACATGGAGTAGGTATAACCAAGGCTAACTTTATGCCTAAACAGTTCAAACCTCAAGAGATGGAGCTGATGAAAAAGATAAAAAGAGTTTTCGACCCAAAAAATCTGATAAATCCGGGAAAAATGGGACTAGACTGATTTTTGTACTTTCATTTAAAATAAGCTTCAAAAAAATCATAAAGAGGAAAATTGATGACAGTTAATATCCAAAAGAGGAATAAGTTCTATGTAACTACTCCTATCTACTATGTAAACGACATACCCCACTTAGGACATGCCTATACCACAGTAGCCGCTGATGTTATTGCAAGGTACAACCGTCAAAAAGGAGTAGATACCTTTTTTTTAACAGGTACAGATGAGCATGGTCTAAAGATTCAAAAAGCCGCAGAAGAGAAAGGGCTACTTCCTAAAGAGCTTGCAGATAAGACACATATCGTATTCAAAAAACTCTGGGAAGTTTTGGACATATCATACGATAGATTTATAAGAACAACAGACGAAGACCATATAAGAGCGGTTATGCATATATTCCAAAAATGTTACGAAAATGGAGATATCTATCTATCAAAATACGAAGGGTGGTACTGTGTAGGTTGTGAGGAGTTCAAAACAGAAACAGAGATAAAAGACTTAGATTATCAGTGTCCTATACACAAAAAGAAATGTGAAAAAATCACAGAAGAGAGCTATTTTTTTAGACTGTCAAAGTATACAGACAAACTGTTAAAGCTCTATGAAGAAAAGCCAGATTTTATAAAGCCAGAATTTAGAAGGAATGAAGTTATATCCTTTGTAAAACAAGGTCTAAAAGACCTTTCAGTGTCCCGAAAAAGAGATAGAGTTAGATGGGGAATTCCTGTACCTTTTGACCCAGACCACACTATATACGTATGGTTTGATGCTCTTACAAACTATTTAACAGCGGTAGGTTATCCAGACACAGAGTCCCAAATGTTTAAGACGTTTTGGCCTGCAGATTACCACATAGTGGGAAAAGATATTCTTAGATTCCATGCAGTTTACTGGCCAGCTTTTTTAATGAGTGCAGGATTAGACATACCAGACACAGTTTTTGCTCATGGTTGGTGGACAGTAGAAGGACATAAGATGTCAAAATCGTTAGGAAATGTGGTAGACCCTTTTGAAGCTGTAGAAGAGTATGGAGCAGATGAGCTTAGATATTTTCTACTTAGAGAAGTACCATTTGGGTTAGATGGGGATTTTTCAAAAAAGGCTGTAATTGGAAGGATAAATGCAGACCTAGCTAATGATTTAGGAAATCTGTTTTCACGAAGCCTTACAATGATAAACAAATTTTCTAAGGGAACTGTAGAAGAATGTGAGATATATACAGATTTGGAAAAAGAGTATAAAGAGCTTTATATCTACACAGTAGAAAATTTTGATAAACATCTAGAGAGTTTAGAGTACAATAAGGCTCTAGAAACTGTATGGGAGTTTATAGATTTTGTAAACAAATATATAGTAAAAACAGAGCCTTGGAAATTAAACAAAGAAAAAGCTCCATACCTAAAAACTGTTTTGTATGTCCTCGCTGACAGCTTATTGGCGATAACATGGTTATTATCTCCTTTTATGCCAAAAAAAATGGAAAAAGCCCTAAAAATGTTAGGATTAGACAGATTACCTCAAGAGATAGAGCCGTTCTCTTTCCCTAAAAAAGTAAAAATACAAAAACCAAAACCTCTATTCCCAAGAATAGAACCAAAGCAGGAGGAAGAAAAGGTGGAAGAAAAAGTCCAAGACAGACAGGAAGAAGGTATCATAGATATAAAAGATTTTGCAAAGTTAAAACTAAAAGTGGCAAAAGTGATAGAAGTAGAAAAAGTACCAAAAGCAGAAAAATTACTAAAATTAACAGTCTCTCTTGGAGATGAAGAGAAAGTTATAGTGTCAGGTATAGCTCAATACTACACACCACAAGAGCTTTTAGGAAAAAAGGTTATCGTTTTGACCAATTTAAAGCCAAGAAAGATGTTTGGTATCCAGTCTCAAGGTATGCTCCTTGCGGCAAAAGACGAAAATGGTTTGTCAGTTCTTACTGTTGATAGAGATGTAAAAGAGGGAAGCCCAGTATCCTAGATACTGAACTTTAACCCTTTTTCTCTTGATTTTGTGATTTTTCGTGGTAGTAACCTGTTAAAGATTGTTTTAGTACTTTTATTATAGTTCCTTCAGCAACTTTTAAATGTACCACATCATCTTCTATAGCTTTTATCTCTCCAATAATACCGCCAGCTGTTATAACTTTGTCTCCCTTTTTCAAGTTTTTTAGGAACTCTTCGTGTTGTTTTTTCTGTTTTTGTTGAGGTCTGTAAAGCAAAAAGTAAAAGATAGCTACCAAAAGTACCATCCAGATTACAGCACTGATTAGACCTCCAGCACCTTGCGCTCCCTCTTGGGCGTTTGCTATATTTACTGTTGCTAGTGTTAAAACTCCTGCTATAAGTTTTCCCATTTTTACTCTCCTAAATATTCTTTTGTCCAATCTGGATATAGTGGATAAGATAAACAAAGAGATAGAACATCTTCTTTTACTTGTTGTAAAACATCTTCGTTATCTATATTTTTTAGTACCTTTACTATATTTTTAGCTATCCTTCTCATATCATTTTCTTTCATTCCTCTTGTAGTCAAAGCGGCTGTTCCAAGTCTTATCCCAGAAGTAACCATAGGTTTTTCTGGGTCAAAAGGAATAGCATTTTTGTTCACGGTTATGTTGGCTTTTCCTAAAGCGTCTTCTGCTTGGTTACCTTTTACATTTAGGGGTCTAAGGTCTACTAAAACAATGTGAGAATCTGTCCCTCCAGAAACTATCCTTAGACCTTGGGATTTTAATTCTTCAGCAAGAACTTGGGCATTTTTAACTGTCTGATGTGTGTACTCTTTGAATTCGTCGGTCATAGCATTTTTGAACGCTACTGCCTTTGCGGCTATCACATGCATAAGAGGACCTCCTTGAAGTCTAGGAAATACCCATTTATCTATGTCCTTTCCATATTCAGCTTTTGATAATATAAATCCTCCTCTTGGACCTCTTAATGTTTTGTGGGTAGTAGAAGTTACAAAATCAGCATAAGGGATAGGTGATGGATATGCTCCTCCAGCTATAAGACCAGCATAGTGAGCCATATCTACCATAACCAAAGCTCCAACTTGGTCAGCTATCTCTCTAAATTTCTCCCAATCTATCACTCTAGAATATGCTGAAGCCCCAGCTATTATCATTTTTGGTTTATGCTCTTTAGCTAGCTTATATACTTGGTCGTAATCTATAAGCTCTGTTTTTGGGTTGACTCCGTACTGAACTGAATGAAACACTATACCTGAAAGGTTGACCTTCGCTCCGTGGGTTAGATGTCCTCCATGGTCTAACCTCATTCCAAGTATGGTGTCACCCGGTTTTAACTGGGAAAAGTAAACCGCTTGATTGGCTTGAGAACCAGAGTGAGGTTGTACATTTGCGTGTTCTGCACCGTATATATTTTTTACTCTCTCTATAGCCAAGTCCTCTACTATATCTACGTATTCACACCCTCCATAGTATCTTTTATGAGGAAGACCTTCTGCATACTTATTTGTAAGAACTGACCCTTGAGCTTCCATAACTTCGTAATATGTATAGTTTTCTGATGCTATCATCTCAAGGTGTTCTTGCTGTCTTTTAAACTCTTTAGAAACAGCATCAAATACGTCAGGGTCTACTTTTTTTAGATGTTCTAGCAACTGTATACCTCCTAAAAATTTTGTACTAGGATTAAAAAGAGAAAAAAGTTTATCTTGGTTCTATATACATAAGCTCTTGACCGTATTCTACAGGTTGACCATTTTCTACTAGTATTTTTACTACTCTTCCGTTAACATCACTTTCTATCTCATTCATCACTTTGAGGGCTTCTATTATACACACTACTTGTCCTTTTGACACTATGTCTCCTTCTTCTACAAAAGGAGGCGCTCCCGGTGAAGGAGCTCTATAAAAAGTTCCAACCAAGGGAGATTTTATAACATGGTATTTTGATTCTTCCTTTATCTCTGTTTTAGGTGCAGGGGCAGATATTATCTCTTCTTTTATCTCTACAACTGGTTGTTGAACAGGAATTACAGGTTGAGTCTGCCCAAGATATTGTTTTACTTTTATTCTTCCATCTTTTGTTTCTAATTCTACTTCTTCTATATTTGTTCCTTTGATTTTTTCTATTATTTCAAATAAAAGCTCTTTATTCATAACAGGCTCCTTATTCGTTGACTCTTTCTATGTATTCTCCAGTTCTGGTGTCTACCTTTATCTTATCTTTGGTATTTATAAATAAAGGTACTTGAACTACTGCGCCTGTTTCAATGGTGGCAGGTTTCGTTGCACTAGTTGCAGTATCTCCCTTTATACCGGGTTCTGTCTCTACCACTTCGTATACTACATGTTTAGGGAGTTCTATGCCTATGGGATTCCCTTTATCATAGAATATGAAGACTTCCATTCCTTCTTTTAGAAATTTTGCTTCATTTTCTACAGCTTCTTTAGGTATTGATACTGTTTCGTAAGTTTGGGTATCAAGGAAATAGTAGTAATTTCCGTCTGTATATGAGTAAGTTGCCATTCTTTGTTCGAAATCAGCTAGTTCTATCTTCTCTGAAGATTTAAAAGTTATTTCTGTAACGTTTCCTGTTTTCATATTCTTTGCTTTAATTCTTACAAAGGCTTGTCCTTTTCCCGGTTTTACATGTTCATAATTAATCACTCTATAAGGTTGTCCATCGATAACTATAAACATATCTTTTTGAACTTTATTGATGTCAATTTTTACACCCATTAAAACCTCCTAATAATATTAAACTCAAAAAGTTGTTGTAAAAATTATAAAATGAAAATCTGTTAGAAATAAAATTTCTTTTCTGATAACATTTTTGATATTAACATAATTAACGATAAAAAAATATATGGGAGGAACGAATGAAATCCCTTAAATATCTAACTATGTTTTTGATTTTGGCAGTTTCATCTAGTTTTGCCGCAGACCTGTCAGGGAAAATTATACTATCTCCATATATAGGTTATTACTTTTTTGGGGAAGAGAGAGACCACAAAAATAGACCTATCAGAAGTTTTAAAAACAGTTACGAATATGGACTTAGGTTAGAATACTTTCTAACTCCACGTATAAGTATTTTGGGAGGATACGGAAGGATCCCTACAAAAGAAGAATACAAAAAAAATAAATGGAAAAGTAAAGATGTAGACAGAATCTTGTTTAATTTTATGTATAACTTTGCTTTTATGGGTATAAATAGAGTTCCTTTTGTTTCTCTAGGGTTTGAGCAGACAGCTGGAGATTGGGGAGTAGAGTTTGGAGGAGGTCTTAGATTCCTATTTAGAAAACAAACCATGGCTTTGAGATTTGAGTTAAAAGATGTATACATACTAAGAGGTATTAACGATTATACCGCTTTGGTTAGTTTAGATTTTCTATTTGGTGGAAAACCTTACATAAGTGACGAAGATAACGACGGTGTTCCTGATGAGAAAGATTTTTGTCCCAATACTCCCCGTTGGGTAATCGTAGATGAGAAAGGTTGTCCAGTGGACAGTGATAAAGACGGAGTACCAGACTATTTAGATAGATGTCCTAAAACTCCCCACGGCGCTCCAGTTGATAATGATGGCTGTCCAGTTGACACAGATAGAGATGGAATACCTGACTATCTAGACCAGTGTCCAGATACTATGGAAGGTGTTAACGTAGATGATTACGGTTGTCCTTTAGATTCAGACAAAGATGGCTTTCCAGATTATTTAGATAAATGTCCCGGAACTCCTGAAGGCGCACCTGTAGATGAGTATGGTTGTCCTTTAGACAGTGATGGAGATGGGGTACCTGATTACAAAGACAAATGTAAGAATACCCCAAGAGATGTGATTATAGATGAAGAAGGTTGTCCTTTAGACACAGATAAAGACGGCGTTCCAGATTATTTAGACATATGTCCAAGAACTCCATTAGGGGCAGTAGTAGATAAACAAGGTTGTCCTGTAGATGAAGATAAAGACGGTGTTCCAGACCACATAGATGAATGTCCAAATACCCCAACTGGAGCGCCAGTGGATAAAAATGGCTGTCCTGTAGATGAGGATAGAGACGGAGTACCAGATTACTTAGATAAATGTCTAAACACACCACAGGGAGTAGTAGTAGACGAAAACGGTTGTCCAGTGGACAGTGACAAAGACGGAGTGCCTGACTATCTTGACAAATGTCCTAATACAGCACAGAACGTTCCAGTAGACAAGAACGGCTGTCCATCTGACAGTGACAAGGACGGAGTACCAGATTACTTAGACAAGTGTCTAAACACACCACAGGGAGTAGTAGTAGACGAAAAAGGCTGTCCAGTTGACAGTGATAAAGACGGAGTACCAGATTACTTAGATAAATGTCTAAACACACCACAGGGAGTAGTAGTAGACGAAAAAGGCTGTCCAATGGACAGTGATAAAGATGGAGTACCAGACTATCTAGATAAGTGTCCTAACACTATTGAAGGAGCAGTAGTAGATGAGAAAGGTTGTCCATCTGATAGTGATAAGGACGGAGTACCAGACCATATAGATGAATGTCCAAATACCCCAACTGGAGCGCCAATAGACAAGAATGGCTGTCCAGTAGACAGTGATAAAGATGGGATACCTGATTATGCAGACCAATGTCCAAACACGCCAGAAAATATACCTATTGATGAAAACGGTTGTCCGTTAGACAGCGACAAAGATGGAGTGCCAGATTATCTAGATAAGTGTCCTAACACTTTACCCGGGGCAAAAGTAGACAGTAACGGTTGTATAATATCAATACGACTGAATATACTTTTTGACACAAACAGTGCAGTAGTAAAACCAGAATACTATCCAGAAATTGAAAAGCTAGCGATTTTCTTAAAAGAACACCCAGAGATAAAAATAGAGATTCAAGGACATACAGACAAAAGACCAACCAGTGATTACAAATACAACATGATACTATCCCAAAAGAGAGCAGAAGCGGTTAAAAGAGTACTCGTAGAGAAATTTGGAATAGACCCAGACAGGATAATCGCAAGAGGTTACGGTTATACAATGCCGATAGCTTCAAACGATACAGAAGAAGGTAGAAGATTAAACAGAAGGGTAGAGGTGATAATCATAAGAGAATAGAAAAGGGGCTTTAAAGCCCCTTTAGAAAAGTATTTTCTGTACGAAAAATAGATTTATGAAAGTAGAGACTTTGATAGACAAACTTATAAAAAAGTTAGAAGAAGAAAAAGAAGCCCTACTATACACCCTAAAAGATAAAACCTACAGCGAGAAACTCTTGGGCATTGTTGAAGAAAAAAAGGAGCTTATATCGAAACTTTCTACTTATTCAAAAGAAGATTTTGTAGGACTAGAAGATAGATTAGAGAAAGTTAAGCATCTTTCACAAGAGAACATGATTTTTGCTATGAATAACATTCAGTTTATAGAAGATATATTTGAAGCTGTATTTAAACAAGAGATAAAAACATACAGCAGTAAAGGGGACATATCAAAAGAGTCAAAAAGTCTTATCAATAAAAAGATTTAGTTCATTTCCGATAATAGATATAAATACTCTCAAAAAAAGTAGGTGATAAAATGTCATTATTTTACAATCTGTCTTTAGGAGGGCAAGCTCTTTTATCCAACAAAAGGGCTATAGATATAACTAATAACAATATCTCAAATGTATTTACTGATAGTTATTCACGGAAACTTCCTATCTTTACAGATGTCTCTACAGGTGGAGTAAATTTAGAAACTGTAAAAAGAGTTTATGATGAGATTCTCTTTCAAAAGGTTATAGATACTAACCAAGCTTTGATAAGCGACGAAAATTATAAAGATTTATTAGTACAGGTTGAATCTATATTTAATGATATTCAAGGTTCAGGTTTCTCAACAGCGTTAAATGAGTTTTTTAACGCTTTTCACCAAGTCTCTCTAAATCCAAATGATATTACTGCTCGTTATGATGCAATAACAAAAGCAAAACAGTTAGTAGGTAGGATAAGGAACAGTTACGATAATTTAGAAAAAACTCAAGATTATATAAAATTTTCTCTAAAAGACCAGATAAACAAACTGAACTCTCTCACTGTAGAGCTTGCAAAGATAAACAAAAGTATAAAGCTCTCTCCAGAAGAGAAGAAACTCCACTATCTAGATGAAAGAGATAGAGTACTAAAAGAGATTAGCTCTTTTATAGATACAAAAGTAATCTTTAGAGAAGATGGGACAGCAGATGTTTTTACTTCGAAAGGTTTTTCTTTAGTTCTCTATGACAAAGCACACCAACTCAATGTTATGCCTCCTTCATCTTTGGAAAACCAAGATGAAATAACGATAAGGTGGGAAGGTGTAGATTTGACAGATAATTTTTCAAATGGGAAGATAGGAGGTTTTATAAAAGGATACAGATTTGTAAAAAATGTAAAAGCAGACCTAAACGATTTTGCATCTCTACTAGCTTTGAATGTTAACAAGATACATAGACAAGGGTACGACTTAGAAGGAAATACAGATATAGATTTTTTTGGTATAGACCCAGATTCTTCAAAAGAGTTTATAGATGCTTCTAACATATCTTTGGCTTTTGAAGAACCAGAAAAAATAGCCGCCGCAATTGATGCTACTTTGACAAATTCTGACAATAGAAATGTAAAAAAGTTAATAGAACTAAAAGACAGTATAGATGGTGTTTTGAGTTCCACAGAAGAAAGCACCTTGATTTCAGGAGGGGAGCTGGTCATAGGTGCGATAAAGTATAAAGTTGAGACTCCTTCCAACCTTACGTTACTAAAAGAGCGGAATTTTGGTGAGCTATACAATATATCATTTACAACTAAGATAGGTTTTGAGTTAGAAACTGTTAAAAAAAGAGAAGAGCATAACAGATTCTTATTTGAGGCGGCTGACCAGCAGTACAAAGAGAAAAGTTCTGTAAATATGGACGAAGAGCTGATAAATCTAACAAAACTCCAAAGAGCTTATCAAGCATCAGCTCGTATAATCAGTGTAACTGATGAGCTACTTCAAACAGTCCTAAATATGGCTAGCTAAGCTTTCTTCTCCAAAATAGAGCTATACCTACAGCGAACAGTAGAAGTAAGGTAATATCTTTTTTGGTGGATAACCGACACCCTATAATATCGTCAGGGTCTTCTCCACCATCTTCAATCTCTTCTGGAATTTTGTATTCTGGATAGTCTGGACAAAAGTCATCATAGTCGAACAAGTCCCCGGTTGGAGATGGAAGACCAACTCCTTCTAAGTCTGCTTTTTCTTCTTTATAATCGTTCTCTAACAGGTCTTTTATGAGGTCTTCTAAGTTATCATTACCAAAGTACTTCACCACTAGTTTTGCATCTCTTGTACCTTCACTTTTAGGTCTAAATACTACTTTTATGCTACAAGCATCTCCAACTGCCAAAATCTTATCTTTGCAGTTGTCTTCTTTTATGTAAAAATGCTCTTCGTCATCACCGTCTATGTAAGATTTTTTTATATATACAGGTATTCCTCCATCATTAGTAACCATAAAAGGAAATGCTGGACTTTCACAGTCTTCTATGATAGCTCCAAAATACCATTTATCTGGAAAGATTTTTATGCTTACACCAGCATCTACATCTATATTGTCAAATATATCTCCCAAATCTGCTTGTTTTGATAAATCCAAAGAAAAGGCTTTGTAAATAATTAATAAAAATAAGAATAAGAATATATGTTTTTTCATAAAAGCCTCCTTTTTGAATTTAGTATAAATCAAAAAAATATTTTTACAATCTTGTTTTCAAAGTTTCTAAATGTAGCATGGCTCTTCCCTTTTTCTATGAGGTATTGAGGGAATATAGGAACTTTTCCTAGACCTCCTTCCAAATCAACAGCGTATATAGGTATCCCTAATCCAGAGAGTCTTCCCCTCAAGTAATCCATTATTTTTATGCCTTTTTCTAAATCTGTACGAAAATGTAGTACTCCTTTTACAGGGTCGCAGAAAAAGAGGTAGTAAGGTTTTATTTTTGTTCTTAACAGGTCTCTCATCAAGGTTTCTATAGTTTTTTCGTCGTCGTTTATACCTTTTAGTAGTACTGTTTGATTTAGAACAGGTGTTCCTGTAGATAGTATCAATTTGACAGCTTTCTTTGTAATGTCTGTAACCTCATCAGGGTGATTAAAATGGGTTACTATCCAAACTTTGTCATATCTGTCAAAAAGCTCAAGTAGTCTTTCATCAAAAAATCTATAAGGGTTGACTACTAACTCTCTACTCCCTATCCGTATAATATCTATATGGTCAATTTTGTATAGATTATCCAAAATGAATTCTAACTTTTTATTAGGAAGAGTTAAAGGGTCTCCTCCAGAGATGAGAACCTCTTTTATATTTTTATTTTTTTTTATGTACTCAAACATTTCTTCGTATTCTTCTTTGGTTCTTGCTCTTTCTTCTTCTAAAAACATTCTTTTTCTCATACAATGTCTACAGTAGACACTACAAAAATTTGTAGCTCGAAAGAGAACCCTATCAGGGTATCTGTGGGTTATCCCTTGGATAGATGGCATTTTGTCTTCTAAAAAGGGGTCTAGAGAGCCAAGTTTTTGAACCTCTTCATCTAGCTCCTCTAAAGAAGGGAATATCTGTTTCCGTATAGGGTTTTGTCTATCTTTAAAATCCTTTATCAAGGATAGATAGTAAGGAGTAGTCCCAAAATGGAAAATATCTGCTGTCTTCTCAAAAGCTATTTCTTCTTGTTTAGATATATTTAGAACATTTCTTAGAGGGAGAAGAGATGTTAATCTGTTTGCTATCTGCCATTTCCAGTTTTGCCAGTTTTCTAAACTAACATCTTCCCAGATTTTTATCCTTTTCCAAAACTGTTCATCTAGATACTGCATATTAATAAAGCCTATGGAGAATGATTTCGTTGCTTATTAAGTTTATCAAAATGGCGGTAACATAAAAAAGCATATAAAACACCACTAGTTTTTCTACTATTTTTATAAATAGAAATATTCTTATCATTCCTATAACTAAGAACATTACTGTTGTTACAGAACCTAGAATCATATGGATTTTGTAGATAGATATATCTGTGTATTGAGTTTTTAGGTATAGATACTGAAGGTATCCAGTTATACCTGCAGTGACTACTATAATTGAGCTGACAAGAACTAAAAACCCAGCTAACATAGAGACAACTTTTTTCTGTGTTAGTATACCTGCAAGCTCAAAGAAAACAGCTAGTAAAGGTATCAAAATCCCGAATCTTCCAAAAAATGCATGAACTAAATCATATTCCATGTTTATAAATTCAATATCCAAATATTCTAATATGCTTATTATACATCATTCATATATAGTTATATTAGATAAAATGTTTAATACATTTATTTAAAGTTTAAATATATACCTATAAATGCATGTTTTAGAATTACTAAAACAACTTAACAAGAGGGAAGATATGAAAAAATATCTATTGATTACTACACTTTTTGCCTCATCTTTAGCTTTTTCTTACGAGTCAGAACTTTCTATCGATTACTGGACACCTATACCTGACGGTTACCTAAAAAAAGATGGAACTAAGATAGGTTTAAAATCCATGCTAAAGCTGTCTACAGCAAAAGATTTTGGAGGGAAATTACTCTTTAAGGAGAAAGAGAGTAGTAACCTCCCTAATATAGTGTTTATGTACACACCTATAAGTTTCGAAGGGCAAGGCACAGCAGATAATCCCTTTTCTTATGGAGATATTACTGTAAACAGTGGAGAAGATTTTGAGGCGTTAGTAGAGTATACCAGTTATGACCTTGGGTTTTTGTGGGACATTGGTCATCTAAGAGAAAAAACAGAGGATAGACTTGATTTTAGAGCTGGTTTTAGTATCAGATACATAGAAAGGAGTCTAAAAATAAAAACAGGTACAGCTCAAACTACAGAAAATCACAAAGACCTAAAACCTATGTTAGACTTGGAGGCAGAAGTAGAAGTTTTGCCAGTCCATCAAGAGTTGAGAGCAGAGATAATATTAGAAGCCCAAATATACACAAATGGAAATGAATATCTGTTTGATATTATCGATTCTATAAGAATGAACTATAAGAACCTGTTTGCAGAGTTTGGTTATAGGGAAGAAAAATATAAGATGGCAGATGGTATGAAAAAAGTATCTGCTTCTGGTATTTTTTGGAGTTTAGGGATACATTTTTAGGTATGTACAGATTATCTGACTATGACTATCATCTTCCTCAAGAGCTGATAGCAAAGTATCCAGTAGAACAAAGAGACAGATGTAGATTAATGGTCTTAGATAGAAAAAAGAAAAGTATAGACCATAGAATATTTAAAGATATAGAAAGTTATCTTCAAGAGGGAGACCTTTTAGTTTTAAATGATACAAAAGTAATCCCAGCTAGATTGGTAGGTAAGAAAGAAACAGGAGCAAGTATAGAGGTCTTTTTGCTAAACCCAACTCAAGATGAAAATGTATGGGAAGTTCTGATAAAGAATCTAAAAAGACTAAAAGAGGGAAACAGGATAATTTTTGCAGATGACTTTTATGCTGAACTTTTAGAAAAAAGAGAGGACGGTAAAGCGGTTGTAAAATTTTTTGGAGGAGAGTTAAAAGAGAAAATAGATAGATACGGTCAAATCCCTTTACCTCCTTATATAGAAAGGGCGCCAGAAGAAAAAGATAAAGAGTTTTATCAAACAGTTTTTGCCAAAAAAGAAGGGGCAGTAGCCGCTCCAACTGCAGGTCTTCATTTTACAAATGAGCTTTTAGACAATTTAAAACAAAAAGGTATAAAAATAGGATATATCACCCTTCATGTAGGAATAGGTACTTTCAAACCGATAACTACACAGGACATAACCAAACATAAAATCCATCAAGAGTTCTACCAGATACCTAAAGAGACTGTACATATGATAGAGCAAACAAAAAAAAGAGGAAATAGTGTCATCGCTGTAGGGACTACTGTGGTGAGAACTTTAGAAACTTTCGCCAGAAATAGAAAAACTGAAGGTTTTAGCAGTCTTTATATATATCCTCCTTTTGAGTTTAAACTAGTGGATAAACTGGTTACAAACTTCCATTTACCAAAATCTTCTTTGCTCCTTTTGGTCTCTGCTTTTGCAGAAAGACAGTTTGTTTTAAAGGCTTATAAAGAGGCTGTAGAGAAAAAGTATAGATTTTTTAGTTATGGAGATGCGATGTTTATAATCTAATCTTCCTTTAGGACGTATCTGTCTTTTTTAGGTACAAACTTGTATTTTGGTATAATTATCTGCTCTTCTTCTTTATCTCCGTATATCTCTACATTGTTTTTATCTATAGAGTAAGAGCAAAACGCACATATGACGCTACTTAATTTTCTTCTTAGGAACTTTTTATCACTTTCTTCTAGCAGTTCTTTTTTGTATACTACTCCTGTTTTTGGTAGGTTGTACAGCCTTTGTTCTAAACCTTCTCTAGTGTCTGGAGGTAGTAACTCCCTTCTTATAAATTTTTTATAGAAGGCATCTGGAAAAGTTCTAGCTACTAGTTTTTTTGATTTATCTTTTATCGTTTCTTCGTTTGCTATCTCAAAGTTGTAGTTTTCTTTTAATATTTGGGTTAATTCTGTTGCAAGTTTTACACGAGGAGGGACTATCTTTGGATTTTTCCTTTCAAACACCTGTAACTGTGCTTCTGCTTGGGTCATATGTCTATT
The DNA here is from genome assembly GCA_013153635.1 of Aquificota bacterium. GTDB lineage: Bacteria > Aquificota > Aquificia > Aquificales > Hydrogenothermaceae > JAADDZ01. The sequence goes on from JAADDZ010000018.1 coordinate 29,321, forward strand.
TAGGACGATGGCAGCGTCCATAGAGATTATTTTTGGGTTTGTATGTTCTACAAACCATAAAAAACCTTCTTTCCAAAATTTGTTTATCGATTTTACTACTCTATTTTCATCTAAAATCGTTACAATCAGTAGATTGTCGTTCCCTACATTTACTCCCATGTACATTCTAAACTCCCAATTTGTGTTTTTGTTCTTTATAATAAAACCAATCGACCAATATTTTTATGATTTTTTACTCTTTAACAAAAATTCTATCCATTTTTTCACCTCAATTCCTAAGAAGAATATAAAAGACACAAAAAATACCTTTAACCAGTCATCGATAGATAAGGGTATTATGTGGAGAAAATGGGGGAAAAGGTAAGTAGCCAAAAGCTGTAGTGTAAAACCTATAAATACACCAAGGTACATATATGGATTTATTGTAAAACTAGATATTATCTTGTAGAAAAAAGGAGTAGATTTTATAGATTGGATACCATTTAGCCATTGGCTAACTATTAGAGAGCTAAAGGACATAGTTACTGCATGCTTTACTGACGAATTTTCCAAAGTATACAAAAATATACCTAAAGTTGTTACAGTCATCAGTAAAGCCGCAAATAGTATGTCAAACATCTGTTTTCTGTCAAAAAATACTTTTTCTGGTTTTTTAGGTTTTTCTTTCATAACGTCTGTGTCTTCTTTGTTAAATGCAAAAGTTTTGTCTTGAGTTCCTTCGGTAACAACATTTATCCATAGTATCTGTATTGGGTGCAGAGGTAGAGGATAATTAAGAATGAAAGCAGAAGATATAAGTCCTATCTCTCCAAAACTACAAGAAATAAGATAATATATAGTCCTCCTCAAGTTAAGAGCTATAGTCCTTCCATATCTTATAGCATCTACTATAACTCCTAGATTGTTATCTGTTATTATCATTTTAGCTACTTCTTTTGCGGCTTCTGTCCCATCTCCCATGGCTATCCCTAAGTCTGCTACTTTTAGGGCAGGGACATCGTTAACTCCATCTCCGGTTACTGCAACTATCTCTAGATGTTTTTGTAAGGTTTTGACGATTTTGTATTTGTTTTCTGGAGTTGCCCTTGCAACCACTGAAGTTCTCTTTAGAATATTGTAAAGCTCTTCATCAGAGTATTTATCTATCTGCTCTCCTAAAAGGGAAAAATCTCCTTTTTGATAGATACCTACCATTTTTGCAACGGCTACAGCGGTTTTTATATTGTCTCCAGTAACCATGATAACCCTGATTCCTGCCTGTCTTGCCGTTTCTACAGCTTTTTTAACTTCCTTTTTTGGAGGGTCTAAAAAACCGATAAGACCGATGATATTTATCTTTATTTGGGTTATATCTACTGGAAAAGAGTCTACTTTAGCCCAACCTACAGCTATCACTCTCAATCCATTTTCAGCCATTTTGTCATGGATTTCTCTTAATTGGGACATATCGTTTTGTGCTAGTTTTTCTAAGCTTTCAAAAGCACCTTTTATAAAAAGGAGATTCTCTCCATTGACTTTATTTATGGTTGCCATAAGCCTAAGTTTTGTATCAAAAGGGTGTTCCCAAAGTCTTGGATAAGATTTTCTAGCTTTTCTCCAATCAAAACCTTCTTTTTCCAGCCATTTTAGTATAGCTACTTCTAGAGGGTCTCCCTTTTCTTCATAAGCATCGTTACAAAGGGCAGAGGCTAAAAACAGCTTTTCTTTATCTGTAGAAAAATAATCTTTAACTTGGAGTTTCCCTTCTGTTATAGTGCCTGTTTTGTCTGATACTATATAGGTTGCACTTCCAAGAGTTTCTACAGCTGGAAGGTATTTTGTAAGAGTTTTTTTCTTTGCTAACTTTAAGGCTCCTATAACTAGTATGAATGTTACAACAAGGGGAAGTCCTTCTGGGACAGCTGATACCAATTCAGATACTATCAAAAGAAACAATGTATAAAAATCTCTACCTTGAAGGACACCGATTATAAAAATGGAAAACAGTATAACTATCAAAGCAAAAAGCCATTTTTTTGAAAAAGATTTTAAGGCTCTTTGTAGAGGAGTTTCAGGAGATTTTTCTTTTACTTTTTCAGCTATCTTTCCTATTTCTGTGTTTTTTCCTACAGCAAAAACAACCGCTTTTCCTTTGCCTCTGACCACTATGGTACCTTTAAAGACGATATTAGTTCTTTTATAAAGAGGAGTATCTTCTGGTAAAACGATTTCTGCTTCTTTCTCTACAGGTATAGATTCACCAGTTAGTACAGATTCATCTACTAATAAACCAGTACTCTCAAAGAGTCTTGCATCTGCAGGAACGATGTCTCCCTCTCCTAAAACGATAATATCTCCTACGGTTATGTCAGAGACAGGAATCTCTATCTGTTTTCCTTCTCTTATCACTGTGGCTTTTGATTCTGTAAGTTTTTTTAGAGCTTGTAGGGAAGCTCTTGCCTTTAGTTCTTGCCCAAAGCCTAAAAGTCCGTTTATCAGTATTATTCCAGTGATTATCCATGCATCTAGATAATCTCCCATAGCTACGGTGATAAGAGCCGCTACTATAAGAATGAACACTAATGGATTGTTAAACTGACGGATAAATATCAAAAGGGTACTTTCTTTCTCTTCTTCTAGCTGATTTTTACCGTACAGCTTTAATCTTTTTTTGGCTTCCTCAAAGGACAGTCCATTTGGAGATGTTTTTAACAGTTGGAAAATCTTATCTACTGTAAGGGAATGGGGATTTTTAATTTCCATAATAAAGTTGTCCTTATTTTGATTTTGTACACTTTAAATAGTTATAATTTTTTAAAAAGAGAATTGCAATGGAAAATTTATTAGAGTTTAAGAATTCTAAACCCTTTACAGTAGGGGCAGAATTAGAGATATTTCTATCTGATGTAAACAGTTTTTATCCCTCTAACAGTTCAGCTGTTGTTTACAATAGTATACCTGAACATATAAAGCCCTATGTTCAAAAAGAGCTTTTACAATTCATGATAGAAATCATTACACCGGTATGCTCTTCTCCGGAGGAGATAAGAGAAAATTTTAAAGCTATCTTAAAACCTCTCAAAGAAATAGCCGAGAAAAATGGATTTTTTTACTACGCATCAGGTACTCACCCTTATGCGTATCACAAAAAGGTTGCAATAACAGAAGACGAAAGGTACAAAAGATTTTTGGAAGAGTTCCAAATCGTTTTGAAACACTTTATAATATGCGGTTTGCATATCCATGTAGGTTTTCCAGATAAAGAGATGGCTGTAAAAGCGTACAATATGACTATAAACTACCTTCCGCTGTTTTTAGCTCTATCTACTAGTTCACCCTTTTTTGACAAAGAGTTTACAGGTCTTCACTCTTATAGGACAAAAGTTTTTGAACAGCTTCCTCGAGCAGGAATCCCTGAATATTTTGAAAATTACAACCAGTTTTCAGAGCTTATAATGAGGCTAAAACAAGATAAAGTGATAAATAGTATAAATGATGTATGGTGGGACATAAGGATTCAGCCAAAGTTTGGAACTATAGAGCTAAGAATATGTGACTCGATAAACGACCTAAGGAGAATCGAACTTATAACTGTACTATTTCAAGCTCTATGTCTTTATTCTCAAGATGCGTACCATGATAAGATGTTCTATCAGATAATTAAACAAAACAAATGGAATGCTGTAAGACACTCGATAAATGGAGACTTTCTGTTTAAATACGGGAAAATCTCTATAAGAAATGCTCTTATGGATTTAGTCCATATTTTAGAAAAAAGAGGGATATTTAAAGAGCTAAAAACCCAATCAGAGGTTAAATATCTAAAAGACCTTATCCTAAGAGAAACTATCTCTTCTCGTATGATAAAAGAATTTAAAAAATCAAGAAGCTATAAAAAAGCTATGAAATACGGAGTTTTAGATTGAAAGGTGTAATATCAGCTGGAGATATACATACTGCCAACGCAGGGGCGCAGATTCTAAAAAAAGGAGGAAATGCATTTGACGCAGTAATAGGAGCTGTTTTAGTTGCTGTACTTGCAGAGCCAGCGTTGACTAGTTTAGGAGGCGGAGGCTTTCTCCTTGCCTATCCAAGTGATAAGAATCCTGTTTTATACGATTTTTTCGTAGATGTTCCTCCAAAAAGGATAGAAAATCCAGATTTTTATCCTGTTTATGTGGATTTTGGGAATACTATACAAGAGTTCCATATTGGTTACGGCTCTATAGCAGTTCCCGGAACATTGGCAGGACTCTATAGAGTCCATCAAGAGCTTGGTAAACTCCCCTTAGAACAGATAATAGAGCCAGCTGTAAAATTAGCAAAAGAAGGTTTTTATCTATCAAAAATGCAAGCATCATTTGTAAAACTTCTAGAACCTATCTTTACAGCAACTGAAGAAGCAAGGAAGGTCTATCTAAAAGATGGAAAGCTTATAGATGAGAAAACAAAACAGGTCTTGCCCCAGTATGCAGAATTTTTACAAGAGTTTGCTAAAAAAGGAGCATGGATTTTTTATGAAGGAGAGATAGCAGACACCATCGATAATATCTCAAAAGAGAACAAAGGTCTTATAAGAAAAAAAGACCTATCCATATACAAGGTAGTAGAAAGAAAACCTTTGGAGTTTGAATTTAGAGATTTTCAAATCTTAACTAATCCCCCTCCCTCATCAGGAGGTATCTTGATTAGCTTTAGTTTAAAGCTGTTAGAACAGCTATCTTTGGGGAGATTTGGTTCTATAGAGCATATAAAAACTCTTATAGAAACTTTACATACTACATCAATCTTTAGAAAAGAGTACATAGACAAAAAATTACCATTTGAAGACATATCTATATCTAAAGAAATCTTAAACCAGTATAAAAAGACTTTAAACAGTAGGTTAAATCTTTGGGGAAATACAACCCACATATCTGTTATAGACGAAGAAAATAACGCAGTAAGTATCACCACTACCAATGGAGAAGGGTCAGGAGTAGTTATAAAAGATACAGGTATCATGTTAAACAATATGTTAGGAGAAGAAGACCTAAACCCAAAAGGTTTTTTCAAATGGCCTCCTTACATAAGACTTCCATCAATGATGTCTCCAACAGTCGTTTTAAAAGAAAAAGAGCCGATATTCATACTCGGTAGTGCAGGAAGTAACAGGATAAGAAGTGCGATAGTACAGGTAATAATAAACTATCTTCTATTTTCTATGGATATAGAAAATGCTGTAAACAGTCCTAGAATCCATTTTGAAAACGGTACTGTATATTTTGAGCCGGGTTTTGAAAAACAGATAATAAAAAAAGTAGAAAAACTCTATAAAGTGGTTGAATTTACAGAAAAAAGTTTGTTCTTTGGAGGTGTTCAAGCTGTAAATAACCATTTTGAAGGGTCAGCAGACAGTAGAAGAGGAGGTTACGTGATAAAAGTGAGATGAGGATAGAAAATATTGGAGAGTTTGGTCTTATAGAAAGGTTGACAAAACTGATACCTATAAAAGACCAAGATGTTATTGTAGGATTTGGAGATGATTGTTCTTGTGTAAAAGTAGATAAAAAACTTCTCCTTTTCACAAATGATATTCAAGTAGAAAATGTACACTTTATAAAGCATCTCCAAGACCCGAAAGATATAGGTTGGAAATTAATATCTGTAAACGTAAGTGATGTTTTAGCTTGTGGGGGTATTCCTAGATGGGCGCAGGTATCTTTGGGTCTTCCTAAAAATTTAGAGTATCAATTTATAGAAGATGTGTATTTAGGGATAAGACAGGCTCTTGATTATTACCAGTTCTATGTTATCGGTGGAAATGTATCTTCTTCAAAACAGATTGTTTTAGACCTTTTCTTAGTGGGAGAAACCCAAAGATTTTTGTCTAGAAAAGATGCACAAGAGGGAGATTGGGTATATATGTACGGCTATACAGGACTTTCTAAAGCTGGTTTAGAACTGCTCCTTATGGGAAAAAGCTCATACGAAGATTTTGAAAAAAGATTGATAGAGTCTTTTACAAGACCAGTGATTGATTTAGAATTTAGGCAGTTTTTACACAAAAATGCAAAAGCATGTATAGACATAAGTGATGGATTAGTTGCAGATTTGGGACATATAGCAAACCAGAGCAGAAAAAAGATAGTCATATTTAAGGATAGACTCCCTATACATAGAGACCTTACAGCTTACTGCAAAAAATACAAAAAAGACCCATATCAGTATATTTTGTATGGGGGAGAAGATTACATTCCTGCTTTTAGCTCTAGCAAAGACCTAAATAGAAACAAAGTATTCAAAATAGGAAAAGTAGAAGAAGGACAAGGGGTTTACCTAAAAACAGGAACCAAGTTGCAAAACTTAAAACCACAAGGTTTTGAACATTTTTAACCTTTTATTTGTAACATAAACATTCCATTATCTTATAGTAATCTTTCCATAGACCTCTTCTCTTTTTTTTGGCTTCTTCTAATAAATCATCTAGGTACTTTGGGTATTTTGCTTTTTTATATATGCAGGCGTATCCATCTTTTATGATTTCTTCGTTGTAAAGCTCTCCTTTTTTGTTCCATACAAGAGCTAGGTATCTTTTAAACTGTCCTTGACCTTCTATTTTTACCTTTATTTGATCTTTTACATGGAAATTTCTCTTTGCGTAGGCGGTAGCTTTTTGTCCCATCTGTTTCATCTTCTTTTTTGAAGTATTACATTTATCTACATCTTTTAGTAACTTGTAACCTTCATTTTTTTCTGGTGTGTCTATCCACAAGAGTCTAAGTTTTGCCTTTGTTCCGTCTTCCATCTGAACAGTAATAGTATCTCCGTCAGCTACTTTTAGAACTTTTGCTGTGTATTCTCCAGATGGAAGTACCCCACTTTGTTCTTTTTTGGTAGTTTCTTGTTTTTGAGATGTTTCCTTCTGGAGAATTTTACTTAGTTCAGGGAACTTCTTTTCTAAAAAATAACCAGCTAGAGCCATTACAAGAACAGCTATCGTTGATACTGTAGTCTTTTTTTTCATTTCCTACCTCCTTTAAATCTTTTCAATTATAACCTTTAATTAGACTTACAAAAAATAGTTATTATAATTAGATATAGAAAAATAGCAAGGAGTGGGGTTATGTATGATTTAGCTATCATAGGTACAGGTCCCGGGGGATACGAAGCAATAATGACCGCTCTAAGAATGGGACTAAAGATAGCCGTTATAGAAAAAGACAAATTAGGTGGAAACTGTTTAAACAGGGCTTGTATACCAACTAAGTACTTTAGAACAGGAGCGCATCTCGTAGAAAAACTCTCTGTAACAAATGAATATGGGATAGTACTAGGAGATTACAAATTAGATTATACAAAAGCTTGGGAAGGAAAAGAGAAAGCTATAGGATTTTTAAGGAGAAGCTTAGAACAGCTACTAAAGGCGAAAAAAACGCCTGTTTACAAGGGTGTAGGAAAAATAATAGACAAGAATAAGATAGAAATAACAAAATCAGACGGTACAAAACAAACAATAGAAGCTAAATATATACTTATAGCTACAGGCTCTTTACCTGTGAATGTAGGTAATATAAAGATAGACGGAGAAAATGTCCTTTCTACAGAAGATTACATGGACAAACTAAAACAGTTACCGCAGAAAGTTCTTGTAGTAGGAGGTGGTGTTGCTGGGTGTGAGTTAGGTTATATAATGAACAGATACGGGACACAGGTTTTTATAGTAGAACTGATGGATAGATTACTACCTTCACCGATAATCTCTACAGAAATATCTAGATACCTACACAGAAAATTTAAAAAGTTAGGAATCCAAACATACCTAAAAACCACTCTCGAAAATTACAGTATCTTAGATACAGGGATACATTGCAAACTGTCCAATGGAGAAGAGTTAACTGTAGATAAGATACTCCTAAGTGTAGGGAGAAAACCAAACACAGACATAGATACTATCGGTATAGAAAAAGACGAGAGAGGTTTTATAAAAGTAAACAGTTACATGCAAACTAACTATGAGAACATGTATGCCTGTGGAGATGTAGTTAATTCACCGATGCTTGCCCATGTTGCCTCATATGAGGCACGGTTAGCTGTAAACAATATGTTCAATGAAAAAAAGGAAAAGGCAGATTACTCTTTGGTACCTTGGGCTATATTTACAGCCTTTGAGATAGCTCATATAGGACTAAATGAAGAACAGGCAAAATCTCAAGGTATAGAAACTGTTTCAGGATACTATCCGTATACTTACAACGAAAAAGCGGTTGATGAGCATGAGCCAGAGGGTTTTGTAAGACTCGTCTTTGAAAAAGGCTCTCAAGAAGTGATAGGAGCATCTATCGTAGGTATAGGAGCTTCTGAAATTATCCATGAGATAGCTTTTGCTATCAAAGACAGGTACACAGCGAAAGACTTACATGAGTTTATATATTTTCACCCTTCTTTAAGTGAGATATTTATCTATGCTACTTATGACATAGTTGTAGGAAAACTTTTTAGGTAGAGTTAATATATTTTTTTATATTTTGAGCTATAGTTCTTGGTATACCTAACTTTACCAGCTCCTCTTCTGGAGCTGATGCTATGTTTTCTACTGTTTTGTAAGTCCTGTATAGAATCTCTTTTCTCTTTTTACCTATACCTTTTATCTGGGATAGAATATCTTTTAGAGCTTCTTTTTCTCGGAGTTTTCTGTTGTAAGAAATGGCGAATCTATGTGCTTCATCTCTAATCTTAGTAAAAAGCTTTAAAAGGGGTTGATAATCAAACAGATGTATCTGTCTGTCATCGTCTGTGTACAGTATCTCTTCCTTTTTTGCCAAAGAGAAGATTCTTAAATTATCTAACCCTAGGGCATCTTTTACGATAAGTCCTTGTTTAAGTTGACCTTTTCCTCCATCTATCAAAACAAGTTTTGGAGGGTTATCCATCTCTTTGTAGCGCCTAAATCTTCTAAAAAGAACTTCCCTCAAAGAAGCATAATCATCAACTCCCTCTACAGTTTTAACCTTAAAACGCCTGTACTCTTTTTTGTTCATTTTTCCATTTTCCCAAACTACACAAGAGCCAACTGTAAACATTCCTTGAAGAGTAGAAATATCAAATCCTTCTATTCTACTTGGGAGCTGGAAATGGAAAATATTTTCAAAACTTTCTTTCAACTGGGTACTGATATTAGTTTCAGGCAGATTTCGCAATATAAAACCATGAATCTCTTCAGGAATCTTGAAAAAGACTTCTACTTTCGATTTTTTGGCCTCTTTTAACCATTTTTTAAAAATCTGTATATCTTTCAAATCTCTATTTAGATAGATGTTTTCTGGGATAAGGTTACCTCTGCTGTAGTAATCTGTAAGGATACTTAGCTCTAGGTTATCGCTAAACCCTTCTTCTATTTTTAGAATTTCCTTTCCAACTATTCTATGACCTCTAACAATCGCCAAAAAAACTGAATCGTCTGTAAAAAAGAAAATATCTGCCTCTTTTATCTCAAAACCTAGAACTTCCTGTTTTCTTATCACATTTTCTATAGCTAATATCTGGTCTTTTACAATACTGGCTTTTTCAAACATAAGTTTTTGGGAATAATACTCTATCTTGTCGTAGAGCTGGTATATAACATTTTTTACATTACCAGATAGAAATTCTTTGGCTACCTTTGCGTTAAAACGGTAGTCCTTTTTGGATACCTTATCAGCACAAGGTCCAGAGCAAAGCCCTAGATGATAATCAAAACATACCAAACTCCTAGTAGGCATAGGTTCACAAGTTCTCAACTTAAAAAGTTTATGTAACAAATCTTTCATAGCTCTAGCGGTTTTAGCTGGTATAAAGGGACCAAAATAAGCTCCCTCAAACTCTCCGTACTGACGGCTTATTTTGATAGTGGGATACTCTTCGTCGGTAATTACTATCATTGGATAACTGCTACCAGATTTGAGACGAACATTGTATTTTGGTTTGTACTGTTTTATAAGCTCATTCTCTAGAACATACGCTTCATAGTCAGTTTTTGTTATAATCCACTCTACGCTAACGCTCTGGGAAAAGATTTTTTTCTCTTTAGGGTCAATAGAAACCTGCTGTAAGTGTTGCTTTAATCTATTTTTGATATTCTTTGCTTTTCCTATGTAGATATATTTTTTTCCATTTTTAAAAATATAGACTCCAGACTTTTCAGGAGCATTTTCTATCTCTTTTATAAGCTTTTTCATCTTACATTGCACAGCAACCTTCGTTTTCTATATAAAATATAAAATCTAAAATTTCCTTTGCAGGAGGGACATAGTCTAAACTTCTGTACTGTAGTACCCCGTATCTGTCTATAACATAGATAAACTCTCTATCCTCTTCACACCCAAATTTTTCACAGAAATCTTTTGTTATTATCTGGACAAAATCTATCAATTTTGCCCCTAATTTTTCAAATTCTTCTTCTATATCCTCATACTCATTAGACTTTTTAGTATTGTATATAACAAGATGGTACTTTTGTCTTA
>JAADDZ010000020.1 GCA_013153635.1 Aquificota bacterium
ACTATAGACCTAAATTAATGATGAAGCTAAACTCTATATTGGAGGAGAGAAAGATGCCTCTGTCTATAACAGACGAAATGCTTGAGAAAAATCCGTTTTTCCAAAAAGGCAAACAAGAAGGTAAAAAAGAAGGCTTGCAGGAGGCAGTGGTTAGGCTGTATGAAAGTGGAAAAACACCTGAAGAGATTGCAAGTCTTTTAAAGATGTCCTTACAAGAGGTTAATGGTTTTTTAAAAAGTAAGAGTGGATAAGATGCCTCTATCTATAACAGACGAAATGCTTGAGAAAAATCCGTTTTTCCAAAAAGGTAAACAGGAAGGCTTGCAGGAAGGCTTGCAAAAAGGCTTGCAGGAGGCAGTGGTTAGAATGTATGAAAAACTGAACCTACCACCGGAACAGATAGCAAGCGTTTTGGATATAGACCTGAAAACAGTAAAGCAAATCTTAAAGGAAAAGGAATGAAATACCAATTACAATAACAGAGGAAATGGCAAAAAAGACCCTTTCTTTGAACTTAAGTTTTGAACTAAAACTAGAAAAAAGTTTATAAAAAAGCTACGAATCAAATATAGGAATTTCTTCTAATACAAAATCTTTTAGTTTATCTACAACCTCCACAAAAGATTTTGGTCTTTTCTCGTAAACAATACTCGATGCACAACCATTCTCATATGGGACAAATGCAAGCTCCAAAAGTTGTTCTTTGAAAGAAGGGAACTTTATAGTTGTTTGGTTTTCTATCTGTTCTATTAGATAGTCTATATGATCATCGGGTTCGACTTTTACTCCATAATAAGAAATCAAAGCCTTTAAAAACTTTTGGGCAGAGTTTTGTAAAAGATAAAAATCCAAACTTTCGTCACAAACTTTATCAATAGTAGACTTTGCTTCTTCTAATATAGAAACTCCTTCTAAGTAATACTCTTTGAAATCCTTCACTAGAGACCTCCTTTTTATCTAGCTTTGGGACAAATCTTTATTGAGAGGTTCTTCTTTTAGGTTGTTTAGATAATCTGTATCTGTAAATCTTTTTTTAAATTCATCTACAAATAAAGCCGCTTCTCTACCATTTATTACCCTATGGTCAAAACTAAAAGTAACCTTTGTTTTGCCTCTTTTTTGTGTTCCTATTGCTACAATACCAACTCTCTGTGGAGGGATTATAGCATCAAAAGATAGAATATCAAACATTCCAAGATTGGATATAGAAAATGTAGAACCGGTTATATCATCTAAGGATAACCTTTTTGATTGAGCTTTTTCTTTTAGAATTTTTAATTCTAATGCTATCTCTCTTAGTGTCTTTTTATTTACTTTCTTGATTACTGGCATAAACAATTCTTCTTCTATGGCTACTGCTATACATATGTTACTGTTTGGATAAATTTTATAGATATTTTCTTCTAGTTTTACTCTAGTCCTATAGTGATTTTGCATTGTATCTCCAAGAATTTTGATAATCCATACTGTTAAAGTTATGTCTTCTACCTTTGGTAGGTTTCCTGTTTTTATCTGTTCATATATGTGAAAAACAGGGATTGATGTACTTTTTTTTAGATTTTCTATAACTTTAAGCTGAATGTCTGAAATAGGCAATATCTGGGGTATGTTGTTTTCTTGGATAAATTCTAAGACATCTTTTTTTGTGATTTTTTCTTTTTTTAGATGTTTTACAATCTCTTCAAGAGAAAGGCTATATCTTTTTATAAGCTCAAGGGCATCTTTATCAAAAAAATTCTTATAGAATAGTTCTTTGATGTCTTTTTCATGAGCTGGAATAGGTAACAAACCTTTTTCTTGATATATTTTTATGTCTATACCAAGTTCTCTAGCCAATCTTTTTGCTGAAGGTGAGGCTGTTCCTTCTGGAAGTTTTTGCCCTTCTTCTTGGCTTTCTTGCGGTATGCTAATGGTAATTTCTTCTTTTTCTTCTTTTGTTTCTTTTGGTGTAGTTTCTTCCTTTTTTTCTATCTCTGTCTGAACAATGGCTATTTGCGTACCTACTGGAACTTCTTCCCCCTCTTCTACTAATATCTCTTTCAAAACTCCTGAACGAAAAGATGGTACTTCCATAACAGCTTTGTCTGTTTCTACTTCTAAAATAGGCTCATTTTCTTCTACAAAATCCCCCTCTTTCTTTAGCCATCTAACGATTTTTCCTGTTTCCATTGTATCTGTCAATTGGGGCATTGTTATTTTATATTCCATGTTTTCTTCCCCAGATTATTATCTGTTTTGCTATTTTTTCTGGTGTAGGAATCGAGGCTAATTCAAGAGTTCGATTGTATGGAGTAGGCACATCTTCAGCACCAATTTTTAGTGGTGGAGCATCAAGCTCATAGAAAACTTCTTCTAAGACTTTGTTTAGTATTTCATTTGCGTATGAGCCTGTTTTTGGTTCTTCTGTTATTACGACTAATCTTTTGGTCTTTTTTACTGATTTTGATATAGTTTCTACATCAAGAGGATTGATAGAACAAAGGTCTATCACTTCACAGGTTGTATCTAATTCTTTTTCTATAGTAGGAACAGCTTTTAATGTATCATGGAGCATTTTAAGATAAGAGATTATAGTGATACCTTCCCCTTCTTTTTTTATCCTTGCTCTATAAGGAGAAAAATGCTTTTCTTCTTCTATTTCCATTTTTTCTGGATACAAGAGCAGATGCTCCAAGAATATAACTGGGTCATCAGTAGATATTGCAAATTTTAACCCGTAATAGGCTGTAGTCGCATCTGAAGCAACCAAAACCCTTAGTCCCGGAATAGAAGCAAAAAGTCTCTCTAGACTTTGAGAATGCTGGGCGGCGAGCTGTTTTGCTACACCTTGAGGCATACGAATAACCATAGGAAGAGTTATCTTTCCTCCACTCATGTATCTAATTTTCGCTAACTGGTTTACTATCTGGTCAAAAGCTATAAGAGAAAAATTTACAGTCATTATCTCTGCAACAGGTCTAAGACCACCAATAGCCATTCCAATAGCTGTACCTACTATCGTATTTTCTGCTATTGGAGTGTCGATTACTCTCTTTTCCCCATATCTTGCATACAAACCCTCTGTTACTTTGTAGTTTCCACCATAAAATCCAATATCTTCCCCTAGAAGAACTACAGAACTATCTCTTGACATCATCTCGTCAAGAGCCTTATTTAGAGCTTCACGATACAACATCTATACACACCTCACAAAAAACATCTTTATAAAGCTCTTCTAAAGGAGGTTCAGGAGAAGATATTGCAAACTCAACAGCATCTTCTACTATCTGTTTTACTTTATCATCGACAAACTTTATGTAATCTTCTGTTAAGAGACCTTCTCTTAGGGCTATAGCTTTTAGGTTTTCTATTGGGTCTTTTTCTTTTGCTATTTTTAATTCTCTAGGGGAACGATAGTCTCCTGTATCAGTTATAGAGTGAGGCTCATATCTGTATGTGAGAGCTTCTATAAAATAGGGTTTTCCTTCTGACTCTATGTACTCTTTGGCTTTTTTAACTGCATCAAAAACTTCAAAAATATTCATACCGTCTACTTGTTTAGCCGGCATGTAATCCTTTGCTTTTTTATACAAATCTACAAATGGAGACACTCTATCAATCCTAGTACCTATCGCATAATAGTTATTTTCACACAAAAATAAAACTGGGACTTCCCATTTTGATGCAGTGTTTATCGATTCGAAAAAATTTCCACTATTGGTTGCACCATCTCCAAAAGCAACTAGTACTCCTGTAGTATCTCCCATATATTTTCTTGCAAATGCGGTACCTACAGCATGAGGAATATAAGCTCCTACAATTGCATTTCCCCCATAAAAATTAAACTTCGGGTCATAAAGATGCATAGAACCTCCTTTTCCTTTGGAAACTCCAGTAATTTTTCCAAAAAGCTCTGCCATTATGTACTTAGGCTCTATACCTTTTGCAAGAGCATATACATGCTCTCTATAATGTACAAACACATCTCCCTTCCCAAATCCTAAAACGGAACCTACGTGGACTGCTTCCTCTCCTATGGCTAGATGTAAAAAACCACCGATATTACCTTTCATATATTCTTCTTTTGCTCTAAGTTCAAAGACCCTTCCTAACTTCATCAAATAATAAAACTGTTCTGCGTAAGATTTGTTCATTGAATTCCTCTCAAAACAAAAATATGGTATCATTCTTTAAATCTAAATATTAGTGTATATGCTGTCAAATGAATTATTTTACAGATTTTTATGGCTTTCAAAGAGACCCTTTTGAGAATAGTCACGATATAGATTCGTACTATTTGTCTTCTGTACATAAACCTGTACTGTCTCGTCTGTATAAATCTGTATATGAGGACGGAATAGATGTAATCTTGGGAGAGGACGGTACTGGCAAAACTATAACAGCAAAAAAATTTATAACAGAGTTAAAACAGACAAAAGCGATATATATATCTTGTTTAGAAAACTCTTTTGACAGTTTTATCAAAACTATAGGAGAAAAAATACTAGAAAGAGAGCTAGATGAAACAAATAGAGAAATCCTCACAGAAATCGAAAATTACACTAGAGACCATAGAGTTGTAATAGTTATAGATAATCTCCAAGAAGCATCTTTAAACCTTATAGAAAATATAAGACTTATTTCAGAAATCAAGAATATAAAACTCATCTTAATAGGAAACGGATATTTTGAAAAAATACTTAGACTCTCATTTATGAAACAGTTGTCCACAAGGATAAGGAACTTTTTATTTTTAAAAAACCTAAACAAAAAAGATACAAAAAAATACATAGACGCCAAACTATACTATGCCCAAGGAAACGTAACGATAGCTAGAGCAAGCTACAAGCTAATCTATGAAATAACAAAAGGAAACCCATACGATATAAATCTACTCATGGAAGAAGCTCTATATTTAGCTTCTTTAAAAAAGAAAAGAAAGATAAGACCTGCAGTAATCAAAAAAGCCGCAAAACATCTCGGATTTAAGACAAAGAAAAAGATAGGTATACTAGGAACACTTATATTTATACTTATTTTACTAATATTTGGACTGTTCTTATATTACTCTGGAATAATAGGATTTAATACACAAGAGCAACCAAAACAAAAAGTAGAAAAAGTCCAAAAAGATACCCAAGAATTAGCAGTTAAAAAAGAAGAAACCACTCCACCAGCACTAACCCAAAATACAAACTCCCTCCAGAACATCACAACTCAAGAACCTAAAAAAGAAGAAATTAAAGAGGCTACAGAACCTACAGAAACAAAAGAAACTCAACCAGTAGAAGCAACGATAAATGTAAGTCTTTTAAATATAAGAGAAAAACCAAATACAAACTCTAGAATCCTTGCAGTAGTACCGAAAGGATATAAAGTAAAGATAATTGAAGAAAGAGAAGACGGTTGGGTAAAGATTATATACTATAGTAAGTCCCAAGGAAGAGAAATTATAGGTTGGGTGAACAAAAAATACTTATCAATTGGAAATAACAATGGGTAGCTTTATAGAATTTTTCGGTTTAAAAGATGACCCTTTTAAAATAACGCCAGATATAGAGTACTTCTTTTTATCTCAATTTCATCAAGAAGCACTTATATCATTAAACTATCTCCTAAAATCTGGAGAAGGATTTGCTGTTATCGTAGGAGAACCGGGAACAGGAAAAACGATAACCCTTAGAAAATTTATCCATGACCTTCCTGAAAATGTAGAATATGCTTATATACTATTTCCGAACCTATCTCCTGAAGAAATGCTAAAAGCTATTCTAGAAGACTTTGGACTTACAGATGAAGTAAAAGATAAAAACCTATCCAAAAACAAACTTCTATCTATCCTAAGAGATTTTCTTATCTCAAAGAAAAACGAAAACAAAAAAGTTCTAGTCATCATAGACGAAGCTCAAAACCTCCCGGTAGAGACATTAGAAGAACTACGGATACTTTCAAACCTTGAAACAGATAAAGAAAAACTCCTCCAAATCATAATGTCTGGACAGCCAGAGTTAGAGAACAAACTAGACTCCCCCCAGTTAAGACAGTTGAAACAGAGAATTACTCTATATGTTCGATTTAGGAATCTCCACTTTGATGAGATGGTAAACTACATCACCTATAGGTTGGCAAAAGCTGGAAATATGAATCTAGAGATAGACAAAAGAGCTTATAAACTCGTATACAAATACTCTAAAGGAAACATGAGATTAATAAATCTAATCATGGAAAGAACCCTTATGGCGGCATACGTTGATGGGTCTCCAACTATTAAACCCCAACATGTAGAATCTGCCGCAGAAAGCCTAAACATGATAGAAAAAACCTCAAAAAACAAAGCTATAATCGCAGTGTCTATCATACTAATACTGATACTAATAGTAGCTGGTATAGTAGGTTATACAAAATATCTAAACACAGCCCAAACTGCCCAAACCACAGCCCAAAAATCTCCTCCCATTCCTACCCCAGCTCCAAAAACTCAAAAACCACCTACTCAACCTCCTGAAAAGGAAGAAGAGTTATCAAACATAAAAGAAGAAGCAGTAGTAGCTTTTCCAGTAGCAAATCTCTTTAAGAATCCAGACAATAACGCCCAAGTGGTAGCCCATCTAAAAAGAGGAGAACCTGTAAAAGTTCTTGAAACAAAAGACAACTGGATAAAAGTGGCAGTTAAAAAAGACAGCAAGATAGTAGAAGGCTGGATTCCTTCATCTCACATAGTACTAAAAAAAGACAGTCCATTACCTACAGAAAGCGCCCAAAGGTAAACTCAAAACAAACCCTTGCTTTTACAATCTAAGTAATATAATCTTGAAATAAAAATTCTGTAGTGGAGGAAATAATGCCTTTTCCTATACATAGACCTAGAAGACTTAGGAAAAATGAAAATATAAGACGACTAGTAAGAGAGACAAATCTATCTATCGATGACCTTGTTTATCCTATCTTTATAGAAGATGGAAGCAACATCGAAATAGAGATACCTTCTATGCCTAACATATATAGATACTCTATCGACAGACTGTCAAAAGAACTCGATGAAGTATCAAAACTACAGATACCAGCTG
Source organism: Aquificota bacterium (assembly GCA_013153635.1). Taxonomy (GTDB): domain Bacteria; phylum Aquificota; class Aquificia; order Aquificales; family Hydrogenothermaceae; genus JAADDZ01. Next base: position 7,047 of record JAADDZ010000020.1, read on the forward strand.
TATTACTCTTTGGGATTCCTTCCCAAAAGGACAGTGTAGGAAGTGATACATGGAACGAAGAAGGGATTATACAAAAAAGTATCAGATTTATAAAAGAAAACTATCCTAACTTATACATAATAACAGATGTGTGCTTTTGTGAATACACCGAGCATGGACACTGTGGAGTTTTATGCAACCATGATGTAGACAACGACGCAACATTAGAAAACACAAAAAAACAAGTAATCTCTCACGCAAAAGCAGGAGCAGATATGGTAGCCCCATCAGGAATGATGGACGGTGTAGTAAAAGCGATTAGAGAAGCTTTAGACGAAGAAGGTTTTACAGACATACCAATAATGGCTTACTCTGCAAAATATGCATCAGCCTATTATGGACCCTTTAGAGATGCGGCAGAATCAACTCCCGCCTTTGGAGATAGGAGAAGTTATCAGATGGAGCCGGCGAACAAAAGAGAAGCCATAAGAGAGGTCTCACTAGACATAGAAGAAGGTGCAGACATAGTTATGGTAAAACCAGCCCTTGCATACTTAGACATCATATCCCAGCTAAGAAATACCTTTGATGTCCCTATCGCCGCTTATAACGTCAGTGGTGAATACTCTATGGTAAAAGCGGCTGGGAAGTTAGGGTGGATAGACGAACAAAAAGTCATATTAGAAACGGCAACCGCCTTTAAAAGAGCAGGAGCAGACATTATTATAACCTACCACGCAAAAGAGATAGCAAAAATGTTAAAGGAGAATTAACATGAAAGTACAAACTATCTTTTTGAGTATTATTTCTATAATTTTCACATCTATAGCTCAAGAAGATATTCTAAAAAAACTAAAAAAGCCTCTCATTAAAGAAAAAGAAAATCTGTATTTTATCGAACATTACGAAAAAGTAAAACTTAACAAAAAGACCTTTATATTATTTAAACAGTTTGACACTGTATATCTGAAAACTGAATGTAAAATGGAAAAAGGACTTATATCCAAAGGAAACTTTGTAGCTATCTGTGTATCTGTAGGCTCTGGATTTTCTCAAGGTCTCTTTAATCCGGTCTTTGACAAAATCAAAACTATAGAATGGGTTTTTGACAAAAACGAGATAAAACAAGCTGACTTTAATATACAGATAGACTTTAAAGAAAGTGGTTTAAAAGTTTCACTAATCCATGAAAGAGGTTCACAAGAGCTGTTTATACCTTACCAAGACATCATTAAAACCAAGGTAAACCCATGAAAAGAGTAGTACTAATAGATGGTTCCTCATATATATACAGAGCCTTTTATGCGCTACCTTCACTAACAAGCCCAAAGGGAGAACCTACAGGAGCTATATATGGCTTTATCCGAATGATTTCAAAACTTCTAAAAGAACTCCAACCTGAATATATAGCGGTAGCCTTTGACTATCCGGGAAAAACCTTTAGACACGAGGAATACAAAGAATACAAAGCTACCAGAAAAGAGACTCCAGACGAGCTAAAAGCTCAAATACCCAAGATAAAGCAGATACTAAAACTATGGGGAATAAAAGTCATAGAAATACCCGGTTACGAAGCAGACGACATTATAGCTACACTAGCAAAAAAAGCTGTAGAGAAAGGTTTTGAAGTAATTATAGTAACTCCTGACAAAGATATGCTTCAGCTAGTAAACGATAAAATAAAAGTCCTAAATCCTGTAAACGATGAACTTTTTGATAAAGACAAAATAAAAGAAAAATACGGAATCTACCCAGAGCAGTTTGTAGATTTTTTAACTTTGATTGGAGATAAAGTAGACAACTTAATAGGAGTACACGGCATAGGGACAAAAACAGCTCAAAAACTCCTCAACCAATACAAAGACATAGAAGAGATATATAAGAATTTGGACAAACTAAAAGAAAAACAAAAAAAATCTTTCGAAGAAGCAAAAGAGAGAATAAATTTAAACAAAAAGCTGATTCAACTAAAAACAGATACTCCATTAGACATGGAGATAGAAGAACTAAAAAAAGAAAAAACAGATATGACAAATCTCAAAGAGATGTTCCATAACTTAGGGTTTAAATCTTTAAAGATAGAAGAGGAAAAAAAAGAAAATCAGATAAAACAAGGAAGGTTGTTCTAATGGCAAAAAGAGAAAGCAAAAGCTCCAAAAAACCTACATTTACAGAAAAAGAACTCCTACAAAAACTAAAAGAGCATTTCCCAGAACCTTGGATAGACCTAAACTTCGAAAATCCTTATCATCTCTTGGTAGTTACCATCTTAGCTGCACAAGAAACAGACAAAAAGGTAAATCAAATCTCCCCAAAATTCTTTGAAAAATTTCCAACACCTCAAGCACTAGCAGACGCTCCTCTAGAAGAGATAGAAAACCAGATAAAAAACATAAATTTTTATAAAAGGAAAGCAAAACTACTAAAAGACTGCTGTAAAGCACTCATCGAAAAATATGGAGGGAAAATACCAAACGACATAAACAAACTAGTAAAACTTCCGGGAGTTGGAAGAAAAACAGCAAACGTTATACTCGTAAATGCATTTGACGAACCTGCTATAGTAGTAGATACGCACATGAAAAGAGTTAGCAAAAGACTAGGCTTAACAGAACACGACAACCCAGACAAAATAGAAAAAGATTTAGAAAAATTTTTCTCAAAAGAAAACTGGGGATACGTATCAAAAGCTTTAGTCCTATTTGGCAGATACATATGCACTGCAAAAAATCCTAAATGCAAAGAATGTAAAATCGCCGATATTTGCCCTTATGAAAAGAAAAACCTATAATCTAGTATGGAGGAAAAGATGGAAATGCAACCAATTCCTGCTGTAGAACGGTTAAAAGCAGAACAAGGTAAAATATTACTTACCACCCACGAAAACCCAGACGGAGACGGTATTGGAAGTATGCTAGCTCTATATAAATTCTTAAAGAAAAAAGGAAAAAACGTCGTCTGTGCCATGAAAGACGAAACTCCATATATATACAATTTTTTACCAAATGTAAACCAAATCCAAAAACTACCTATAAACAAACAGTTTGATTTGGCAGTGGTAGTAGATGCAGTTGGACTGCATAGGGTAAAAGCCCCAGTACAAGCAAAAGAGATACTAAGAATAGACCACCATATTGGGGGAGAATTTAACAGATTTGATTACGTAGACCCAACAGCTCCCTCCACCACCTATCTAGTAGCAAAACTCCTAAGGAGCTGGGAAGAAACACAGATAGACAAAGATATAGCAACTAGTCTGTACACAGGACTAATAACAGATACCGGCTCATTTAGATATAACAACGTTGATGAAAAAACTTTTGAAATGGCAAAATTCCTTGTAAAAAAAGGTGCAGACCCTGCCTATATATCTACAATGATTTATGAGAGAAACAAACCAAATACCCTTTGGTTACTCACAAAAACATTATCAACCTTAGAGATTCATTACAATGGGCTAATCGCCTCCTTAATAGTAAGAAGAGATTTTATAAACGAAACACAAACAAAAGAAGAAGACACAGAAGGATTTGTTAACTACGCAAGATGCATAGAAGGAGTAGAAGTAGCCTTTATAATGATACAAAAACCAGACCAGAAAACATGGAGAGTATCCCTAAGAGGAAAAGGAAAAATTCCTGTAAGAGAGATAGCACAGGAGTTCGGAGGAGGTGGACATAAAGATGCGGCAGGTTGTAGGATACAAGGAGAAGAGGCAGAAGTAAAAAACAGACTTATACAGGTATCCTCAAAAATCATACAGAAAACTATAGCAACCAAAAAACATATCCTTGTGTGAATAGCTGTTCAAGAATATATTTTAATATTTGTCAAGTCTTTCAAATTGAAAGAAATTTTCTCATTAATACATTTAAAAAAAACGCCGAAAAATAATTCTGTGTATTTATGGTAACCAAAAGAGGAGAACAATGAGAAATATAGATATAATCCCTCAAAACATAGAATCACCATTTGAAAAAGATGAGATGTTCTTTTCTACAACAAACCCAAAAGGAAAAATCCTATCAGGAAATCAAATCTTTATAAGGACAAGTAAATACAAAGAAGAAGAGATAATAAACCAACCTCACAACATAGTAAGACACCCAGACATGCCAAAAATAATCTTTAAACTACTTTGGGATTATATTCAAGCAGGAAAACCGATAGTAGCATACGTGAAAAATATGGCAAAAGATGGCAGTTACTACTGGGTTTTAGCTACAGTCTTACCTATCTTTGACGAAGAAGGAAACATACTCAAATATCTATCCATAAGAATAAAACCAGAAACAGAATACTTTAAGATAGCCAAAAAATTGTACAAAAAATTAAAAGAAATAGAAGAGATAGACGGCATAGAAGCCTCCTATGAATATCTTATAAAAGAGTTAAACAAATTAGGATTCAAAGACTACGATGCATTTATGAAAAAAATCTTAGAAAGCGAGCTTAAGCTAAAAGAAGAAGTACTAAACACTAACCTAGAAGAAAAATCCCAATTTTCCCAAAAAATGAAAGAAATCTACAATATCTTCCTCTCATTTAAAGAGATACAAACTATATACAAGGAGATATACAAATTTACAGAAGACTTTCTAAAAGCTGGTGAATTTCTAAAAGAAAATTCTGAAAGTATATTTTCTCTTTCAGACGACATTAGACTTATATCTCTAAACTCATCAGTAGAATCGTACAAACTAGGTGCAAATGGAAACTCATTCTTTGTACTATCTACAGAAATGAGAAAAACAGCAGAAAAAAGTGGAAAAGCTGTAAGGAATATGGAATCCTTGATAAATAAAGCTCTGTCCTCTATAGAAGACATTGTTTTTAGTATGAGTATATCAAAATTAGGTATCTTCATGATAAATAAATTTTTAGAAGAAGTACTTTGCGATAAATGTACAGAAAAAGATATAAGCGACCAGATTATAAGAGACCTTTGCGATAATCAAACTGTCATTAGAACCCAACTTCTTAACATAAACAGTATCTCAAAGAGTCTAAACGACAGCTTTAGAAAAATATTAGACTATCTAAATACTATCAGATACCTTATAAAAAGGCTAAACTTCCTATACTTATCAGGAATGGTAGAATCCGCCCATCAAACAAAAACGAACTTTTCTATTATATTCATTCAGATAAACGAACTAGTAAGCTGTACAAAAAAGACTATAGACCAACTAAGCTCAAACCTAAGCTCAATTTACGAAGGAAACAGAATCGTGAAAAAGGATATAGAAGAAGTTTTAGAAATCATGAACGAAATAGAACAAACCCTACAGCGATTCAGTATTCCATCTGCCATTGGCTAAGATATACATATATAGGAATCTTAACAGAAGAGTATCCAAAAAATACAAGATGGTTATTAAACTTCATCTTCTTTGTTAACACCACAGTTTTTAATAAAAAATCATTACTATCATAAAAATATAACGTTACCTTATTCAAGGTAAAACCTCTTACAGAAGGAAAAACTTTTAATTTAACAAACAAAATCTCATCTATATATCTTGTTTCTAAAACAGCAGAAAGATTTTTATCTTTGAACTCTTTCCAATATTTATAATCTCCAATCTCCTTCAAACTCAACTTAGTATCAAGCTTTATAACAGAAGAACCTTCTATCTTGTCAATCTTACCAGTAAAATTATCTAACCTATAGACATTATCACCAGCACCTATAAAATCATACCTATTACTAAACAGTAGAGCTATAGCCAGTATAACAATAGCAAAAGAAGCGATAACCAGATGCATAAAGATACCAGATAGAATTTTTTAAATTAAAAATAAATCTATATACTTATACACCCTTAGTCAAATCTAAAAGCATCTCTAACAGAGCCTAGAATATCCTTTACCCCGGGGAAGTCCCCAGAGCAAACATTGTCCTTTTGGAGCATATAATACTGGTCTTTTGTCATTGGAGGCTCTGGAAAAAATGAGAAAAAAGGAAGTAAAAATAATAAAAAACCCTTAGGAACTTCAACAACAGGTCTTTTGACTCCTATATAATCCAAAGCAAACTTAAACAGATATTTATAAGAAACTACCTTGTCCCCACAAAGCTCAAAAATTCCACTATTTGGACTATCTAACTCTTTAACAAAACAGTCTCGAACATCATATATGTTTACCGGTTGAACCTTCCCCTTTGGAGCTATAAAAAAAGGAGCAATCTTAGAAAACTTTTTTAAATCATAAAATAGCTTCTGCTCCTTCCCAAGAATGATAGATGGTCTAAATATCGCGTACTCTAGACCAGAATTTATAACATACTCCTCACCTAAAGCTTTTGTTCTCATGTACACACTTTTAGAATTTTTATCTGCACCTAGAGCAGACATCTGAATAAACTTTTTAACCTCTATGTCCTTAGCACCATCAACTAGAGCTTTTGTAAATTCAACATGAACCTTATAAAAAGAATTTTCCCTCTCCTCTTTCAAAATACCCAACAGATTTATAACAACGTCCGGTTTAGACTTTTTTACAATAAGTGAAAGATTTTCAACAAAAGGAATAAGAGTTACATTCTTTTTGCATTTTACAACCTTTTGAGCTTTGTTCATATCTCTAGCAAGGAGATATATCTGATGCTCCTCACATAAACTATTTACGATATATCTACCAACAAATCCTGTACCTCCAGAAATTAAAATCTTCATAACAATTCTCCAAAATTTTAGTCTTGCATTATAAAATTTTAAACATATATTACCACCAAAATCATCTATGAGGAAAAAATCATGAAAACTTTAGCATGGATGTCAGAAAAAAAAGAAAACGGAAAAGTACTATGTAAGGCATGCAGTCAAAGATGTATTTTAGATAAAGGAGAACTAGGAAAATGCGGAATAAGAGTGGTAGGAGAAGACGGAAATCTATACCTAACCACCTACGGATTAGCCGCCGCATATAACGTAGACCCAGTAGAAAAAAAGCCTCTATTTCACTTCTTGCCTAATACTCCTATCTTTTCAGTAGGGACAGTAGGGTGCAATATGAGTTGTAAATTCTGCCAAAACTGGGAAATATCCCAATTTCCCCAAGAAAATCAAGGAAAAGTATTTGGAATAGAGTTAATGCCAGAAACAATTGTAAATATATGTAAAACAAATAAAATACCATCTATAGCTTATACATATAACGAACCTGTAGTATTTTTCGAATACGCATACGATACGATGAAACTTGCAAAAGAAAAAGGACTAAGAAATGTATTTGTCTCTAGTGGGTACGAAACAAAAGAAGCTTTAGACACCCTTGCACCATACCTAGACGCTATGAATATAGACCTAAAAGCCTTTAACGACAAATTCTATAGAGAGATAGTAGGAGCTAGACTAAAACCGGTACTAAAAACAATAGAACACGCAAAAGAACTAGGAATATGGGTAGAACTTACAACATTAATAATACCCGGACATAACGATTCAGAAGAAGAACTAAAAGAAGCCGCAAAATGGATAGCATCAATAGACAAAGATATGCCTTGGCATCTATCAAGATTCTTTCCTGCTTACAAAATGAAAGATGTTCCTCCAACACCAGTAGAAACCCTAAAAAGAGCCTATGAAATAGGAAAAGAAGCAGGTCTAAACTACGTATACGTAGGAAACATAGACGATGAAGATAGAGAATCAACATACTGTCCAAACTGTGGATATAGAGTTATAGACAGAAGAGGACACGTAGGACAGTACGTTATAAACCATCTAGAAGATGGAAAATGTCCAAAATGCAAAACAGAGATTAAAGGAGTATGGAAGTAAGACGAAAATAATTCTAAATAAAAACTAGCCAACGGATAACCGTTTTGCAGATAAAATGCAATTTATATAAAAAAATAAAAAAAGGAAAACCATTAGAACCATACGACCTAGAGTTAATTTCCCAAATAGCAAAAAGAGAACTTAGATTCCTGTTAAAATCAGGAATCCCCCTCACCCCCCAAAACTACGAAAAATGGTTTAAAGTCTTCTGCTACATAACTGAAAGAAACCAAGAATACTCAAGAAACGAAATACTAAAGCTATACGAAATAATAAACAAAACAGAAAAAACACTACAAGAAAAAGAAAAAGAACAGATAATACAAAACATCATAGAAACCCTAAAAACAGAGGCAGAAATACTAATCGAAAACGTTAATAAATACGAAGAAAAACTAACCAAAAAAGAAACCCAAATCCTAAAAAAAACCCAAAAAATAGAAGAAAAACCTATCAAAAATCTTCTAGAACAACTAGTATCAGAACTAAAAGACATAAAAAAACAAAACGAAACATTCAAAGAAAAAATAGAAATCCAAATTAGAAAGATAACAGAACTAGAAGACGAACTCCAAAGAGCAAAATCAGAAGCAAAACAAGACCCACTAACAAAACTACTAAACAAGACCTCCTTCGAAAGGATACTCCAAGAGTACATAAACATTTACAAAAAAAACGGGAAAATCTTCTCCCTTATACTGTTAGACCTAGACAACTTCAAAAAGATAAACGATACTTACGGTCATGTAATAGGCGATGAAGTCTTAAAACATATAGCCACCCTATTAAAACAATACCTAAGAGACAAAGACATAATAGCAAGAATAGGAGGAGAAGAATTTGCAATCCTCCTACCAGATGTAGACATCAGTTTAGCCTTTAAAATAGCAGACCGACTAAGGGCAGTCCTAGAAAACAGGATAATAATGATAGACAAAAAACCTGTAAAAACAACAGCAAGCTTTGGAATAATAGAAATAAACGAAAATATAAACACACCAAAAGATATGATGCAGATGGTAGACATAGCCCTATACAGAGCCAAAAAAGAAGGAAAAAACAAAGTTATACTTTTCCAAGATTGAAAAAATCCATTCAAGGTATAATCTATTAAAATTAAACCCAACTCAAATAAGGTAAAACATTGGAAAAAATAACCCTAAATTTTAGTGAAACACAAGACAAACCCAAATGCAAACAATGCAAAGATATAGGGTGGATATACACCAAAAAAGGAGTAGTAAAATGTGAATGCAAACTAGGCAAACTAGACCAAAACATCTACACTAGAATGAGAATCCCCCCTAGATACAGACATGTATCCTTAGATAAATTTCAGATATTAAAAAAACATAAACATCATATACTTATAAAACAGATAAAAGACTACATACTCTACCCAAAAGAATTCAAACTAGGAAAAGGACTCTTTTTAGTAGGTAATCCCGGGGTAGGAAAGACACATCTAGCAATATCCATACTAAAAGAACTGTATAAAACAAGAGGTATAGTAGGTCTATTCTACGATACAAACAACCTCCTTTTTGACCTTAGAGCAACATTTGACGGCAAAACCTCAACAAGAGAACTCCTAAATGAAGTAATAAGCACACCTATCTTAGTATTAGATGACCTAGGAGCAGAGAGGCTTTCAGATTGGGCAAAAGATATACTACACTACATAATAACCACCAGATACAATCAACTAAAACCAGTAATAATAACCTCCAACATACATATAGACCAACCAACAGAAAAATCAAATCAACCACAAAATCTAGATATATCCCTAAAAGACAGACTAGGAAACTCAATAGCATCAAGACTAGAAGAAATGTGTAAAATATTAGAAGTACAAGGAGAAGACATGAGAAAAACCACAATAGTAAAGAAAATGCTGGAGGACACAATTGAGGAAAGCAACGATTAAAAGGGAAACCCAAGAAACACAGATAGAACTAACTATAAACCTAGACGGAACAGGAAAAAATGATATAGACACCCCAATAGGCTTTTTAACCCACATGCTAGAAAGCTTCTCATACCACTCACTAATAGACCTAGAAATAATAGCATCTGGAGACATACATGTGAGCCACCATCACACAGTAGAAGATGTAGGAATAGTACTTGGAATGGCGGTAAAAGAAGCATTAGGAGATAAAAAAGGAATAAAACGATTTGGACACTCTATAATACCAATGGACGAAGCCCTCTGTATGTGTTCAATAGACCTATCAGGAAGACCCCTGTTATTTTACGATGACAAAGGACTAAGAGGAAAAATCACAGAATTTGATTTTGAATTAATGGGAGAGTTATTTAAAGGCTTCACCCTTTCAGCAGGGATAACCATGCATCTAAAAACCCTCTCCGGACAAAACCTACACCATATAGCAGAATGTCTTACAAAATCATTTGCAATAGCCTTAAAAGAAGCAATATCCATAGACCCAAGAAGGACAGAAGCACCATCTACAAAAGGAGTTCTATAAAATGAGACAAGACAACAACAGAAAAAAGAAAATCATAGAAATCTTAGAAAAAAAAGGCGAAGTTACAGTAAAAGAGCTAAGTAACTTTTTCTCCGTTTCAGAAATGACCATATATAGAGACGTTAAAATACTAGAAAAACAAGGTCTAATAAAAAGAAAACACGGTTCTATACTACTAAACAGTTCAGATAACATAGACGAAAAAACGATAAAAACATGTCCAATCTGCGAAAAACCAATCACCAGAACCAACCCCTACAAAATCGTAATCAATGGGAAAAAAACTGTAGAAGCCTGCTGTGAACACTGTGGACTTATGCTCCATAAAAAATATGAAAACCAAGAAGTAACAGCAATGACCTACGACTTTATAACAGAAAGACCTATAAATGTCCTTGACGCATACTACGTTGTAGGAAGCTCTGCAGTTCCATGCTGTAGCCCTAGTGTAATATCCTTTATCTCCCAAGATGATGCAGAAAAATTCAAAAAAGGGTTTGGTGGAAAAGTCATGACATTTATACAAGCATACCAAGACATCATAGAAAGAATGTCTCTAAACGTAAAAGACTGCTGTAACAGCCAAACCTTCAAAATAGGAGACCTTTAAAGTGAACAAATTTGACAAACTTGCACAGCAGTGGGACGAAAAACCATCTAGAGTAGAAAACGCAAAAAAAATAGGACAGAAGATTTTAGATAATATCCCAATAGATAAAAGCTGGTCTGTAATGGACTTTGGAGCAGGAACAGGACTACTAACCTTTTATATACAACCTTATGTAAAAAATATAGATGCTATAGACAGCTCAAAACAGATGCTCCAGACTCTAAAAGCAAAAGCACAAAAATCAAACATCAAAAACATAACTCCTATACTAAAAGACCTAGAAAAAGATGAGATTGGAAGCGAAAAATACAACCTCATCATAAGCAGTATGACCCTACACCACATAAAAAACATAGAACCCTTCTTAAAAAGACTACATAAATCTCTAAAAAAACAAGGTTTTATCGCCATAGCAGACCTTGAAAAAGAAGAAGGTAGTTTTCATTCTGACAACAAAGGAGTTTATCATTTTGGATTTACAAAAGAAGAGCTAGAAAAATACCTAAAAAAAACTGGTTTTAAACAGATAAAAATCCTAACAGCAAACACAATACATAAAGAAGGCAAAAACTACCCAGTACTATTAGCTATCGGACAAAAATCAGACAACTAAGAGGTTAATATATGAAATTATCCCAAATAGCAAAAATAACCAATGCAAAAATAAGCCACCTAAAAGACGACTATATAAAAAACTTTGTTATTAACTCTAAAGATATAGAATCTGGAGACTTTTTCGTACCATTAAAAGGAACAAAACTAGACGGACATGATTTTATAGACGATGCTTTTAAAAGAGGAGCTTACGGCAGTTTCTCATCTAAACCTATAGAAAAAGAAAATGTTTTCATTGTAAAAGACACTCTTGAAGCTTTGACAGATATTGCAAGATACAAAAGGAAAAATATACCAAAAATCATAGGAATCACAGGAACTTCCGGGAAAACAACTACAAAAGAGATAGCAAAATTTTTATTGGATAAACATTTTAGACTTTCTTCAACTCAAGGAAATTTTAACAACCATATAGGTCTACCTTTGAGTTTAGCTAACGCTAAGCCTGATACCCAGCTAGGAATATATGAACTAGGAACTAGTAAAATAGGAGACATCCCATACCTTATAGATATTCTTAACCCAGATATTTCAGTACTTACATCTGTAGGTTACGCTCATACAGAAGGTTTTGGCTCATTTGAAGACATCGTATATGAAAAAGGAGAAATATTCAAAGGAACATCAATAGCTATACTTCCTGATAACTTATTACCTTACTATGAAGCAGACCTACCTAGTGATTATGTTACTTTTGGGTTTGAACCTGATGCAGATATTGTAGTTTCTAATGTTAAAGTTTCTGTAGAAGGAACATCAGGAAAAATCAGATATAAAAATAACCAAATATCCCTTAAAATCCCTGTAATTAACAAATCTATATTTCTCAATCTTGCGGCGGTTGCAGGCATCTTTTATGCCCTTGATTTAGACCCAATTGAAAACCTAAAACCTATAGAAGAATTTTCCGGTATAAAAGGTAGAGGGAAACTTATCAAAACCAAGGATTTTACAATAATTGACGATAGCTACAATGCAAATCATCTATCTATGTACAATGCGGTCAAAACCTTATCAAACCTTGAAGGAAAAAAGATTCTCGTATTTGGAGATATGTTAGAGCTAGGCAGTTTGTCAGAAGAACTTCACAGAGAAATAGGAATGTTAATAGATAGAGAAGATATAGATGAAGTTTATTTGTATGGAAATCATGTTAAATATACTCTCGAAGCGATTAAGAATAAACCAGCCTACCTATACGATGATAAGTACGAACTCTCCCAAGAGTTAAAAAAGAAAAAAAACAGTATCATTCTTATAAAAGGTTCTAGAGGCATGAAAATGGAAGAAATTATCTCACAACTAACAGATTAATTACAGGTCATTTGTAGGAAGCATCTTTTCCTTCATAACATTGAACAGTTTTTGGAACAGCTCAAAAGACGTTTCTCCATCTTCCGGATAGGTTACTACCCCTTCTACAGTCTTAACCGTGAACTTTTTATTTATTCTGTTTAAAAATTTGTAAGCACCTTCTTTACCTGTCTCTGGTAAAAATACAAAAACAAAGTCCTTTTCTATTGAAGCTATAACATCAGAAGACCTAAGGTCTGTTCTCAAAATAGTGGCTATATCTGTATCTTTTATATTTGGTGTGTATATAAAAGCTATAGAAAAAGGTTGCTGTTTTTTGTACCTTTTAATTCTCGATATTTCAATATCAACAAGCGCTTTTAGAACATCTAAATTATAGATTCCTTCACTCACTTTTTAATCTCTCTTGAAAATTTTTGTCTAAGTTTTCCCATAATAACTCTTCGTCAAAAATTCCAAAATGTCCATATTTAGTTGCTTTTTTATATATAGGCTTTCTCAAATCCAAAAACTCTATAATCTCATATGGAGACAGACTAAACATATTTTTTATCTTTTTCGTTATATATTCTCCTTTTTCGTTGTAAGTATACACATTAAAAGATATAGGGTGTTCCATACCTATCACATATACCATCTCTACATTACACCTTTTTGCCAGACCTGAAGCTACTACATTCTTTGCTATAAACCTTGCCATGTAGGAAGCTGACCTATCTATCTTAGTTGGGTCTTTTCCAGAAAAGGCACTCCCTCCAGAAGCCGCAGAAGTACCGTATGAGTCCGCTATTATCTTTCTCCCTGTTAATCCTGTATCTGCCATAGGTCCCCCTATCACAAATCTTCCAATAGGGTTAATAACAATATTTGTTTTTGAGGTGATATATTTCTCATCAATCACTTTTTTAACTACTTCTTCCATAACAGCTTCTTTAAGCTCGTGTTCAGCTATATACGGCTCATGCTGAACAAGGATAGTCAAGCTATCTAGTCTTACTGGTTTTCCGTTTTCGTACTCTACGACAGCGATAGCTTTTCCATCTGGTCTAAGGAAAGTAAGAATATCTTCTTTCCTCAAATAATCAAGCCTTTGGGTTATATTTTTTGCAATATTACAAGCAAGAGGCATAAAATTTTCTGTTTCGTCAGTAGCATAACCTACAACGATACTAGTATCTCCTGCTCCTTCTGAAGGTATACCTAACGCTATTTCTGGACTTTGTTCATCAACAGTAGTTATCACTCCTGCTGAATATCCATCAAAACCATATTCAGGTTTTGTATACCCTATCTCTATAAGAGTATTCCTTGCGATATTTGGAATATCTACATAAGCATCAGTAGACAACTCCCCAGAAACATGTACTAATCCAGTAGTTATTAGCACTTCAATAGATGCTTTTGCATATGGGTCTTTTTGTATCAAATCGTCTAAAATAGCATCTGATATAAGGTCTGCTATTTTGTCTGGGTGACCTTGGCAAACTGATTCTGCACTTTGTATTGTTTTCAATTTACCCCTCTAAAAGCAATCATCTTCTAAAATAGCTCCTTTATTTGCTGATGTTACATGTTTGGCATACCTTCTAAGCCATCTACTATTTATCTGTTTCTTTTTTGGAACAAACTCCTTAATTCTTTCATTTAGTTCTTCTTCAGATATTAAAATCTCAAGCTTTCTATTTGGAATATCCACAAGTATCTCATCTCCATCTTTTACAATACCTATAACTCCTCCTGATGCGGCTTCTGGAGACACATGTCCTATACATGCCCCTCTGGTAGCTCCAGAAAATCTACCGTCTGTAATGAGAGAGACTTTATCCCCTAGCCCCATTCCCATTATAGCTGACGTAGGAGAAAGCATCTCCCTCATTCCTGGACCACCTTTGGGTCCCTCGTACCTGATAACTACAATATCTCCAGCTTTAACCTTTCCATTTAAAATACCATCGATAGCTTCTTCTTCACTTTCAAAAACTACCGCTTTTCCCCTATGAACCATTATTTTTGGGTCAACCGCGGCGGCTTTTACCACTGCTCCATCTGGAGCCAGATTCCCAAATAAAACAGCAAGCCCTCCACTTTCACTGTAAGGGTTTGTTATAGGTCTAATCACATTTGGGTCTTTTATCTGTGCATCTTCTATAACTTCACCAAGAGTTTTTAGAGATACAGTAGGTCTATCCAAATGCAGAAGACCCTTTTTAGATAGTTCCTTTAGTATAGCACTTATACCTCCTGCTCTATCTAAGTCTTCCATATGATACGAAGATGCAGGAGCTAACTTACATAAAGTAGGTGTTCTTCTAGATATTTTGTCTATCTCTTCCAAAGGAAAATCTATCCCTGCCTCGTAAGCTATAGCAAGAAGATGAAGAATCGTGTTTGAAGAACCACCCATAGCTATATCTAGGGTAAAAGCATTTTCAATCGTCTCTTTATTTACAATATCTCTAAATTTTAGGTCTGCTTTAAAAAGCTCTAAAATCTGCCTTCCAGCTTGTTTTGCTAATTCTTGTCTCCTCGGGTCTATAGCAAGTATGCTACCATTTCCGGGTAAAGCAATACCCAAAGCTTCTGCTAGACAATTCATTGAGTTTGCGGTAAACATTCCAGAACAAGACCCACAAGAAGGACAAGCATTTTCTTCTATAATTTTTAAATCTGCTTCAGTCATCAAACCTCTAGAGACAGCACCTACAGCCTCAAAAGCGGTTGCTAGGTCTATAGCCTTTCCATCTGGAGTATGACCTGCTACCATAGGTCCCCCACTTACGAATATTGTAGGTATATTTAGCCTAGCCGCCGCCATCATCATACCCGGAACTATTTTATCGCAGTTAGGAATACACACTAAGGCATCTAGTTTATGAGCTTCTACCACTGTTTCTATAGAGTCAGCTATAAGCTCTCTACTTGGCAGAGAGTAATGCATTCCAGAATGTCCCATAGCTATGCCATCATCTACCCCAATAACATTAAATTCAAAAGGTACTCCTCCTGCCTCTCTTATCGCTTCTTTTACTATCTGTGCAAACTCTCTTAAATGTACATGCCCGGGAATAATATCTATATAGGAGTTCGCTACTCCTATAAATGGTTTTCCAAAATCCTGTTCTGTTAGACCACAGGCTCTAAGCAAGCTTCTATGAGGTGCTTTTTCGAAACCTTTTTTTATCGTATCACTTCTCATTAAAAACCTCTCAAAATTTAAAGTATTAGAATTTATGCCTGTTTTTGTGCTTTTTCCATAAATTCCTTTATTCTCATTTCCATCATATCTTTAAGATAAAGTTTTCTTCTTTTTAACATCTCTTCTTGAGCTTCTAGCTCTGGGTCTGGGGGATAATGCTTGTCTAGTTTATGTACTTTCCACTTTAATTCTTCATGCTCTTCATACCACTCCTTGAATTTTGGGTCTGTCTCTAGTAAAATTTTGATAGCCTCTTCTCTTGTCATAACATCACCCCTTTTAAGTAGTATTTATTTAATTATAAAGTAAAAATTCGGTAGAAAGTATAGAAAACTACAGATGCGAAGATAAGAGCATCTATCCTATCTAACACACCTCCATGCCCGGGGATAATCTGTGAAGAATCTTTTACATTTACTTGTCTTTTTATAAAACTCTCAAACAAATCTCCTATCTGCATGATGACAGCAGATATTACTATAGGCACGTACGCACTACCAATACCAAAATAGTAAGCGACTCCTCCTCCAAAAATTATCGAACCTAAAACACTTCCTAAAGCTCCTTCCCAAGTTTTCTTTGGGGATAGTTTTGGTGCTAGTTTTCTCTTTCCAAATTTTTTCCCTATAAAATAGGCAAAAGAATCACCAGCCCAAACTGTGGCAAACAGTATTAAAACTAGTCTTTTGTCTATTTCGTGTAAAAAGCCTAGACTACTAACAATGACTACTCCGTATAAAAAGATAAATCCAAGATAGGATAGGTAGTTAAGGTTATACTCTTTGTAAGACCACCAAAAACTGTACAAAATCCATACAAGAACAGCTAGATAAAAATCTACATAGAAAAGAAGAATTGCACAGATAAAAGAGAAAAAAGCTATCGGTACAGGTTCTAAAGAGAACAAAACCTTTTTAAATAGATTAGAAAGTTCCCAAACTGCTATTCCTATAACTATAGAAATCAAAAATTTGAATATGTAAGAAGGAAGGTACAATACACTCCCAACAGCCAAAATTCCTAATATGAAACCGGTGATAGTCCTTTTTAGGAGGTTTTTCAAATTTCTATCCTTCCAAACCTTCTTTCTCTGTTTTGGTAATCATAGAGAGCTTTTAAGAACTCCTCTTCATCAAAATCTGGCCATAAGACTTCAGTAAAGTACAACTCTGAATAGGCAAGTTGCCATAATAAAAAGTTAGAGATTCTAACCTCTCCACTTGTTCTAATAAGAAGGTCTGGGTCTGGGACATCTGGAAAATAGAGATAATCTCTAAAAGATTCTTCTGTTACACTGGATATACCTTTTGAAATTATCTTGTTTACAGCATCTATAATTTCTGCTCTTCCGCTATAGTTAAGAGCTATGATAAGATTCATGCCTGTACAATTTGATGTCTCCTTTTCTGCCTTTTGTATGGTCATTACAATACTTTGAGGAAGTTGTTCTTTTCTACCTAAAAATCGTAAATTTATGTTTTTCTCTACTAAAGAATCTAACTTGTTATCTATATAGTCAACTAAAAGTTTTAATATAAAATTAACTTCCTCTTGGGGTCTCGCCCAATTTTCTGTAGAAAATGCAAAAAGTGTTAAATATTTTATGCCTAATTCTGAAGCAAAGGTTATAGCTTTTTCTGCGGCTTTTGCTCCTTCTTTATGTCCAAAGACTCTAGGAAGTCCCCTTTTTTTTGCCCATCTGCCGTTACCGTCCATAATAATAGCAACATGGCTTGGCAGTTTATATATATTGTGATGTTTCAATGTTAGACCTTTTATCTCTGTTTTAGTAATTTTTTTAATTTTTCTATTTCTAAGGAATTTTGAGCGGTTTTTTGGGATAGTTCATCTACCCTAACAGATAAAACTTCTATCATCTCTTTTAGATTTGTATTTTCTCTTTTTAATTCTTTTACAGACCTTTGAACATCTATAAGAGCATCTTGTAAAGCTCTTACCTCATCTTTAGATGCACACCCATACATCACAACTGCTACAGCAGGAATTAATAATAGTTTTCTCAATTTAAAAACCTCCTTTTATTTTAAAGTCAAGAATATAACAAATATTACTACAGAAATTGCTCCGATTAGAAGGATAGACATTTCAAGTAAAAAGAACGCTTCTGTAGAGAGATTATGTTTCATAAGAACTCTATCTAGGAATATAAATAAAAAAGGTAAAAAACCTATAAAACCTATCGAAATTATAAGATAAAATGGGTTTATCTTCTTTTTCATACTAATAGTCCATCTTTATTTTCTTTCTTACTTTATAAATATCTGCTAAATCTACTTCTGTTTCAAATAAACCCTCTTCTTCATTTGAAAAAACAAGGGTTTCCCCCCATGGAGAATATATCCCTGAAGCTCCAGCATACTCTACATTTCCTATCTTTCCCACAGTATTACTAACAACTACAAAAGATTGAGATTCTACAGCTCTTGCTTTTGACAAAATCTCTAAATGTTCCTTTCTGCTTTTTCCCCATTGAGCTGGGACAAGTATAATCTCCACTCCTTTACGCCTCAATGTGTAAGATATGTTAGGGAATCTAAGCTCAAAACATATCATCATTCCTAAATTTCCCATTGAAGATTCGGCAATATCAAATCTACTATTACCAGACACAAAAAATTTGTGTTCTTTTGTAGGTTTAAAAAGTTTTACTTTATCTTGTCTGTGAATAACGTTCCCACAATCTATAATAAATCCTTTATTTACTATACCTTTTTTGTTCTTCTCTGGTAGAGTTCCTGCAATAACCAACTGTTTTTCTTTAGATAGTTTTTTTAGCTCTTTATAGATATTTTTCGTTCTTTGAACGTGTTTGTCTAAATGTTTATTGTCAAATCCACAACTCCACATTTCAGGTAAAAGAACCAAAGAGTTAGGCTTTGCTCTTTTTAGAAAGTCAAATATTTTCTCTACATTCTTATCAACATTACCAAGCTTTAGATTTGTTTGTATTGTAGACAATCTCATTGTGATACTCTATAGTACAGAATTTTATCTTGATATTTTATCATATATTGAAATTATTAAAATAAGCACCTTTAGTATGACCTTTATAAGAAATTTTAGTTAACTATTGACAAATTTTGCATTAAGACACTATAATGTAAGAAAAATTTATTTGGAGGGTGCAAATATATGATTCTTAGAAAAGAACATATCAACGCTTTACTCACAGTTAAGGCAGAAGAGGAATCAGGAAGAGCTTGCTACATAAAGCTTCATGCAGAAAGCGAGCCTTTTATAGAACTAGAATTTCAAAACCTTTTAGAACAGAGAAACCCCTTGGAGTTTGTTATGACTTATTGGGGAAAGAGAATAGTGAATATTTACACAGAGATGGTGGAAAAAGGACTTATTGACCCTATATCTGACTGGGACGATAGATTTAGATGGATTGGGTCAGAAATCATAGCTATGATTGATGCTTCGGTAAGAAATGACGACCTACCGGGAAAATATATCCAAGATGAACTTATAAAAAGAGGGTTTGCTCAACAGATAAAAGAAGAAAAAAAGGGTACTTTCATAAAAGTAAATGAGTATGCCAAAGAGATATACAACATCTACAAAAATTCTAGACCAAGATTAACAATATCAAAAGACCTTGCACACTATATATCAAATATGCCTCCAGGTCCTGCAGAGACAAGTATGCTACCGGAACATGGCAGATTTCCTATCCTCATGGAGAGTATGAGACTACTATCCTTTTCTGTACCTCAATCAGATGTATACACTCTAAGTGGTTTAGGACAGGAAGTTCAACAAGTTATTCAAAATATGGCACCAGCATTCGAAACGGTGATAAACGAAGATTACATGTATTCATTGATTAAACTATTAGACAAAGGTATATCAGCTTTAACAACAGATGAGATAGAGCTGTTAGAAGCTTTAGCCTTTATAGACAAAGACGGAAATATACTCAAAGCTGGTGAGCATCTTTTACATGTGTATCATTTATGGAATGAAAAAGCATACAGACCTGTTAAAACTTTTAACCTAGAGACCCTCGACGAAGAAATTCTCAAAATTATAGTAGAAATATGGAAAAAACATGAACAGAATCCAGAGATTGTACCAACAGTAGAAGAAATCGTTCACTACTTGTTAGAAAAACCTTTAAAAGAGTACAAACACCTAAAAGAGTTTTACGGTAGACAGCTCAATCAAGCCTTAGGTTACCAAAAGAAAGAAGAACTAAAAAAGAAATTCGAAGAGTTGTTTACAGTCGAGGAACTATTCAAACATTTTTGGGAAAAAGGTGGTCAATGGTATGAAAAGATGTATGACACCGTAGAAGAATCCCTTTTTACATTGGAAGCGTTTGACCTTATTGTATCTCACGAGCAAAATGGAAAAAGAGTTTACAAACTTACAGAGTACGGGAAAGAAGTTCTATTAGAAGATATAAAAGTCCATGGAATCAGAGATATTCATGCTCCTGCTGTAAAAGCGGTAAATATTACAAAAACAGAGTTTGGCGCTCCAAACTACCAATGGTACAAAGAGGCAGAAGAAACACATCTCATAGGAGGTGGTTATCCTACAAAATCTGGAAAACTATATGGAGAGTTATCCTATAAGATAAAAAGGAAACCTCATCTTACTAGGTTTGAACTCCAAATCTTACATAAACTACCAGAAAAAGGATATTTAGTTGACGATATATACAACGATTTTGATGAAACATTAAAAGAAGAAATAGAATTTGGACTCAACAAATTAGAAGCGAGAGGTTTTTTAGATATATTACCTAACAATGCCATTGTCCTTACAGAAGCAGGAAAACTTATAAAAAAGGCAACCTCTGGAGTCCCAGAAGGATTAGGAAACCCTGTAAACCCACTGATAGTAAGGATTCTTGAAGCGTTAGCAAAAGTAGGAAACCTATATGTAAAAGAAGAAAAAGTTAGAATTTTACCTAAAAACTGGGAACAAGCTATCAAGCTCTCTGGTCTTGATAAAGAAACATTTGAAAAAGAGTTAGCTGTAGCTAGAATCGCGAATTACATAGGAAAATCAAGTATAAACGAGGCTGGTTTATTAATTTTGAAAGCTTATGAACTTATAAATCAATAAAATTTCTTTATAATCTTGTAATATGTATCTCTTTGGGCTGGTTTAAAACCAGCCTCTTTTATTATCTTTGCCATTTTTTCAGGTTTAGGATAGGAGACTTGAAGACCTGTAGAACTAACTACATTTTCTTCTATCATAGTACTTCCTAAATCGTTAGCTCCAAAATGAAGTCCTATAGGACCTACTTTCATAGTTTGAGTAACATGGGAAGTTTGGATATTGCCAAAATTATCTAGATATATTCTAGCTATAGCTAGGACTCTAAGATAGTATACAGAGGTAGCATCAGGTAAATAATCAAGCTTTGTGCCACCTTTTTGAAAAGTCCAAGGTATAAAAGCGGTAAAACCTTTTGTAATATCTTGAAGTTTTCTAATATGTTCAAGATGTTCTATTATATGTTTTGGTTTTTCTATATGTCCACACATCATCGTTGCTGTAGTTTTCATTCCTAGATTATGAGCTAATCTATGAACTTCTAACCACTGGTTCGTGGTAGTTTTATTAGAAGATATAAACACTCTAACCTCATCAGAAAGTATCTCTGCTCCTCCTCCGGGAAGACTATCTAAACCTGAATCTTTTAGTATCTTTAGTACTTCTTGTATACTAAGTTTCTCTATTTTTGATAGATAATTTATCTCTGTGGCAGAAAGAGAATGTATCTGAACTTGGGGAAACCTTTCTTTTATACCTTTGAACAGAGTTGTATAAAAATCCAATCTCAAATCTGGATTTAGTCCTCCTTGCATCAAAAGGGTAGTTCCCCCCCATTTGAGTAACTCTTCTACTTTTTTATATATCTGTTCAAAATCTAAAACATAAGCATCTTTATCTGTTTTTTTTCTTTGAAAAGCACAGAACTTACAACCTGCCACACATATATTGGTGTAATTTATGTTTCTATCTACAACGAAGGTTACCAGATTATCTTGATGCTTCTTTTTCCTAATATGATTTGCAAGAAGACCTAGGGTGTTTAAGTCTGCGTGTTCAAAAAGGTACAAAGCCTCTTCATATGATATTCTCTTATCTTGAATGACTTTGGAAAAAATCGCATCTATATCAGATGATACCGTATTTCCCATAAAATAAAACCAATAGATTTATTACTTAATAAGTAAATTATAAACTATTTTACATACACAAGTTTGGAATGCCTTCCTCAATTCTATTCCTTATATCAAGTGTAAAGTCTGTACTTACTTGGAAATTTTCGTCATAGTATACCTCAACTACATCAAAAGTTACTTTTACTTGATATGTACCTACTAAATTGTTTAAAAAGAAATACTCTTTTACCTCCTGTGTTATTACAGGAATAACTACAGTAGTCTCTAAGTTTTCTCCAAAAATAACTGTAGGAATATCTACTTCTAATGGTGGTATTGGTTCATAAGTATCCTTTTTGGGCGTATAATTTAGCGTAGCTTTTACTATTCTGACGCTAGAAGGGTCTAGGTTTGGAAGAATAGGAGTGAGTTTAAAGTACACTTCTAAAGTTTCCTCTGGTGGGATAAATATCCTATCTCCAGCATCTCCACAGATTTCATTTTCATTTTCATCGTAGATAGCAATTATATCTGATTGAATAAAGGATACCCCGTTAGTAGAAGCTGTTACCAATACAGACACACCAGTATCAGCTCCTCCCCCTACGTCACATGAAGAAAAACTAATCATTCCTGCTAATAATGGCAGTAGAGCTAATCTCTTTAAAAAAGACATCATCTCCTCCTATTGATATATGATTTTTGGAGTTATAAATATCAAAAGTTCTCTATTTGTACGATTTATAGATTTACTTTTAAAGAGATTTCCTACTATAGGTATCTTACTTAGTCCCGGCACACCCTTTTGCTGGTTGAAATCTTCTTTTTCTAAGATTCCTCCTATTACAACTGTAGAGCCATCTTTTACCACTACTTTACTGGTGATAGCTTTGGTTTGTATAGGTATATTCCCAGAGATTGTATTTTTAAAATCTGGTATGTCTTGGGTTATAGTAAGATTAAGGATTATGTTACCATCGATGGTAGTTCTTGGGGTTACATTCAGTCTTAAAACTGCCTGCTTAAATTGTACAGTAGGAATTGTAGTTCCTCCAGCGGCGGCGGCTATCACATATGGTATCTCAAATCCTTGAGAGATTTCTGCAGGTTCTCCATCTATAGTAACGAGTTTTGGTCTAGAGAGTATCTTTGATTTTCCTATCTGTTCTAAAGCTGTTAATCTAAGGTCTAGATTATCTGTTAATGTTCCTATCAAAATTCCAATAGCGGCTCCTGTTCCCGGGGCAACATTTCCAGCAGGAAAGTCAAACATATATGAATTTCCTGTCATACCTGTATTTAGACCTACTCCTGATGTAACATAGGTTGCTCCGCCTAGACTTCCTGAAGAGTTAACACCCCACTGTATACCTAAATCTCTTTTGTAGGAAGATTCTATCTGAACAATTCTAGCCTCTATCTCTACTTGATATGGTCTATCTAGTAGAAAATCTGCATAATCTTTTTTCACTCTCTCTATTATCTCTGGTTTGTCTGTGATACATACCTTTGGAAGAGAAGTTATAATCTCATCTTCTATGGTTCTACTTTGGGACATATTTCCCATACCTGTTCTACCCGGCTGTATTCTAAGAGATTTTCCTTTTACTTTTGAGGTTGTTTTTATAGTCTTAAATACTACTGTTCCATATTTGGATAGGTAGTTTTCTTGTATATTTAAAATTATCTCTGATGGTTCTAAAGCTCTAGAGTAAAAACATCTCGTTATAAGTTTAACTCTCTTTGCTTTTGCTATTATTTTACTTAGTTTTGGTATGTTAACTCTCTTATCTACGATGATAAGCTTACATTTTTTCTCGTCAAAATCATACCTTCCAAAGTCTGATAAGGAAACGATAAGCTCATCTTCTATCTCCTTAAATTGGTCTTTGCATATGTCTACTTCTTTTTTTATCAGTTTTTCTTCTATTTTTCTTCTCTCTGCTTCTGCTTGTTGCTTTTTGAATTCTTCAGCTTTTCTTATTCTTTCCTCTTCTAATAAAGCACTTGCTTTACTCTCTAAAGATTGTACGTATGGATATATGAGATTTATCGCTTTTATTATTGATTCTTTGTCATACCTTGCATAAATGGTAAATGATGTATTGTTTATAGTGATAGTTGCCGTTTTAGGGAGGCTTTTTCTAAACATGGAAACGATATTTTCAAAAGCTTCTCTGCCTAAATATTTTATTACAGCTGGGTGGATAGATATATATACTTCCGATGCTACTTTTATTCTGTATAGTCTTCCCCTTGGTATGGCTATTAAGCCATTATTGTATATAGAAAAGGAGGATTCAATATTAGAGGTGACTTCTAATCCTGCCTTATCCTTACCTGAAGAAACTACTGTTGTTCCAGATACATTGTGACTTCTCGATAGAGAAAAAGAAACATTCTCGACTTTGTAAGGACCTACTTCTTTTAGAATAGTATTAAAAAGTTCGTAAACTGATAGGGGTCTTTCTACACTTAGGTATACTCTTTCTTCATCTTTTGACCCAAGTTTTACCTCTTTTACAGCATTTTTGTCCCAAATAATGTTTGTATGGGACACTTTTGCAAGTGTGTCAATAACTGTTGATATTTTTGCACCGTAGAATTTTGCACTTATTTTTGACTTTGCGTATGATAAAGGGACTGTTATTAGTATAGCTAATATAATTATCTGTTTTATTTTCATACCCTTCTCCTCTTCTTATTTGATTTTAAAATCTTCTCGTGAAATACCTTTACTCCCTTTTAAAATCTTCTCTGGGTCTTCTTTTACTTCTATCAATTTTGCTCCGCTTGTAGTTTCGACTACTATATATTTTCTACCGTCATCTGTTTCGATATAACCTACTGCATTTCCAAAGTCAGTAAAATAGTTGTCTTTGGTAACATCTTCAGCAAAAGCAGATATTGCTCCTGCCAATATAAAAGTTATTAAAGCTATCATTTTCATCACTTCTTCTCCGGTAAGTAGTATGTTTTTATAAAAACCTTAGATGATATGATTCCTTTTTTATCTTTCTCTAAGGCTATACTTTCTACAGAGAGAAATCTTTCTGAAGAAGCAAAATCTCCAAGAGCATCTTTTAAACTTCTTATACTTCCTGACGTTTCAACTGTTATAGGTACTTCTTGGAGCTTAAGCTCTTCTTTTTTCTCTTTTTTCTGGTTTTGGTTAGGAGCTTTCTTCTGTTGTTCTACTTTTTTCTCTTGATAGAAAACTAACTTTTTCCCTTCTTTATATACATAGATAGTTTTCTCTTTTTTAATTCCTAGGTCTTTTATTTCCATTCCATTCTTTGAAAAAATATTAGAGATAGTATATACAAGCTCCTCAAAGTCCGGCTTTGGAGGTATTCTGCTTTCTAACTTTTCTATCTCTTGTTTTATCTGCTGTAACTCTTTCTTTTGGGATATTATCTTTTGGTTTAATTCTCTTAATTTCTCTGGTTTGGCTATCTGTCTTAGTTTTGCAACTTGTTTTTGCAAGCTATCTACTTCTAACTTTAATTGGTTTACTTTCTGTTTTTGAGGAGCTATCATAAAAAAATAAAAAAGATAAGCTAAAGATAGCATAAGAATACTGATTATCAGTATCCTCTGCCACTGGGGTAAGCTTATCCACTGATATTTTATTTCTTCTTTAGTCACTTTCTTCCCCTTTTATTAGATTTTTGAGGTTTAATGAAAATGTATAAAACTCAAAGTTAGAGTTTTTGACTTTTCTAGGTTTCTCTATGCACAGAACCATATCTTTGTTTTTACAGAATTTTGTTCTACCTAAAGTCCCTAGCTTTAAATCTGGATATTTTTGTTTTAACTGTTTAAAAAAACTGTATATATTCTCTGGTACAAATGTGTAGCCGTTTAGATTAACAGATGATTTTGATATTCTCATATTTTCTATCCATATCCCTTCTGGGATAGAGCTTCCAATGCCTAATAGCACATCTTTTATATTTGACTTTTGTTTTAAAAGTTCATCAAGTATATCTTTTCTCAATGCATATCTTTCTTTTAATTTTTTTGTTTTTTTAACTTCTTCTTGGAGAGACCTGATTTTCCTTTGAATTATCGACAGTTTCTTTTTCTCTTCTAGAAGATATTCTTTTTTAGAGAGAAGATTTCTTTCTTGGATTTTTAAGGAGAAGAAGTATAGTAATCCTAGTCCAATCAATATCAGTCCTACTATCGCAACAATTACTTCTTTATGATGAAATATATTCCATATATTTAACTTTGACTCAAAACTCCCTTTAAAATCTTTTTTCTTTTTTGTTTTAAGGTCGATTCTTATCATTCTTCTAAACCTCTATATATTAAGCCAAAAGGAACGGCATAAACTCCCGGGTGCTTATCTCCTACATAGTTGATACCTAGTATCTCTGGAGGGTCTATATCAACAAAGGCGAATTTTCCTATAAATTTACTTTGTATGTATTCTTTTACATCTGGATACTCTAATATTGCCCCTGCTATGTATACTACAGGTGGTTCATTTACAGTTAGAAAGAAATAGTTTATCTCATTTATAAGTTTGGTTAGCTCTGGCTCACTTTCTTCGAAAGTTTTAAAATCTTTTAGTTTGAAACTAAGGGTCTCTGTAGAAAGTCCATTTTGATAGTATATTATGTAAGAAATATCTTCATCTATATACAAGGAGCAAACAGCGTTGTCCTCTTCTCCTAATACTCCTTTTCTCTCTTTTTGAAGTATGGATATGTTTATTAAAGCTATAGGGTTAGAATCTATATGGAGTATTTTTATACCTGCTTCTTTTTCTATCTGCTCTAATCTCTCTATATCAGATTTTTTGGCAACTACCACTATGATATTGTACATATCATTTTCTTCTCCAAGAATGTCAAAATCGTAGATAGTATCTCCTTTTATGGTTTGCATTTCTTCTTTTATGTTCCATTCTATAGCTTCCATTAAGTCTTTTTTATCCATTTTTGGAAGTTTTAGGTTTTTGATAAGACTTACAGATATAGGAAGACCCACTACTGCATCTATAGGCTCTCCAATATTCAGTCCTAAAAGCTCTCTTTTGAGGACTTCTGGTATGTTTTCTTTTTCATCTTCTGACAGATGGTACTCTATTGGTTGGTTATATGTAGTAAGGTTTTCTTTATCTACTACAAGAATTCGTATTATGTCCCCTTCTAATTGGATACCTGCAAGTAGTTTCGTTTTTTTCATTATATTCGATAAAATTGCTGGCATTTCGTCCCCCAAATCTTACTATTTTTAAAAACCCAAACACCCAAATACTTAATTTATATAATATTTTCGTCAAAAGAAGGGAAAATTATAATATCCCTTCCTTATCTATTATAATACAACTTTTTGGATAAAGTTCTACCAATGTAGGCTTATTTTATCCCTAGTTTCTGTTCTATTTCATATATAGCTTTTGTCGTTTTTAGTATAGCATCTGGGTTTATAGATATAGAGTCTATACCTTGCTCTACTAAAAATTGGGCAAAATCTGGATAGTCAGAAGGTCCCTGTCCACATATACCTATTTTCCTTCCATGCTCTTTTGCTGTTTTTATAACCTGTGCTATCAATCTTTTGACTGCTTCATTTCGTTCGTCATACAGGTGAGCCACAAGGTTTGAGTCCCTATCTAGTCCTAATGTGAGCTGGGTTAAGTCATTAGAACCTATAGAAAATCCATCAAAGTATTCTGAAAATTTGTCTGCCAATACTACGTTTGAAGGAATCTCACACATAACGTAAACTTGTAGTTCATTTTCACCTTTTTTAAGTCCGTACTCTTCCATAACTTCAAGAACTTTTTTCCCCTCTTCTGGAGTCCTACAGAAAGGAACCATAACGATTACATTTTTTAATCCCATTTTGTTTCTAACTCTAAGTATAGCTTTACATTCTAGACCAAATGCTTCTTTAAATTGAGGTGAGTAGTATCTTGAAGCTCCTCTCCACCCTATCATTGGATTTTCTTCTTTTGGCTCAAAGTATTGCCCTCCTAAAAGGTTAGCATATTCGTTTGTTTTAAAGTCTGAAAATCTTACGATAACAGGTTTTGGGTAAAATGCGGCTCCTATTTTCGCAATACCGTAGGAAAGCTTTTTTATGTAGTATTCTGTTTTGTCATCGTATCCAAAGGTTTTTTCTTCTATTTTTTTTGCCAGTTCAGGGTCTTTTTCTTTTATCTCTTCAAATTTTATGAGTGCTAATGGGTGAATACCGATATAGTTGTTTATTATAAACTCTTCTCTAGCTAAACCTACACCATCATTTGGCAAAAACGAGTAATCAAATGCGCCTTCTGGTGTGGCTATGTTCATCATGATAGGTGTTTTTGTTTTTGGTAGGGTACTTATGTCTACTTCTTCTATCTCATAATCTATTTTGCCGTCGTAAACATAACCTACTTCTCCTTCTGCACAGGATACTGTTACTTCTTGACCGTCTTTAAGAACTTCTGTAGCTTTTCCTGTCCCTACAACAGCTGGTACTCCAAGTTCTCTTGCTACTATTGCGGCGTGACATGTTCTTCCTCCTCTATTTGTAACTATGGCTCCTGCTTTTTTCATGATAGGTTCCCAATCTGGGTCTGTCATATCTGTAACTAGTATATCTCCTGCTTCGAATTTTTTTGCATCATCTAGGGAGTTTAAGATTTTTACTTTTCCAAATGCTACCTTATCTCCTACTGCTATACCTTCTAGTATTCTTTTTTCTATTCTGCTTTCTATTGGTTCTGTTATATGGTATATGGTTATTTTTGAGTGGTCTTTCCTTGAATGTACCGTCTCTGGTCTCGCTTGCACGATAAATAGTTCGTTTAGCTCTCCATCTTTTGCCCATTCAACGTCCATAGGTGTCCACTTTTGATACTTGTCTGAATAGTATTTCTCTATCTCTATTACCCATTTTGCTAGTTTTAATACTTCATCGTCTTCTAAACAGAACTTAGCTTGGTCTTCTTTTGAAACTGGAACTATTTTGACTCTTTCTTCTTCAGTCGTTCCATATATCATCTTTTGGGTTTTTACCCCTAGTTTTTTTTCGATTATGGCTTCATATCCTTCTAAAAGGGTTGGTTTAAATACAAGCCACTCATCTGGAGTAACCGCTCCTTGAACTACTAATTCTCCTAAACCGTAAGCTCCATTTATAAGAACTACATCTTTAAAGCCGCTCTCTGTATCCAAAGAGAAAGCCACTCCTGCTGATGCTAGGTCTGAACGAACCATCTTTTGTACTCCTACAGCTAAACCTATAGAAAAATGGTCAAAACCAAAGGATTCTCTGTATGAGATGGCTCTATCTGTGAATAGAGAGGCAAAACAACTTTTGATTGCTATAAGGAGGGATTCTTCTCCTTTTATGTTTAGGTACGTTTCTTGCTGTCCTGCAAATGAAGCATCTGGTAAATCTTCTGCTGTAGCAGAAGACCTTACAGCTACATCTACTCTGTGTTTTCCATACATTTTGCTAAGTTCTATGTAGTACTCGATGATTTTTTCTCTTAGGTCAGGAGGAAAATCTCCTCCTTTTATCATTTCTCTTATTGTTAGTCCTCTTCTATGTAAGTCTTCTATATCGTCTACATTAAGTCCTGCTAATGTTTCTCTTATTTTTTGGTCTAATTTATTGTATTTTATGAAGTAATAGTAAGCTTCCGCTGTAACAACATAACCCATCGGAATTTTTATGCCTTTGGGTGTAAGTCCTCTAATCATTTCTCCTAACGATGCGTTTTTTCCTCCTACTAGGTTTACGTCTTCTATCCCAACTTCGTTTAACCAGAGGACTAGCTTTTTTTCATTACTCATTATTTGCCTCCTTGGACATTGATTTTTGTAAAATCAGATAGTTTTTTAAATAAATCATTTATTCTCTTTAGTAGAGAGAGCCTATTTGTTTTTATTCTGTTTTCTTTTACCATTACCATAACATTATCAAAAAATCTATCAACGTGGGGCTTTAGCTCTAAAAGTTTTTCTAAAGCTTTCTTGTATTCTTTTTCTTCTAATAATTTTAAAACTTCTTTTTCTGTTTTTAAAAGTTTTTGGTACAGATTTTTCTCTTCTTTTTTTGTAAGATACTTTTTATCAAAGTTTTCTTTAAAATCTGAAGGTATGATATTGCCTATTCTTTTAAATGTTATCATAATATCTTCAAATTCTGGATTGTGTTTTAGGTCTGATACTGCTTGAATTTTGAGGTATGCTCTGTATAGATTTGGTTCTTTTGTGGATAGGACTGAATTGATTATATCTGTGTCTATCCCTTTGTTCTTTAAATAGAAGACAAATCTTGCATTTATAAAATCTAATACTTGGTCTTTGAGGGTTTTATCTATATTCGGCAATTTTACCTGCTCTATGGTCTGTTCTAAGATTTTCTCTAAGTTTATATCTAGCTTGTTCTCTACTAAGATTCTTACAATACCTAATGCTAATCTTCTAAGTCCAAATGGGTCTGCTCCTGCTTTTGGTTTTTCTCCTATGGAGAAAAATGCTGTTAAGGTATCTAGTTTGTCTGCTACTGCTAGTATTGTACCTATTTTTGTTTTTGGAAGGGGGTCTTCAGCTGTCTTTGGTAGATAGTGTTCATATATAGCTTTGGCTACTTCTTCTTTTTCTCCTTGCTTTAGTGCATAGTACATGCCCATTATACCTTGTAGTTCGTCAAACTCCTTTACCATCTCTGTGAGTAGGTCTGTTTTTGACAGCTTGTTTGCTCTATTTATATCTGATTTTTGTTTCATTTTAAGTGTTTTTGCGATTATTTGAGCTATTATCCCGTTTCTTTTTACCTTGTCTAGCATTGTTCCTAATTTTTCGTGGAATAGGATACCTTTGAGCTTGGGATATAGGTCTTCTAGGTTTTTTTTCAGGTCTTCTTCGTAGAAGAACAATGCATCTTCAAGACGAGCTTTTAACACTTTTTCGTATCCTGCTTTTACTACATTTTTATCTTTTACTGCTGTATTTGAGAAAGCTAAAAATTTTGGAATTAGTTTTCCATCTTTTTCAAAATTGAAAAATCTCTGGTGATGTTTGCATACCACTATGATGACTTCTTTCGGCAGTATTAGATATTCTGGGGAAAAATCCCCGAGTATACCTACTGGAAATTCTAGGAGGTTTGTTACTTCATCTAGAAGTTCTTCATCTAATATAGGAGATGCGTCTATACTGTTTGCAAATCCTATCACCTGTGTTTCTACAGCTTTTTTTCTGTCTTCATACCTTGGTACTATAAATCCTAATTTTAGGATTTCTTCATATCTTGTAGGCGTAGCTATCTCTTTTTTTTCTCCTCTTCCTATAGGTTTTGTCATAAACCTGTGTAGGTAGGTGTATCTGCTGGATTTTATGCCTGCTATCTCTATATCTATTATGTCTTCGTTTAGGAGAGATACTATCCATCTGATAGGTCTTGAGAATCTAAAGTTTGTACGATTCCACCTCATTGTTTTTGGGAATGGTATGTTTGATATTATGCTAGGAACTGCTTGTTTTATATGCTCTTGAAGAGGTTTTCCCTCTTTTTTTATCACTGCTCCTATATATACACCCTTTTCTGTTTCTATCTTCTGGAGGTTTTCTATAGGTATATTATTTTTCTTTGCAAATCCTATAGCCGCTTTTGTAAATCTACCTTCATTGTCTACTGCAACTTTGTAGGGAGGTCCGATAATAAGCTCTTCTTTGGAGTCTTCTTTTTCTTTTAGGTTTTCTAACAGTACTGATAGTCTTCTAGGAGTTGCAAATATGTTTATATTTTGAGGTGTATCATACATAAAAAAATTTTCAAAGCTTTTATGAAAGCTCTGCTGTAGGTATTCTCTTCCTATGTTTATACTTTGGGAAGGTAGCTCTTCACACCCTATTTCTAATAGGTATCTATTCATTTATACCTCTATTTCTCTTTTTTTTATTAATGGGTATCCTAATTCTTTTCTGTGCTTTAAAAAGGCTTTGGCACATTCTTTTGATATGTTTCTCACTCGTGCTATATATCTAGCCCTTTCTGTTACAGATAAAGCTCCTCTAGCATCTAATAAGTTAAATACGTGAGAACATTTTAAGGCATAATCATATGCAGGTATGGGGAGATTATGTTTTATCAATCTATGTCCTTCCTTCTCGAATAACTCAAATGTTTTTTTTAGCATTTTGACATCTGCAAGCTCGAAGTTGTATATAGACCACTGTCTTTCTGCTTCTTTGTAGATGTCTCCATATGTAAGACCTTCAGCCCAAACTATGTCGTACACACTATCTACACCTTGAAGGAACATAGCTATTCTCTCTAGACCGTATGTTATTTCTACGCTTATATCTTCTAAATCGATACTTCCTGCTTGCTGGAAATATGTAAACTGGGTTATTTCCATTCCATCTAGCCAAACTTCCCAACCAAGTCCCCATGCCCCAAGGGTAGGACTCTCCCAATCATCTTCTACAAATCTAACGTCATGTGCAGTAAGGTCTATGCCAAGAGCTTGTAAACTCTTTAAGTAAAGTTCTTGTGGATTTTCTGGAGCTGGTTTTAGAATAACCTGAAACTGATAGTAATGCTGAAGTCTATTTGGATTTTCTCCATATCTTCCGTCTTTGGGTCGTCTTGACGGTTCAACATAACAAACGTTCCATTCTTCTGGTCCTAATACTCTCAAAAAGGTAGCAGGATTCATCGTTCCTGCACCTACTTCTATGTCGTAGGGTTGCCATAAAATACATTTATTTTCTGTCCAGAAGTTTTGAAGAGTCAGGATTATATCCTGAAATTTCATATATTTTCCTCTTTGTTTATTAACCTAAATATTTTAACAGATTTAGCGGATACTTTCCTGTTTGACTACATCTACTAAAAACTTTACGTTTTCTACAGACATATCTGGCATAAGCCCATGTCCTAGATTAAATATGTGTCCTGTTTCTTTGCCCCATTTTTGTAAAATCTTTAGTGCTTCTTTTTTTATGGTTTCTTTAGAAGCGTATAGGACTATAGGGTCTAGATTTCCTTGAGCTGAAGCTTTTGTGTTTAGTTTTTGTTTGACTTTTTTTAGGTCTATCATCCAATCTACACTGTATACGTCTGCTCCTGAAGTAATCATCTCATCAAAAAATCCTGCTACTCCTTTTGTAAAGTGAATAATCGGCTGATAGTTTCTTTTAATAGATGTTATAATCTTTTTTATAGGTGCTAACGCAAACTCTCGATAATCATCTGGGGTTAGATACCCTGCCCAGCTGTCAAATATCTGTACTGCATCTGCTCCAGAGTCTATCTGGAAGTTTAGATATTCTATTAACATATCAGAGAGTTTATCTAGTAGATTTTTAAATGCAGTAGGGTTTTGATACATAAATTTTTTGGTTTTTTTAAAATCTCTAGATGTTCTTCCTTCTATCATGTATGCGGCAAGGGTAAAAGGCGCTCCACAGAATCCTATAACTGGAAGTTCATAGTCTATACTCTTTCCTGTTTGCTTTATGATTTCTCCAACATAACTTATGTCTTTTGTATCAAACTGTTTTAGATTGTGTATATCTTTTTCATCTTTTATTGGGTTTTGAAAAACGGGACCTTCTCCTTCTTTAAAATCAAACTCCATACCTATAGATTCTAGTGGTGTTAGAATGTCTGAAAATATGATTAATGCATCTACTCCTAGTAGATGATAGGGAAGCAGGGTAGCCTGTACTGCTAGATGTGGGTCTTTATAGAAATTTTTAAAATTTCCAGCCTTTTGTCTAAGTTCTCTATATTCGGGCATATATCTTCCTGCCTGTCTCATAAGCCATATTGGTGTTCTTTCTATAGGTTCTCTTTTTGCGGCTCTTATCAAAAGGTCATTTTTAGGATACTTTTTCATAGAATTTTCCTCTGATTTTTTTGAAAATTATACACTTTAGATGTTTAAAATTGAAAATTTTGGTGCTATATTTATTCTTAATTATTAATAAAAATTATTACAAGGAGGGTTACGATGGCAAAGTTTCTTTCTGAAGAATGGATAAAACAGTATGCAGAAGTTTGGAACAATGATGAGGAACTGGTGAGCGGACTAAAAGGTTTTAATGCTACTATCAAGTACTTTATCGAAGGGAGCGACCAACCTCCTGTTTACATCAAGGTAGAAGATGGAAAAGTTGTAGAAGCTGGCTTGGCTGAAGAAGGTAAAGAGTATGATTTTGAGATGTGGGCAAGCATAGATAACTGGAAAAAACTAGCCACTGGAGAGTTAGGTCCTAAAAAGGCTATGATGTTTAGAAAACTTAAATTTAAAGGTGATATGGCTACAGCTATGGCTAAAATGGGTCCTTTTTCAAAATCTCTACAAGATATGTCTCAAGTTCCTACTGATTGGTAGTAACCACAGGCGCTTTTTTAGCGCCTTTTTTTGCATCTGATAGGTCTGTTCTTACTTTCTTTATCTGTATCAATATCTCTACTCTGTCGTTCCTTCTATTTAAAAGTGGGTGGTTCCATGTATAAATAGGTCTTGTATCTCCGTATCCGGAAGCTGATATTTTTCTTGGGTCTACTCCGGTGTTTATTAGATACTGTGCTACTTCTACTGCCCTTTTTACTGATAGATTCCATGGGTTTTTGTGGTTACTTGTGTGTCCTTCTATTCTTATTTCTAAATCATCTTTAGATAGGGCTTTTAGTACTTGAGATATGTCTTTGAGGGCTTTTTTTGACTTTTCTGTGAGTCTATAATCGCCTTCCTCAAATGTTATGTCGTTAAAGAGTCTTATAAGTACATAGTTCTCTATAACCGCTATCTGGTAAGCGTGGATTGGTAAAACTCTCTGTATTCTTTTTTTTACTTCTTTTGCTATGTCTTTAGGTAGTAAGTTTATCGGGGGCAAAATAGCGACTGTTTTAGTAGCGAATGTTACTTCTTCTCCTTGGAAATACCACAAAAATTTCATCAATTTTTTTATGTCTAGAACACTCATTGAGTATAGAAGTATAAAAAATGTTAAAAGGAGGGACATTAAATCACTAAAACTTATAATCCATGCTGGTGCGCTAGGGCATTCTTCTTTCTTTTTTCTTGGCATTTATCCACCTACATCTATAACAAATTCTATTCTTCTATTTTTA
The DNA here is from genome assembly GCA_013153635.1 of Aquificota bacterium. Lineage (GTDB taxonomy): Bacteria > Aquificota > Aquificia > Aquificales > Hydrogenothermaceae > JAADDZ01. The sequence continues at coordinate 42,302 of JAADDZ010000020.1, forward strand.
GCTCGCCCTTGTGGTGTATCGTTTGGAGCTATTGGTCTGTATTCTCCGTAACCTCTAGCTGACAGTATTTTTTCTGGGTATCCGCACTTGATAAAGATTTTTAAGATGTTTACTGCTCTTTCTACTGACAGCTCTAAGTTTGTCTTCCCAGAGAGTATTGGGAGATTGTCGGTATGTCCTTCTATCGTTAGTGGAAGATACAGTATTTTTAATCTATCACATATCTGGGTGAGTAATGGAATCACAGTGCTGTATGGGTATGCCTTTCCTACTGGGAACATTTTATCAGTATTTAGTCTTAGCCTTATATTAGAACCATGAGATTGTATCTGTGTATCTATACCTGCTGATTTTAGTATATTTTGGATTTCTCGAAGTTCTTTTTTTAATCTCTTTTTCTTTTCTAACTTTGGGTACATGTCTGGAAACTGGACTACTCCTTTAGGAGCATTTAGTATTTTTGATTCATGAATAACTTTTCTACCTCCTAATGATTCTGTAATACCTTTTATTACCATATGGAATTTTTCAAGGGAGATTGTACCCATAGAAAATAGAAGTATAAAAAATGTTAAAAGGAGGGACATTAAGTCCCCAAAGCTTATTAGCCAACCGGGTATGCTTTTACATTCTTGTTTTTTTTTACGAGCCATTATTCTTGTCCAGATTTGACACCTAAAAGTGCCATAAGTTTACTTCTTAGTAGATTTGGATTTACTCCTTTGTTTATGGCGTCTACTACTAGGAGATAACTTTCTTTGTATATCATTGTTAGGTCTTTGTAATATTTTAGTTTTTTAGATAATGGTACACAAAGAGCGTTTGCTAAAACTGCTCCGTAAAGGGTTGTTATCATAGCTACTGCCATACCGGGACCAAGGGCTGATGGGTCATTTAGGTTTTGGAGCATCTGTATCAACCCTATAAGAGTTCCTATCATTCCAAAGGCTGGAAATAGTTCTCCTAGTGCTTCCCATACGCTTACCTCTGTGGTGAGTTCTTGTTCTATTTTTGTCAGTGCGCTTTCGGCGTTGCTTTTGATTTCTTCAATGTCTTGACCGTCTATAAGCATTCTCATAAGGTCTCCAAAGAATGAATCCTTTTGGTAGTAGTTATCTATGTCTGATTCTAATGCTAGGATTCCTTCTTTTCTTGCTTTGTTGGCTATCTCTACTAGGAAGTCTATATGCTCCATAGGATTTGGAAGTCCGGGATTTAGAGCTTTTTTTACAGATACTAGACCAGTTATAAAATCTTTTAGTGGAAAAGAGGTCATAGAAGCGGCTAGTCCTCCGCCTACTGTAATAAGTAAGGACGGTATGTTTACAAAGGCTAATGGACTTCCTCCTATTGATATAGCTATTATGATTAGTAAAAATGCTCCTGCTACTCCTATTATTGTTGATATATCCACGATAGACCTCTTATTCTATGTATTTTCCGCGGTATTGTTTTAGAATTTCTTTTTGTTTTTCACTTATGAATGTTTTGAGAAATTCTTTGTCTTCTTTGTCTATTTGGTCAAATTTTGCTCCAAAGCAGAGTTTTTTCCCAACTTCTCGTACATTTTTTATTACAGCTTCACCTTTTATGGTTCTGTTATCTATTTTTAACTGTGCTTTTATTTTTGTTTCTACTGACAATTTTTTATCCCTCGCTTCCAAAATAGGTAAACAAAATCCAAATCCTTCTATACTTATATCGGTAGTTTCTGTGTTTATTTTTACTTTCTTTCCTTCTTTTGTTTCTAATTCAAGTATTATTGGGATATGTTCCCTAAGTCTAAATTCTTCTCTTCTGTTTATTGATTCTAGTTTGAAGGTGTGAGGTAGTTTTACTATGTATTTGCCGTCTTCGTGGATTATATCTTGGATTGTCTCCTCAAATGAATAGATAGCATCGTCCTTTCTTATGAATCTTATTTTTACTTTTGAACCTACTTCAAAATCAAATGGAGGTTTTTTGTCTATAACCCACCAATATGTAAAAAGTTCGTCTTTATCGTATAAGGCTACTGGGTATATCTGTTTGTTTGGCGATATAAGGTTTCCTGTTTGGTATATGTCTATATCTTTTGTTGATATTAAAGGAACATATGGGGGAATTTTGTCAAATCCTAGCTTTCTTCTAATTCGTCTGATGAGTTTTTCGTCAAAGTTTGGATTTTCTTTTATATAGAGGTCTATAACTTTTTCAAATGGAGCTTTAAACTCTAAAACTAAAAAAGGGTCTCTTTTTAATTTTTTAGAGTAGTTCCATAAAAGCTGGGCTTCTTCTTTTGTCAAACCTAAATCTTGTGCGTATATAAAAAATAGTCTCTTTAGGTATCTGTGGTTTATGAACTCTTTTATTTTATCTATGTAGTAAAGACCTAGTCCTAAAAGTATGAATATTACAACTATAAGAAAAAATATCTTTAGATTCTGGGTTTTTATGGTGCTTTTGAATGCATCTGTTACTATGTTGACTCTTTCGTCCATGTTAAAAGTTTCCTTTGAAGTGTTTTATATCTAATCGGATATTTTTTTCTTGAGTATTAGTTAGTATTTTTTGAAGGTAGATGGTCTTTTGGACAAATGTCTAAAAATTGGCAGTAGTTACACTCGTCAGTTTGTATAGGGGTAAAGTTTTTACTGATTAATCTGTGTAGTATCTCTTTTAGGTGTTGGTCTAATTCTTCAGTTGGAGATACTGTATAGTAGGTGCGTCCTGTTTTGTCATTTATGGATATGATTCCTATATGTTTTACTTTTTTTCCTTTTTGCTCTAGGAGCTGTTTATATATGATAAGCTGGACATATTTGGTTTGTACCTCTTTTTTTATATTTTTAGGAGGAGTTTCTCCTGTTTTGTAGTCGTATATGTAGTAGTTATCGTTATCTTGGTCTACTCTATCTAACCTTCCTATAAACATTCTGTTTTTTAGTCTTTTCTCTAAAAACTCTTTTGCTATTTTTATATTTTGGGCTTTTAGTCTATCTATATCTTCTTGTAGGAAAAGTATCAATCTATTGAACAAGTCATAGGCTCGCCTCTCTTCAAAAGGTCTGTAAGAGGGGGGTATCTGGGATAAGAAATGGTTTATACCTTTTTTGTCGTTTATACCTTCGTAAAACTGCTTTTTTAGTTTTTGTTTATCAATGATAGGTTCGTCTAAATCTAACTCTAAGAAAAACTCTTTTAGTATTTCGTGGATAAGTAACCCTTTTTCATAGGGAGGAATTTTGGTTCTGTCTAAGATGGGATATTCTTCTATCTGTAGTATCTTTTCCAAAAAGAATCTGTATGGACAAACTGCAAATAGCTGAAAATCCGTAGCATACATAGGAAATCTCAATTCAATATCTATCACAAAATCTTCAGTGGTAGGATTTTCATACTTTTGTTTTCTCTCTAATATGCTTTTTAGGTCTTTTAGAATCTCTTTTAGCTCGTTTGCGTATTGGATTCTAAACTCTTTTTCTAGATATATCTGTTTTGGAGTATAAAGATGCTTTTTTTCTTTGTAGAACCAATCTGGATAAAGAATCCTTTTTATCTCTTCTAAAAATGTAGAAGTAGATGTTTGCTGGGTATAGATAGAGCCTGTCAGATAGGATAGATATATATTTTTGTTTTTATCAAAGATAGCTGAAAAGTTGGCAAGTTGTTGAAAGATGATATGAAATTTGTAATCAAGGTTGTTTAGCTCTAGAGGTGATGTTAATAATTCTTCTCTTAGTGGTTTTGGAAATATGTCCTGATTTAGACCGACGAAGAAGATATATTCAAAATTATTTCCCTCTGCTCCTGTTGGTTTTAGAACAGAGATGATATTCCCTCTCTGTTTTTTGGTTTTGTTTTCTTTTTGGAAAAAGGTTTTTATCACTTTTGTAAAATCTTCGTACGATATTTCTTTAAAAAGCGTTTTATAAAAGGAATTTGTTTTCAAAGAAAAAAGTATATCTTCTAGATATGCTCTCTCTTCGCAAGGTTTAATAAACTCTTTTATGAAATTATCAAAAAATGTTACATAGTTTTCTATACTGTCTTTATCTGGCAGGTCTAAAAGCTGTTGTATAAGAGATAGAATCACTGGATTTTTGATATATTTCTGCCACTGTTTAGGGTCTTCTATTGAAGGCAAAGAGATGATGTGTGCCTCTAGCTGTTCTATATCTGGTATAGAAAAAAGAGTTTTTGAAAGTATATGAAGTATACTCTCTTTTGAAAAAGATTTTAGTTTTATCTCAAAGAGCATGTAGAGTTTTCTATAGTTTGGACTGTTTATGTATCTGTTCTCTTCAGCGAGATAATAAGGTATGTAGTACCTATTTAGTATCTCTTTTAAAAATGGAAGGTATCTATTAAAATCTGGGATTATTATACATATCTTATCCCAAGAGACTCCGTTAATAACGAGGTGTATAATCTCTTTTGCTACGTTTTCTATCTCTTCTTTTTCTGAATTTGCTTCCATAATTTTTATACTGTGATTTTCCAATTTTGGGATATTGTAATCGTGTTTGAAGAGGTAACTTGCTATCTTTGAGTTTTTATCGAGTTCTTTTTGAGTTACTGCAAAACTTTCAGTTAGGGTTTCATAAAAATGTCTCACTTCTTTAAAATGGTTGTAGTTTTGGTAATAACCACTATCAAATATAAATGGAGCAAAAACGAGTAATTCCCTTTTGGTTAACTTTTTTAATTTTTTAAACAGAGCTTGATGTAAGCTAGGTACAGATTTTATCCCAAATATAAAAAGATAATCTGTGAAAGGTTCTTTGTCTTTCTTTATCGCTAATTCGTGTACATCTTCTCTATCAAAGTAACCGTTATCTTTTAGAAATATTTGATATTTTGTTAATATGTTCCTTACCCAGTTTGATTTTATCTTTTGAAAAGGGATTTGATACTCTTTTAACTGCTGGAGAAGGAGGTTAAAATCTTCACTTAGAGTATCTAATTTTATACCTTCATCGTAAAGCAATTTTTTTAAGATAAGTTCTTTTTCAAAATCTCCCAGAGGCTCTATATTTGTTAATTTTTTGGAAATATCGATAAGAGTATAAAATTCTGTATTTGCCAGTATCTCTAAATTCTCGGCAAGAGTCTCCTTTAGGTAGATTTTCTGCTGGTTTGTATGCACTACAAACGTTAGTTTGGAAAGAGGTTCTTTTTGTTTTATCTGTTTTATCTTTTTGGTTAAAACTGTTTTTAAAAAATCATAATCACCACAGAAGAACATCACAGTTCCTCTATAGTTGGCTCTTGTTTCTGTATCTGTTCAAAAGAGCCAAACTTATATACATCTCCAAGTAGATACTTGTTTATATAGGCAAAAAGCATAGCTGTAGCTTTTACATCTTCGGCACAGTATCTAGCTATCTGGGTTAGATTGTTTTCATTAAAAAGCTGAAAAACTATATCCCCCTCTCCTTCTTGTTTTACTGGAATATTACACAGATAGCACAGCTTCTTTAGGGATACTTTTCTACCTCCAAATATATCTACAGAAATATCTATATGATAAGGGGTATATCTGTTTGTATATCGGGGAAAAACTTCTTCCCATTTATCAAACTTGTCCATATACATGTTTATAAAACGCCTTATACTAAGGCTTTTTTTGTTTGTGTCTAATCTCTGTTTGTCATCTATGTATCTCATATATTTTAAGGTTCTAAGCTTCAAAACAGGCAAATCAAAATCTTTTCCGTTAACTGTTATCAAAACTGGAAAGTTCTTTATATAGATTCTGTTTTTATCTTTGATAGTAAATTGGTGGGATTTTCTAAAAACCTCCCAAAACTTAGATATGACCTTTTTTTCATCTTTACTTACATATGCACAGAAAGAATCTATCTTTTTATTTTTAACTAAAAGATAGCTAAAGGCTACTACCTTGTGGTAGGGATTTGGTAGGAATTCTCCATTTTCTTTCTTTTCCTTTTCTCTGCTGTCTGCTATAGATTGAAACATATCTTCATCTATAACTGTTTCTATGTCTAAAACCAGAAAGCTAAAAAATCTATCCCCAAATTCTTTCCTTTTTTGGAGTATGTCTTCCCCTGTCCATTCCATAAGTATTACCAAGTTTTTCGTATATACAAAAGATAATTTTATCAAAGATAATCTATCTTGGTCTTACAAAATAATGAAATATATTATTAAGCTAAAAAATTATAGGATAAAGAGAATGAGCAAAAGTCCTTTTAAATTAATTTCTGAATTTGAGCCAAAGGGAGACCAGCCAAAAGCTATACAACAGCTGTATCAAAATCTGAAAAATGGAGTTAATGAACAAGTTTTATTAGGTGCTACAGGAACAGGAAAAACATTTACTATAGCTAATGTTATCCAAAAGTATGGAAAACCTACTCTTGTAATATCCCACAATAAAACCCTTGCGGCACAGCTATACAGGGAGTTAAAAGAGTTGTTCCCGAATAATGCGGTAGAGTATTTTGTCTCTTACTATGACTATTACCAACCAGAAGCTTACCTCCCAGAAAAAGATGTGTACATCGAGAAAGACAGTTCTATAAATGACGCTATAGATAGGCTTAGACATTCAGCTACAAGAAGCTTGATAGAGAGACCAGATACAATAGTAGTTGCTTCTGTATCATGTATATACGGTCTAGGTACTCCAGAATTTTACGAAAAGCTTAGACTACATCTCTATGTAGGACAAGAGTTGGACAGACAAAATTTACTAAAAAAACTGGTAGACCTTCAGTACACAAGAGATGATTTTTCTTTTAAGAGGGGTACTTTTTGTGTAAAAGGAGATACTGTTGAGATTTTGCCGTCTCATACTGAAGACATTATCTTAAGGGTTGAGTTTTTTGGTGATGAGATAGAAAGCATCACCGAGCTAAATCTATTTAACAGGAATGTTAAAAGAACCTTAGAGAGAACTGTTATCTTTCCTGCTAGTCATTATGTTATACCAAGACCTGACATGGTAGATGCTATAAAACATATAAAGGCAGATTTAGAAAAAGAGGTAGCAGAGTTTAGAAAAGAAGGAAAAGAGATAGAAGCTAATAGGCTATGGCAAAGGACTAATTACGATATAGAGATGATGTTGGAGTTAGGTACTTGTAAAGGGATAGAGAACTATTCTAGATATTTTGATGGTAGAAAACCGGGAGAACCTCCGTATACTCTTATAGACTACTTTCCTGAAGATTTTCTACTAGTGGTAGATGAATCTCATGTCACAATACCTCAAATAAGAGCTATGTACAACGGAGACAGAAGAAGAAAAGAAAATCTAGTTAAGTATGGTTGGAGGATAAAATCTGCATTTGACAATAGACCTCTAAAATTTGATGAATTTTTGAAAAAGATACAAAAGGTTATATATGTGTCAGCTACCCCTGCTAACTGGGAGATAGAAAGGAGCAAAGGGGTTATCGTAGAGCAGATAATAAGACCTACAGGTCTTCTAGACCCAGTAGTAGAGGTAAGACCTACCCAAAATCAGATAGACAACCTTGTAAGTGAAATATGGGAGCTGAAGAAGAAAGAAGAAAGAGCCATAGTTATAACCCTAACAAAAAAGATGGCAGAGAATCTAGCTGACTATCTAGAAGAGAGAGAGATAAAGTCTATATACCTTCATTCAGAGATAGACACGATAGAAAGGGCAAAAATAATAAAAGAGCTAAGAGAAGGTAAATATGATGTTGTAGTTGGGGTAAATCTCCTAAGAGAAGGTTTGGACATGCCAGAAGTCTCTTTGGTAGCTATTTTAGATGCAGATAAACAAGGCTTTCTAAGGTCTAAAACAGCTCTTATCCAGATAATAGGAAGAGCCGCAAGAAATATCCATGGAAAAGCTATCTTATATGCCGACAAGATAACCCCAGCAATAGAAGAGACTCTAGAAGAAACAAACAGGAGAAGACAGATTCAAAAAGAGTACAACCAAAAGTATGGTATAACTCCAAAATCAGTATCAAAAGAGATAAAAGAGCTTATAGCTTTAGAGGATATAGGTCTGATACAAGAGTACAACGACCTTCCTGAAGGTATCCAAACTGAAGAAGAGCTATTAAAAGAGATAGACAAACTAGAAAAACAGATGTGGGAACATGCTAAAAACTGGGAATTTGAAAAAGCCGCAGAGTTAAGAGACAAGATAGACAAACTTAGAAAACTTATTGGGGTTGTTTAACAGTTTTTTTCTCTAAAAGCTTAGAAAACATTTTAAAAAACTCTTTAGTTAGTTTTTTGTCTCTAGGTTTTTGAAAAAGCTCCAAAAAGGTTCTATCTAGCTCTTGGTTTCCGTAGAGTTCTTGTGTATAAATTCTGGCTTTTACAGTCTGCTCTATATTTTCTCTTTTTCCTTTTTTACCAAGTAAAAAATCGTACATTCCTAGATACATAGCTCTTAAGAGATGTTTGCTGTGTTTTATTATTGGATAAATATCTAATAACTCTTTTAAAGAACTAGAATATTCAAAATCTTTCGTTTTTTCTTCTAACAGAAAGATATTTCTCGAAAAGTAATATACTGAAACTACCGATTTTAAAAATCCTCCTATAGAACCTCCTCCTTTGTGATATATATGGGTGTAAGGTGTGTACAGATGAAGAATATTTCTTCGCTTTACGTTTTGGGTAAAGTGGTTATCCTCAAAGTACAAGAAAAAGTCCTCGTCCCAGTAACCAACATCTTCTATAAGGTCAGTTTTAAACAAAATGTTAGCTCCAGATAAAATCAATGGTATTTTAATGATGTCTAGACTGTCCGTTTTACCACCTAGAGATACAACTTTTCCATCATACTGAACTTTTGTCCTATCTTTGAAATCCTTTATTTTACAAGTTACTAAAGGAGCATCATAAACAGCAGAGGTTTTTAACATCTCTTCCAAAGTATCTTTTTGTACAACTGTATCCGGATTCAAAACCCATATATAGTCAGCCTTATTATTTTGGGCTATCTGGATACCTAGATTATTCCCTCCCCCAAAACCTAGGTTCTCTTTTGACTTTACTACAATCACATCTCTATCAAAAGATATAACTGCGTTTTGTATCTGTTCTTGATACAGATATTTTGTATCTACTCCTAAGTCCTGTATCTGTTTGTACAGACTTTTTGGATATTCCTCGCTGTGAGAATTATCAATCACTACAATAGATAAATTAGGGTAGTCCTGCTCTAACAAAGATTTTATAGAAAAAAAAGTGTCTTCTATGTTTTGATAACTTACTAAGATAACTACTACTTTTTGGTTTATCCTTGTATCGAGTTTGGAAAGGTCTGCATTTTTACCTCTAATACTAAACATAAATTTATATCTCTCTCCTTTTGGGATAAACCAGTCTATACCCCATAGTTCTGTAGGGTGTGGCACATTTCCATATCCGTAATACTCTATCAGCTTATCTGCAAGTTTGTCTGTACTTTCTTGTACCAGTTTATCTATTTTTAAACTGTTTTGGGTTTTGAAAGATTCTTGACCTTTATGGTATATGTAACTATCTAAAGCTACTTTTAGTTTGTAACCATTTTCTCTAAGTCTCCAGCATATTTCAAGGTCGTCATTCCCTAAAAATAGGTCTTCATCAAAGTAACCTACCTCCTGTAAGATTTCCCTTTTGGTTGCAAAGCAAAAACCTATGAGTAGTTTTGAAAAAACTGATTTTTTATAATTTTTATTTTTTATATAGTTAGCTAACAAATCTACATTCTTCTCATCAAAATCTACAAGTTCTGGGAAATATGAGATATACTGTTGAAAAGGAACAGCGTAACTGGACAACGGAGCTACCCCTCCAATATCCTCTGAAGTAAAATGCTGTAAAAGGCTGTCTATCCAACCATCAGGTACAATAGTATCTGGATTGAGAAAAATAATGTTTGGGTTTTTGGAAGCTTTAATCCCTATATTTATAGCCTTTGGATAACCTAGATTCTGCGGATTTAATATGATTTTTAGATTTTTGTGGTTTAATCCTTTTAGTAGTTTTACTGTACCATCTGTAGAGCTGTTATCCACTATGACCAGCTCATCTTCCTCTGAAAGGGAAGGCAAAACAGAGTTTAAGAAATTTTCCAAAGTCCTTTCAGAATTATAAGTTACAGTAATCACACTCACCGGCTCTCTATCTTGTTTTTTGTACAGTCTTTTATTGTACTCTACAGCTTTGGTTACGAAGTTTTTAAATCTCTGTCTTATATCCTTTTGGGTGTCTAAATCTGGATATTTTGAAAGATTTAACAAACCATAGATAAAAGATGTTAACTGATATTTTTTTTCTTCTTTGGTAATATTAAATTCCCTATTAAAAAAGTCATTTTCTACGAAAAAAAAGGTTTCTTCAAACCCCCTCATCATCACATCTGGGTTACATTGGTCGTTAGTCCCATCTATCCTAAATAAAGACAAAGGCTCTGATATATATGCAACTTTACCTTTCTTTGCTAGCATCAACCATGTAAACCAATCTGCATTTGCTCTAAAACTAAATTTACCTAACTTAAAAAGTTCAAAATCTACGTCCCTTTTTCTAAATAAAAAGGTAGAAAACTCTCCAATATAGTTAGACAGATTTAATAAAGTAACTTTACCTACAACCTTTCCATCTATTACAGTATCCTCATTAAACAGTTTTCTGGTAGCTGGAATATCATCTGTTGATAAAGGATTTAGATACTTATCTACCGCTATCCTAGCAGAGGTTGCTACTTTTACTTCTGGATATGTATCTAAAAAATAGGATAGTCTCTCCAAAGCTTGCGGTAAAAGATAATCATCTTCAGCTAACCATTTTATATAATCTCCTGATGCATGATTAAATAAAGCTCTAAAGTTAGCAACTGGACCGATATTCTTTTTATGTTTTATATATCTGATAAAATCGTATTTTTTTATATAGTCTTTTATAGTTTCATAATTTTGGCTATCTTTTGGGTTGTCATCTGCTATTATTACCTCATCTGGTAGCCGTGTCTGTTTTAGTACACTTTCTAATGCTTGTTTTAAGTAATCTGGACGGTTATAAGTTGGAATTAAAACAGATATTTTTGACATTAGGTTACCTACTTAGGTTTTTCTTTATGTTAGACTTATCGGTCTAAGCTAGATGCTGAATTAATCTATCCCAAAATAGAAGATTGGAATGTCTGCTCTATATCTATATGATTTTGAAATCTCTTAATATCGTATTTAGGAAATATAGATTGTATGGTTGAAAATATGAACTGTTCTTTTGTCATACCTTGTACGAAAGGTGCAAAATCTTCCCAGAGATACAAAAGATTTCTAAACAGTACAAAATCAATGGTTATATCTGTTTTTAATCTCCATTTTTTATCAAAAAAGTGCCATCTTCCTTGTTCATCTTCTTTCAGATTCCAGTAAGTAAAATCAATAGCTTCCCCATTTACCAATGGGTATCCTTGTAAATCTTCTCTACCTGTACCAAAACTTTTTACCAAATTCTCTAAAAGAGTATTATTTATCTGGTGTAATGTTTTGAAGCTGTCTTGGGCAAATAGAGCTTTTAGGGCTTTTATGTATATGCTAGTCCCTTTTACCCAATTTTGATTTAACAATCTGTATTCAAAAATCTCGTTTTCTTGTTTTTTTGTATTTGTGTAGAGAGGAGATTTTTTAACTTTTATCTGATTTTTATCTTTTATTACATCTACAAAGTGGTGATACTCTTTTTTTATAAAAGGTTCATTCCAGTATTTTCTAAAAATCCATCTGGTTTTTAGGTTTTTATTTTTTGATTTAGAAGCGAGTACTAAGAAAGAGTTAGAAAATTCAAAAAAAGTTCTAGATTTTAGGGTGTTTTCTATAAATAAAGGGTCTGAAAATAAAAACGCTCTACTTCCTGAATAATCATTAAAAGAGCCTCTCCATATACCACTTGGATTTAAATCATAAAATTCTGTAGTTTCTCTAACAAATATCTTTGGAAGTTTGTAGTCTGGTAGGAGATGATAAAATTGGATATTTTCAAAACCAGCATCTTTTAGTAAGCTCTCCAACTCATACCTACTGTAAGTAATAGGCGATTTAAATGGGTAGTCGATAATCCCAGAGAACAATACTCCGTTGTGGTCTTCTCTACACCCAGAAAAATATTTTGCACCTAATTTGTTCTCTATTGAGATTAACAATATCCCTTCTTTGTCTAAGGTATGATACAGATTCTTTAAAAATCTACTAACAGCAGTTTTTCTGTCTTCTTTTGAGTAAAAAGGTATGTACTCTAAAACACCTACCAATGTAACTAACTGATAGAACTCTTTAGGATAGTTTATCTGTGTAATATCTGCAGTTGTTACATGTACATTGTCGTATCTTTTGGTTCGCTCTTTTATTATGGAAGACCTAGCACTGCTCCCCTCTACAGCATCTACATGTTTAAAATTCTGTGCTAGATACCATGTTATAGCCCCTGCACCTGCTCCTAGTTCTAGCACTGTACTATTTTTATCCAAAAGTTCTTGAACACTGTGAATAACAGCAGTTCTCTCTACTGTAAGATGGTACTTAGAAGCCCAATCTTTTATATATCTATGTAAGTCAAAAGAGTCTCTGTAATTTTTTCTTTTGAAGATTTTATAAAGGTATTTCTCTCCTCCGTCCATATAAGCTATTTCTGTATTTTGATTGCTGTCTAACACACCTTTTTCACTCATTGAAAAACTCCTAAAGCTACTTTTATTGAAGATTTTCGTTAAAAGCTACAGCTGACTTAAATTTTTGTACTCAAAGATTCGATAAATATTTCATAAGATAGTTGGAGGTGTTTTGTGAAAATATCAGCTTGTATAATAGCAAAAAACGAAGAGAAGAATCTCCCTAGGTTACTAAAGAGTATAAAAGATAAATTTGATGAGATTATCCTTGTGGATACAGGCTCTACAGACAAAACTATAGATATAGCCAAGAACTTCAGCTGTAAAGTCTTCCAGAAAGATTGGAAAGGTTTTGCTGATGCTAGAAATTTTGCAGTCTCAAAAGCTACAGGTGATTGGATATGGCATTTTGATGCAGATTTTGAGTTAGAGAACTCCCAATATCAAAAAGCGGTATTCTTTTTAAAGAACATTCCCCAAAGCTATGACGCAGTTATGATAGGAGTCAAAAATTTTGATAAAAACGGAATAGTTACCACATACTCTTCACAGATTTTTATCCACAGAAATAAACCTAATATAAAATGGGTAGGAAAAGTTCACGAATATATAAATGTAGATGTATCCTATGGAATACCTGTTTTTGTGAATCATTACGGTTATCAAGATAATGAGATTTTGTACAAAAAAGCTCAAAGAAATCTTAAGCTTTTGGAAGAAGAGATTAAAACATTAGAGAGAGATTCCCAAGAGTATCTTTTTAAGCTGTTTTACATAGTTCAATCATACGTAGTTTTTTTTAGTACGAAAAAATCTGACAGTACTCTTTACAAGAAAGTAGAAAAATATATAAACGAATATCTAAACATAAAACAGACCTTTCACAAAGGAAGAGGTATCACTATTTTTGATAATCACATATTCTCATACGCTTTAACCGTATATATCTCTCAAAAAGAGTTTAAAAAAGCAAAACAGATGCTAGAACATCAACTTATAAAAGATAGTTCATATCCAGATATTGTGTACTATCGAATCCTTGTAGAAAATCACTATAAGAATTACAAAGAGTTAGTAGAGCAGATAATAAATTTTGTAGAAATCCTAGATAAAGCCAAAAAAAACCTCTTTTTAAATGGGGAAAACAAAGTTATAGAATCTGCAAACAAGATAAACCAAATTTTAAACTTACTACAAGAGCCTCTATCAAAACTAGACACAGTTACCAAAGAATCTTTTGAAAAAAAAGCTTTACAGATTTTCAAAGCTACAAAAGGGGAAAATTCTGGATTAGTTTTGTACAAGATTTTAAAATCCCTAAAAAAAGACCACCAAGCCAAAACATTACTGAAAAAACTCTCCCGATTATCTAATGACAAATTATCTACCTTAAGGGTAGCTGTAGAGATGGTAAAAGAAGGGGAAAAAGAACAAGCAAAAAAGATACTTCAAACTATCCATAAAGTCTAGAACTTGTATTCTTTTAGATTCGACTTGTCAGAGATAGCTTTTACAATCTCCATCTGTTTTTCTGAAATTTTTGATATTACATAGTCTACTTTTTTCAACAGGAAATCTACCTCTTCTTTATTGAGAGAAGAAAGGTCTATATCCCCAAATGAAAAATCCTTAGGAATCTCCCCATTTTCTAACCTTATTAGTATCTCATCTAACTTCTGCTCTATAGCTTTTTTTCTATTTCCTCCCATCCTTCCCTCAATAGTTCCATAATCTCTATTAGCTCTCTCAATAGAGTTACATCATTTCTTGCATTTACAATTACCATCTGGTCTAGAATAAATGTGTATAACATGTGTAAATTTTGAGCAATCTCTCCACCTTTCTCAAAATCTAAAAATGAATCAAGAGCATTTATCACCCTTTCTATCTCATAGATACTTTCTATCTTTCCTTTCAAATCTCCTGTTTGGATACTCTCGTCAGCAACTTTCATAAGGGTTATAACTTTCTCATACAGGAGAACTATCTGTTTTATCGGAGAAGCTGTCTCTACACTTGTTTTAACATATGTATCATATGGATTTACCATCTATCTATCCTCCCTGATTTATTGAACCAAAAGATTGAGAAAGTCTAGATTTTACATCTTCCATCTGTGCCATAAGCATCTGAAGAGAGATAAACTGTTTTTTTAATGTTTCTATCTCTATATCTATCCTTTTTGTCATAAGTTCTATTCTTTCTTCTATGTTATCTATCTGTTTGTCAAAAGATTTCTCTTTTAGCTTTACTGGACTTTGTGTTCCTGTGGCGTATATAAAGTAGTCATAAAGGTTATTTTTTAGGTCTTCAACAACGGTTTTTACTTGAGAAACATCTGTAGAAAGCAAGTTATCTAACTGTAGGGTATCTAAATTGATGTGACCGGTGTTTTTATCTACAGATATAAGATTTTTGTCCATTAAAGGCTGAAGCTTTTTAAAAATCGTACTCCTTATCTGCTGAAGAGAAAATTCTCCAGATAAAATCCCGTCTTTCCCTGTATTTTCTGTTATAAAATCTACCATCTGGTTGTACTTATCTATAAACCCTTTTAAATCTTCTTTGAAATCTGTATAGTCATTTTGAACTGTGATATTAACAGGAGAAGATGAGACAGCCTTTGCAGTTATAGACAGTCCTGTTATAACATTATCAAATCTGTTTGTTTGGCTTGTTACTGTAACACCATAAACAGAAATCTCTGCATCTTGGGCAGTTTGAGCATGGTTTAAACCACCAAGAGTAGATATTAGATTTCCATTATCAGTGATGTTTATTGTATTGTCTGCTCCTGTATCTAGACCTTTTATAAGTAATCTATAATTTGTCCCATCATAGAATATAGATGCTTTTATGTTCAAGTTATTATCCACTGCTTGGGCGTTTATCTTATTTACGATACTCTCCAAAGAATCTGTGCTATCGTAATTTACAGTAATACTGTTCCCTCCATACGATATATCTAAAGACGAGGAAACTAAAGAAGTTATAGGAGATGTTTTATCTGTTAGTCCTGAACCTGTCAACCAAACGTCATTTTGGGCTAATTTGTTAACAGTTATGTCGATGTTAGAGCTAGATAAAGCTAGGTCATCTGTTATATTTGCCTCAAGCACTGACTCATCAGACACAAATACCGCTTTCTTTTCTAATTTTGTTATGTCTGAAATCTTATCTAAAGAGTCTTGCATATCTTTTAAAATGTCACCAAAACTAGAGATAGCTTCTTTTTTAGCTAATATCTGACTTTCTCTTTGCTGTAAAAAGACTATCTGCTGGCTTTTTATAGCTCTTATATTTTCTAACATCTGGGCGTAATCAAAATTTCCTGCAAGGTTGCTTAGATAAATTTCGCCAGCCATTATTTATGCCTCCTTATTAAATAGTAACCCTACAAGCTCATCTAACTTTTTTGCTAATTCTAAGAGATGTTCTGGAGGAATCTGCCTAATAACTTTATCTGTTTTTTTGTCTATTATCTTTACTACAGGTTGGTGAAGTTCTTTATCAATCTCGATTTTCAGATATTTATTCATGTAATCAAACTTATCTTTCATCTTTTTGAATAAGTCTTCTAACTCTTCTTTTGAGAACTCTTTTAGAGATTGCTGATTCTCTTTTTGGACTGTAGTTGTACTTTTCTGTAACTGATTTTTTATCTCTAAATCAGAAGAACCT
The DNA here is from genome assembly GCA_013153635.1 of Aquificota bacterium. Lineage (GTDB taxonomy): Bacteria > Aquificota > Aquificia > Aquificales > Hydrogenothermaceae > JAADDZ01. The sequence continues at coordinate 58,581 of JAADDZ010000020.1, forward strand.
TGAGATACTGCCTTATTTAAAACATTATCAATGCCTTTGATTTCCATGGCATCACCTTTAGAGTTTAATTAAAAGGGGAGACCCCCTCCCCATATTTTTTATCGGAGTAACTGTAGAACAAGTTGAGGAAGCTGATTTGCTTGAGCCAGCATAGCTGTACCAGACTGCATTAATATCTGTCTTCTTGTGAACTCTGCCATCTCTTTGGCAAAATCAACATTTCTTATACGAGATTCTGCTTCTTCAGTATCGATTTTTGCTGATTGATTATTACTTATGATTTTTTCTAACTCTATCTGATATGCACCAAATTTTGCCGCCATATCGTCAACCGCTTTGATTAAAGCATCTACTACTGATACTGCATTATTAGCTTTTGTTTGAGAAGTTACATCGATAGTATAAGCTGTAGCTCCTATTGTTAAAGTTGCTGGTGCAGTACTAGAACCTTCGGCACCTGCCGCCGCCGCTGTGGCTACTACCATAGCTAACTCTTGGTCTACTCTTCCTCCATAGTGGATAGTAAACGTCTGTGCGCCTGCAGAAAAAACTTTTCTACCGTTGAACTCTGTATCTGCGAATATCTTTTCTATAGCATCTATTAGACCGTTGATGTCCTGCTGGAGCTGTTTTCTATTGGTTGCATCATTCGTTTCGTTTGCGGCTTGGATAGCTTTTGATTTTACATCGTTTAAGATATTGTAAACTTCTGATAACGCACTTTGAGCTATCTGGGCTAAGCTAACTCCATCTTGCGCATTTTTTATACCTCTGTCTAAAGATACTGCATATGTTCTAAGCTGATTGGCGATGTAGTAACCTGCCGCATCATCAGCCGCTCGATTGATTCTATACCCAGTAGCTAACCTTTCTAAAGATTTGTTCATGTAAAATTCGTTCTTTAGAAGGTTAACATGGGTAAAGTTAGCTTGGAAGTTGTAGTTGATTCTTAAAGCTCCCATAATGTTTACCTCCTTGGATTTTAATTTCTTTGATTTTGATTATCGGAGGCGTTTATAAATTTTTTAGTTTTTAAAAGTTTTTTAAAATGAAAAACTTCAGGGAGCTTTTTTTATAAAAACTTCTAAGGAGTTTCTTCTTTTATTACCTCGTAAACCTCTATAGATATTTTGCCTGCAAAAATATCTCTTGGTGGCTGTTTTTCATGAGCTTTTCTAAAAGCTTCGCTTCTTGTGTAGTTTAGAAAGTCTTCCAAGCTTTCCCAGTATGTAACGATGATAAAAGTATTGTTTTCTGGGATATGAGGGATAGGGAGTTTTTTCGGCTCTAGTATTTCCATTTTTATGAAACCTTTTTGTTCTTTTATCCCTTTTTGTCCAAAGTTATCTACAATAGTTTTGAACTGTTCAAAGTACTCTGGATTTACTGGAAATTTTGTCATAACTACTATCATTTTTATTCCTCCTAATGTTTGTTTTTAACAGTTTTGTAAACAGTTTTGTACGTTTTCTAAAACTAAATCTGGACTTATTTTTTCCATACATTCATGGGTACCTATTGGACATTCTCTATGTCCGTGAAGTCCACAAGGGCGGCATTCTAAATTTTTGATTTCTACAACTTTTCCTTTTCTATAAGGATAAAATCCAAATTCTGTTACTGTGGGTCCATAGATGTCCACCACTGGTGTACCATACGCTACTGCCATATGTACAGGTGCAGAATCGTTAGATATTAAAAGCTTGCCATGTTTTATTATTGAGAATGTCTCCCGTAGATTAGTTTTTCCTACTAGGTTTTTAACGCTGTCTTTATGCTTTGTATACTGTAAGACCTTATCTGTAAACTCTTTATCTTCAGGACTTCCTATTGTAACGATATTTTCTCCCTCTTGTAGTAATCTGTCTATAACTTGTCCGTAACCTTTGGCTGTCCATCTTTTGGTTTCCCATTTTGAACCGGGTGCGATTATTATATAATCTTTGTCTTTTAGATTAAATCTTTTATAAGAGTTTTCTTCTCTCTCATCTAGAGGTAATTTTGGAATTTTTTCTAGTTTTTGGGAATCATATTCAGGTAATACAGAGAGGAGTTTTAGATTCCTCTCTATTTCATGAGTACCGTCAAATCTGTGAGGAACTTTTTTTGTGTACAAGAAGGAAAACCCTCCTTTATCAAACCCTATTCTTTCTGGTATCCTTGCTAAAAACAGAGAGTATGAAGCTCTATGGGAACGATGGGGGGATATTGCAAGGTCATATTTTTGAGACTTTATCGATTTTATAAGCTCCCAGTTTGACATTGTTTTTTTATTGAAGGTTATAAGATGGTCTACATCTGGATTGTTCTTTAGAACCTCTTTACCAAAAGGTTTCGTTATTACAGATAGATATGCTGATGGGTACAGTTTTTTTAATGAGGAGAACAAGGGAGTAGTCAGTATTAAATCACCTAAGAAAGCTGTCTGCCAAACTATTATCTTCATTTTTTACCTTCTGGACAGATATGTTTTAGGTCTTCTACGAAAGATTTTGTTATTTTTAGATAGTTTTTGTATCTATGGCAGGATATTTCTCCTTTTTCAACAGCTAGTTTAACGGCACAGTAAGGCTCTTTGGTATGACTACAGTTGGGATATTTACATCGGTAATTTAAGAACTCTCTAAAGTAGTTTTTTATCTGGTCTTTTTTCACAAATTCTAATGCATTTACTTTGGAAAACCCGGGAGCGTCTCCTACAAATGAGTTTTTACCAAATGGAATAAGCTTTACTCCTGTTGTTGTATGTTTTCCTCTTTTTAATTTTTTGCTAATCTCTCCTATCTCTAATTTCGTTCCTGTTAGTTTGGATAGTATGGAGCTTTTCCCTACCCCAGAGAGTCCTGCTAGTATACATATCTGCCCTTTTACAAAATCTTTTAATTTTTGTATCCCTTCTCCAGATTTTGCACTAACCCATATCACTTGATACCCTACTTTTGCGTAGATTTTTGTCCATTCCTCTAATTTTTTTAGTTCTTGCTGGCTTAATAGGTCTACTTTGTTGAATACGATTATAGGTTCTACCTGAACTCTTTCGTAAACTACGAGAAGGTTATCTAGAAAAAAGCTATCAAAGTCTGGTTGTTTAAAAGTCTCTACTATGATAACTGTATCTACATTAGATATAGGTGGTCTAATGAGTATGTTTTTTCTGTCTTCTATCTGTTCTATAACAAAGTTTTTTTCATCTTCTAAAAATCCGTAAACATAGTCTCCTGCATATATTTTTGTTTTTTTCTTTATGTTACCTCTAGGAATTCCTCTATAGGTTTTGCCTGTATCAGGAAGATAAACTCCTATCATCTGGGCTTCTCTATCTACTACTAATCCTTTGTGCATTATTTTCCTTGTTTTACATTTGGTATATTTATGATTGGTGCTAGATTCGTATCATAAGGAAGCAAAATTACTGTGTTATTGTCTCCTTCTGCATAAGATTTTATGTTTTCTATAAATTTCCATTGTAGATACTCTTTGGTTAAAGAGCCAGCTATTATCCTGTTAGCATCTGCTATTCCTTTAGCTTCTACTCGTTTTCTTTCTGCTTCTAGTTTCTCTTTTTCTACTACGAATTTCATCTTTTGCATCTCTTCAAAGGCTCTTCTTTTTTGTTCTATGGCTTCTACTACTTTTGGAGGGAGTTTTATATCCCTTAGGAGAATCTCATCAAGGTTTATGTACCTTTTTTTCAGCTCTATAGATACTCTTTCTACTAGTTTTTTTCTTATTAGCTCCCTTTCTTGATATACTTGGGAACTGTCTAGCATAGCTATTACATCTCTTACTGCTGAACGGATAACAGGTTTTATAATTTTATCTTCATATTCTAGACCATACTCTACAAATATCTCTGCGGCTTTATCTGGTTGTATCTTGTATAGTACAGTAAGCTCTATTCTTATCGTTAGTCCATCTTTTGATAGAGCTTCAATTGCTCTTTGACCTCTAAGGTCGTAGGACTGGGTTCTTACACTCATTTTTATAACTTTTTGAACATAAGGTATTATAAAATGAAGTCCCGGAGGTAGCTCTTCCATATCTGCTTTGCCTAAGGTGAGTTTTACTCCTACAAATCCACTAGGAACTATAGCTATAGGTGGAGCTACTACTGCAAATAGTATGATAAGAACTACAACTATTGGAAGTATACCTTTGAACATATTTATTAGAGGATTAAACTGTTTATCAGCCATTTAAAATCTCCTTATTGTCTTTTTCTACACACTGCATAAGCTTCTCTGAAATATCAGGAATCGCGGCTCTAACTCTAACCCATGCAGATAACATAGGTATTCCTATAGGATTTTCTATAAACTCTTTCTCTGCTAACTTTAGAGCTTCTACAAAAGCTTCTACAGCTTCTATCTCTCCATGTCTATCGTATTCTAGACCGTTTATCAGGGATAAGGCGTTGTACTTTTCTACTGCTATTCGTGATTCTTGTAGGTATGTGGTTAATAGTGTTCTGAAAAATGATTCAGACATGATTATTCCATCATGGCTCAAAACTCTAAACAGGGTTTTGGATATATCTTTTGCCATTCTGATTAAACCTGTCTCTGGTTTTTCTTTTTTTAGCTCTTGATGTTTATGTTCATAAGTTTCCATTATCTCTACTTGACATATTCTATTCACTGAAGTGTTCTGGTATACTTCACTTAACATAGAAACTTCTAGTCCCCAAGTGGGAGATATTCTTATACCTCTAGCCAAAGTTCTTATAAATGCAAACTCACCTGCCAAAGCATATCTAAAACTATCTAGGTACTCTAAGAACTCTAAGTCTTTTTCTCTAACGAGCTTTTTTAAGGCTCTTATCAATGGGGTATAGAACAGTCTAGTAACTCTTCCATATAATTTGTTTGTAACTCTTGCGTAGTATCCCTTGCTAAACTCAAAATCTAAAGCTGGGTGTACCACTGGATATACGAGTCTAGCTAAGAGTTCTCTAGAATAGTTAACGATGTCAGAATCGTGCAAAGCGATAGCGTATGCTGATGTATCAGACAGAATATATCCCAAAGTTAGCCATACAGAACGACCTTTTCCGGGAAAGTCCACTTTGAAACCTGCTTCTCTTAGCTCCTTGTACAGCTTTTGTAGTCTAGGACCATCATGCCATACTATCTTTGTTTCTACTGGGAGAGAGGATAGCATATGCTTCGCTTTTTTGAACTGTTCTTTGTCTGCTTTATCTAGAGAAACTACAATACGGTACAAATAGTCTGCTCCTTTTAACTCTTGTATAATCTTAGGCATAGCTGGTCCTTCAAATTCTGAATAAAGAGCTGGTAATAGAAGTACTATATTTCTTCGTCTTTTTGCAAAAGTCCTCAATTCATCTTCTAGCTGTTCTAAAGGTCTTTTATTTAGCTTTTGTAAAGTAGTGATAACCCCATTTTGAAAAAAATCAGCCATAATATCTCCTTTATTTCCATAGTTTCAAAAGATAATCTTTCATATCTTCAAATCTTTGGGCTTGTTTTTCATAGTATTCTTCTGCTTCTTCAGTTGTTTTTTCTTTTAGTTCATTGTAGATAGAGGCTACTTTGGCATTATAAAGGGGAATCATCGTATTTAAAAGCTTAAATTTCTGTCTTGGTGTTATATGAAAATGGTACGCATATCTATAGACTATTCGAACCCATGTATCTATCGGCATAATAAACTCATCTAAATCTTCTAATGTGAACAATCTTTCGATAACTTTAAAATCCTGTTTTTCTAGTAAGCTTTTCCAAATAGGCGAAAAATTATTATATCCAATTCTAAAATACTCAATGAGAGAATCTCTATCTATATCAAATGGCTCTGGCTCAATGCCTACATATTTACCAACTATAGGTACTGGTTCAGACCCTCTTACTTTTTTCCAGTAAGCTTCATATTTTTCCTGTTCCATCAATCTAAAAATAGTCCCTACTACTTCCCTGTACATATCACTTAGGTCTTTGGAGGGGTCTTTTTCTTGATGTATCTTTGCTCCTAATCTAGCTTGGCAGATATTATAATTTTCTACTATAGCGGTGGTAGTCATCCATATATCTATACCAAACTTTGCCACTTCTGTTTCCCAAACATCTTTGTCTAAGTAATCTTTAACTAGTTTTGAAGACATTCCAAAGTCTCCACCTATAGGTTGTCTTATTCTTTTGCCATACAAGGCTCTTGTAAGATTGTAAGCTATAGTATTTGTTATCGTCCCATCAAATTTCCATCGTTTATAATAGGGACAGACATAATCAAACTCATCATATATCGGCTCTATTATATTTTTTACCCATTCTGGAGTTATTGAACGAAGGTCAGAATCAAAGGTCGCTACCGCCTGTGCCTTTAGGAATTCGGCGGCTTCAAAAACAGCTCTCAATGCTGAACCTTTTCCCGGAATCCCTCTGTATATAGTTACGATTTTTTCTATATTGTACTGGGAGACATCTACCTCTTGTGCTACTTCTCGTGTATCATCTGTAGAACCTCCATCAGATACAAAAATCAAACTTTTTTTATCTGGGAAGTACCTTTCTAGCCCTCTTGCTACTTGCTGGATAACGTAAGCTATCGTATCTTGACTAAAATAAGAAGGGATACCTACTACTATATCCACATATTTTAGCTTTTCTATTTTTTTTCTTGCATCTTCCCTTAACGCAGTAGAAAATCTCACCGAAGGCAAAACTAGCATCATCTCCCCTCCACTAACAACATAGTTATGTCCATAACATTTGTGCCAGTATACCCTGTCTTTATTAATTTTCCTACTTTTTTGAAAAAATTGTAAGAGTCGTTATTCTCAAGAAACATCTCCAAATCCAGTCCTCTCTCCAAAGCTTCTTTATAAGTGCTACAGTCTGCAACTGCACCTGCCGCATCTGTTACTCCATCAATTCCATCAGTACCAGCACTTAATACATGTATACCACAATTATCTTTTATCTTTAAAAGAGCAGACAAAACTAACTCTTGATTTCTACCTCCTTTACCAGAGCCTTTTACTGTGACAGTCGTCTCTCCACCAAATAGCAGAACTACAGGAGGAAAAAAATAAGAGCTTCCCTTTTTTATATCCTTACCTATACCTACTATAACTTTTGCTACTTCTTTCGCTTCTCCTTCTATCTCACTAGATAGGATAAAAGCTTTTATCCCTTTTTTAGTTAAAAAATCTTTAGCTCCATTTAACGCTGTAAGATTATTCCCAATAATATAATGTTTTATTCTCTTTGGAGGCTCTTTTGGAGTTTCTTCTATCTCACCTTTTAACCCCTTTTCTATGACTGTGAGTACAGTACTAGGTATTTTGTTAAGAAGACCGTATTTATCCAAAACAAGATATGCATCTTTATAAGTAGATTTATCAAAATAAAAAGGTGCAGAACCTATCGTTTCAAGGTCATCTCCAATAACATCAGAAAGTACCAAAACTATACCTGACGCTTTGGTAGCTTTTGCAAGCCTTCCCCCTTTTATTAAAGATATATGCTTTCTTATAATGTTTACCTCATCTATAGAGACACCACTTTTAAGTAGTATATCTGTAGTTAACCTCAAATCCTGTAAAGATATAGGAGGGATAGGATACTCTATCAAAGCAGAACTTCCCCCAGACAAAAGATATACAAAAAAATCATCTTCTTTCAAAGAAGAAAGCTTTTCTAACATATGTCTACCTGCTTTGATGCTCCTTTCGTCTGGTATTGGGTGAGAAGACTCGAAAACTTCGACTTTTTTTAGCTCTTTTTTATAGTTGGAAACAATCAAACCTCCTTTGATATAATCCTTGAACAAATCCTCTACAGCTTGAGCCATTTTTATAGAAGCCTTCCCACTTCCAAACAGGTAAAAATTTTTTAAAGGGTACTTATCTTCCTGTATAGAAAAAAAATGGTTATCGATTTTAATATTTTTATAAATGATTTTATCAGGCAAGACTTGATTAACAGCATTTTTAAAAGCTTGTATCAGTAAATCGGTATAATCCATAAAAATAATCTTATGTTAAAATGGTAGAATTAGCAAAAGCTTTCTCTTAAAATATTGATTTGTATACTCACCACAAGGAGATAAAAATGAAAAAAGATAAATTCAAAATTATTGAAACAAACCACCCAGAATACCGATATATTATCGAACCTACCATGTACATATCTATAACTAGATACTTACCCCAAATAGCCGAATTTTTGAAACTAAGAGGATACAAAGGGAAAGTCATTTTTGACAATGGGTTAATCACTGGAGATACAGTAGGAAGGTTTATAGAAGCTTACTTTAATGGAAAAACATTTGATTCTTCTTCCTTTATTACGATGGTTGAAGTCCCACCAGAGATAAAAAAGATAGCAGACCAAGCTCTAGAAGAGATAAAAAAAAGTATAACAAAACCTCCAGAAACACAAAAGAAAAAACCTACCCGAAAAGCACCACCAAAACAAACACAAAAAACAGAAAAATCTTCAAAACCTACAAAAACAGAAAAACCTCAAGAAGAAAAATAACCTAAACCTTCCCTTCGTTATGACAAATCTTATATATACATAAGGTATACCTACTGTACAATCTGTATACTCAAGACTGTACATAAAAGGAATACAAAATGGAAAACCAAAAACCAAATAGACTTATACATGAAAAAAGCCCCTATCTACATCAACATGCGTACAACCCTGTAAACTGGTATCCATGGTCACAGGAAGCATTCCAAAAAGCAAAAAAAGAAAATAAGCCAATCTTCCTATCTATAGGATATTCTACGTGTCATTGGTGTCATGTTATGGAAAAAGAAAGCTTTGAAGATGAAGAGATAGCGAAAATACTAAATGAACATTACATACCTATAAAAGTAGATAGAGAAGAAAGACCAGACATAGATAGTATATATATGAAAGTCTGTATGCTTGTAACAGGACAGGGAGGCTGGCCTTTGACTATAATAATGACTCCTGACAAAAAACCTTTCTTTGCCGGAACTTATTTTCCTAAAGACAGTAGATATGGAAGGGTTGGTCTAAAAGATATTCTTTTACATCTAGCTGACCTGTGGGAAAAAGAAAGAGATACCTTATCCCAAAAAGCCCAAGCAATAATAAACTATATAAAAGAAGACATAGAAGAAAAAGAAGAAAAAAACATAGACCCAGAAAAATTAGTCCATAGAGCCTTTTTAGAATTAAAAAGCCGATTTGATAGGTATCATGGAGGTTTCGGAGATAGACCAAAATTCCCTTCACCTCACAACTTAATGTTTTTACTTAGGTACTGGAAAAGGTACAAAAATAGCGAAGCTCTAGAGATGGTAAAAACAACTTTACAAAAAATGAGACAAGGAGGAATATATGACCACATAGGTTTTGGTTTTCACAGATACTCTACTGACGAAAAATGGAAACTTCCTCATTTTGAAAAAATGCTCTACGACCAAGCTATGCTTATGATTGTATATACAGAAACATACCAAGAGACAAAAGAAACATTTTATATAGAAGTTGCAAAAGAGATAGCTAATTACATAAAAAGAGATATGACCTCCAAAGAAGGAGCTTTTTATTCAGGAGAAGACGCAGACAGCGAGGGAGAAGAAGGAAAATTTTATGTGTGGAGTTATGATGAACTAAAACAGATTTTAAAAGAAGATTTTGAACTTTTCAAAAAAATTTATCCAATATTCCCAGAAGGAAACTTCAAAGAAGAAGCCACAGGAGAAATATCAGGTAAGAACATAATCTACCTAAAAGACAGTATAGAAAACATAGCAAAGAAACTAGGTATCCCAGAAACAAAGCTCAAAGAAAAAATAGAAAAAATGAGAAAAAGATTGTTCAAAGAAAGGAAAAAAAGGATACACCCTCTAAAAGATACAAAAATCCTAACAGACTGGAACGGACTAATGATAGTAGCCTTTTCCAAATTAGCCCAAGTTACTGGAAACGAGGAGTATCTACAAATCGCTCAAAATTCTGCAGATTTTATACTTACCAATATGAAAAAAGAAGACGGCTCACTATACCACAGATATAAAGACAATGAGCTAAAATACGAAGCTACTTTAGATGATTATGCGTTTTTCATGTGGGGACTTTTTGAACTATATGAAACATCTTTCCAAGAAAGATACCTTTTTGAATTTAAAGGTTTTCTAAACAAACTATTTGAACATTTTTGGGACAAAGAAAATGGTGGTTTTTACATGAGTGCAGACTATATAAAAGATATAATCGTCAGACCTCAAGAACTGTACGATGGAGCTATCCCATCAGGAAACTCTGTATCCTTATACAACATCGTTAGATTCAGTAGATTACTTTCCCTTCCAGACTTGGAACAAAAAGCAAAACAAATAGTCAAAGCTTTCTCTAAAGAACTCTCTATAGTTCCTTCTGCATATTCAATGTTTATGATAGGTCTAGACCTACTAACAAAAGGCACAAAAGAAATTATCATAGTTGCAGAAAAAGAAGAAAGCAAACCTTTCATACACAAGCTATATCTAGATTTTTATCCCTTTAACCTCACCGCCTTAAAAACTTCCAATTCAAAACTAGGGTGTATCAGTGGATTTTTAAACTCTCTAACAAAAACAGAAGGAAAACCTACAGTGTACATCTGCGAGAACTTCAGTTGTAAAGCACCTATTCACTCTCCACAGGAACTAGAAACTATTTTGAAGGCATAAAGTAGATAAGAGGTAAAGCAAATAGAACCATTATTGTTAGAATGATGATGATGTCATACATTTTAATCACCTCCTTTTTTATCTTCATATTTTTATAATGCAAAAACTATGCCAATATCTAAATATAGAAATATTAGTATTTTCGAATATTTGCATTTTTGAATATTTGCAAAAATTCCAAAATTTTTTGAAAATTTCCAAAACCTGCACTAGGTCTATCTAGATACTATCTCTAGTATAAGTTGAGGGTTATCTAAGAAAGGAGCATGATGAGAATCTACCACCTGTAGAGTAGAATTCTCCAAGAATTGGTTCGCATAGATAGAACCATTTATAGAAACGATTTTGTCCTGTTTTCCATGTATAAAAGTCGTTCTAGCCTTTATATCTTTTATTTTTTCTTTTAAATCTAGATTTATATACTCTTTTAAGACTTCTATAGAACCTTCTTTAGACGGTAATGGTATGTTATCAAATCTATCTCCTACAGCTGTTTCTCTAAAAGAAAACACAGTTTTCTCAAAATCTATCTTCAACCCTAACAAAAAAGCTTTCACAAGGATAGGATTGTGACCTAGTGATTTGTCCAAAAACTTTGGTGTAAATCCTACAAGTACCAAATCATTTATCCTTTGCTGGTCTATCTCTAACACTGATAAAACAGCAATAGATGCTCCCAAAGACCAACCTATCACATTTACTTTCTTGTTAGAACTCTCTATCAAACTAGAAACTTCATAAGAAAAAGTTCTTAATATATCAGATTTATATAAATTTTTATTACTGTTATGATAAGGTAAATCTAAAAAAACAGAATCTTCTAGACAAAAAAAATCCTTCCAAACTTCCTTAGAAAAACCCCAACCATGAATGAAAATATTCAAAACCTAACCTCTTCAAAGCTGTACATTCTTAATCAAGATAGGCTTCGATTGAAGGTAATCATACAGCTTATCTAAATCTAACCCATCTTCCACAAAATAGATTCTCCCCCCAAAAGAATTACCAAAATTTTTCAACGGGGTGAGCCTAAAATAAGTCCCATCAACAGACACATATCCAGTAATATAGTCTGCCTCATCAGATATACAGTATTCAGCTAAAAACCCTTTATAAGATAGATTTTTTGTAGATACTGCCAAAGCATCTAAAGTCCTATCTGTAAAACCTTTTCCCTTAAGAACTGATAACGCTTTATCTCTATTTACAAAATCCACCATAGATGTTCTTATCCCCCTTTGTCTATCCTTTTCTATTCTTTCTCCTTTTAGATTTACTATCATAGCCCCTCTCATATTCTTTTTATCTCCTGCCCCACTATGAACTTGTCCTATCAGACTTTCCAATACTTCCTTTGGGATTTTTAGATACCTAAAAAGTAAATCAATGGCAAACTCGTTAGCCTCTATAAAAGTAGGAAATTTAAGGTCTTTTATTTTTAAAGATTTTTTTATCATTTTTATAGGTTGTTTAATCTTTTCTACCTTTATATTTAACAAATCAAACTCTTTTCTACTTCCTCTTTTATAAAACTCAAAAATCACATCTTCAATATGAGATTTTTCAACTATCCTCTCATGACCAGAGGTATGCTCCTGACCTAAAGACGCACGCATTTTTACACTAAAATAATCCATAAAAATATAATATAGAAAGATTTAGTTAAGGTGAACTAGTTAATTATTATTTTTATAAAGCAAAACAGATACCCAAAGCTCGAAGATATAGAGCTTTTGATTGTGGATAGCAAATCTTATTGAAGACTACATAGAGATATACGAAAACTTAGAAAAAGGAAAATACACAGAAATTTATATAAAAACTTTGGAGAGAAAATTTAAAGTATTCGAAAAAAACTAAAAGTAAAGGAAATATTAGGACATCACAGAAATCAAAAATAATAAAAACTGCAAATTCATAAAAATTAGAAGTTCTTTTTAAAAATTTTATACATTGTATTGAAGCCTTTTACTTTAGGATTTATACTAAATTTGAACAACCTAACAAAGGAGGGGAAATCATGGGAAAAGATATAACCTTTGAAAAAAATGGAATTAAAGTTAGTGGCTATATCGCAGAACCCACCACAAAAGCTCCAGCTGTCATAATAATCCACGAATGGTGGGGTCTAGATTCACCCTTATCTAACATAAAAGAACTAACAGATAAACTAGCCCAAGAAGGATTCGTAGCATTTGCACCAGATTTTTACAATGGGAAAAATGCAGATAACCCTGACGACGCAGGCAAACTTATGATGGATATGTTCGAAAATAGAATGGAAGAAGTTACCGCTATATTCAAAGCATCAGTAGACTATCTAAAAGAATGTGATAAGACCTCTCCAAAAAAAGTAGGAGTTACTGGTTTTTGCTGTGGAGGAACATTATCTATGTACTTTGCAGATAAAGCAAACGACATAATAGATGCTAGCGTACCTTTTTATGGATTGCCCCAGCTAGCTCCTATCGACGCTTCTAACATCAAAGTACCTATATTCTTCATACTTGCCGAAAAAGATGAATTCGTAAAAAATGACGATGTTATAGATATGGCAAAGTCAGTATGGAAAAACAGTGTAGATGTCCAGCTAAAGGTGTATTCTGAAGTGACCCATGCTTTCTTAAACACAAAAAGACCTGATGTCTATAACGAAGAACAGGCACAAGACGCATGGGATTTAGCGGTTAAATTTTTTAAAAGATATTTATCATAAAAGAGTTATAAAAAAAGGGGGGTTACTATCCCCCTTTACTTATTAGTCTATACCTTTCATCTGTAAATATTCTTTTATTTCATGAAGTAGCTGGGCAGGAGACTTTATAGGATAAGTTAATCCTTCTACAACTTCCGCTCCATCAATCCCTTTTATATTTACTCCTGCCAACCTATCCTTTAGCTCTGCTGGAGATTGGATTGGATACTTAGTTCCTTTAATTCTTTTTAGTACAGCATAAGCCCATGGAACATCGCAAACTTGAGCTATCTGCGCTCCAGAAGTAGCACAAAACTCTAGCAACACTTGAGCCTCTTGTCCTTCTTTTACCAATTTGTATGCTAATTTCGCTATTCCCCCTGCTGTATGCACTCTAAGATGCTGTTTTTCTTCTTTTGTAAGCTCCTCAAAATGCTCTATTTTGTAGAGTGCCAATTGAGGGTCTGCTCTCAAAATATTTCTTACTGTACTCTTTGCGATACCTACAAATTTTGCTATCTCCTCTTCTGTTTTTAGATACTCCTCCCTTAAAACAATAACAAAAGAAGCTCTCGCCAAAGAAGGAAGCCAAGTCAAAGCTCTATACTCTGCCAGCCTACTTAAACCACCAAGCAGGTCTATAGCTTTGAAGAACACTCTACCAACCAAATGCTCTAGGTCAGTTTCGTTTACACTCTTTGAAATAACTACTACCATCTTTACACCTTAAAGCCAAAGCGTTAATGCTTTGGGCTGGGTTATTTGTATTCCGCCTTCCAGTGCAGGCAGTCCCCAGCAGGCGGTATTATGCCTGCATACTTTTATTATAATAATCGTTTTTCTATTTGGCAGTACTTATGCTGAAAAACTATCCGTTTAGATTTCAAAAACTTGACGTAGATATACAAAAAGATATATTTAAAGATATAAAACAATAAATAGGTAGGTAAGAATGTCTACAGTAAAAAAACTTATAAGTATGGACGAAGGTCTGGCAAAGGAACTGGAAAACCTATCAAGGATTTTAGGCACTTCCCAGAGTGATATAGTTGAAAAAGCCCTTGACTTTTATATGGATTACATTGACGGGATATTGGCAGAAAAGGTAATCAAGGGGATAAAAGAAGGGAAGATAAAGGTAAAAGACGCTGACCAAGTGTTTAAAAAACTGGGAATAGATGTATAAACTGCTTTTTTCCGAAATTGCAGAAAAGGATTTGGAAAAGTTTTCCACCGACGAAAGGATTTTTATAGCCCAGAAGCTAAAGTATCTGGCACAAAATTTTGACCTGCTGAAAAAAACAAAGAAGGTCAAAAAACTCCAAGGCTACGAGAGATACTACAGGTATGTTATATCCAGAAAAATCAGGGCAATACTTGAGGTTGAAGGGGACAAACTGGTAATTCTCATATTAAGGGTTGGAAAAAGGAAAGATATATATAAGGACTTGGAGTTTTTAGAGTAAAGGCTGGTTGTTATATTTAATTAATATAATACTTAAGACACGAGGGAAAACAATGCTACCAAAAGAGTATATACCCAGATATACGGTTGAAGATTATAAGCAGTGGAAAGGGGACTGGGAGTTGATAGAGGGAATTCCTTTCGCTATGACGCCGTCTCCCTTCGGGAAACATCAGAAAATCGCAGGTAGGATTGTCCAGCAGATTTTAAACTATGCTGACCAGTGTAAAAATTCACAGCTTAATACTTATGTTGAACTTGACTGGATAGTAAACGAAGAAACGGTCGTAAGACCTGACGTTTCCGTTTTGTGTAAAGAAGTCCCTGAACACATAAAAACTCCGCCGAAAGCTGTCTTTAAAGTCGTATCAAAATCAACTGCAGTAAAAGACGAAAAGATAAAGTTTGAACTTTACGAAAAGGAGGGCGTGGATTACTACATACTCGTATACCCGGATATTCAAAAGGTAAGGGGCTTTAAACTACAAAACAAAAAGTATGAAAAATTCTTTGACGGAGACGAAGGAATTTTGGAAATAGACGCCTGCCAGTGCAAAATAAAGATAGACATTAAAAAAATCTTCTCTTGAAAATCTCTCTGTCCCATTTCTAAAAAACCACTTGAAACGGTGAAAATTATCGGGACAGTGGTAGAGCCGTTTATGAAGAAATCGGCTGTAAAATCCTTACCAGTCCTGTTTCTGTAATTTCAAGATAGTGGGTTTTTGTATCATGTCCAGCCATACGACAACCATCTATCCTAAAAAGCCTAACAATATCTCCAATTTCTTTTTTATACAGTTTTGCCTTATACGGACTATCTATAAGCTCCTTTGCCAAAACCATCGTTCCATCAACGATATGTCCTACAGCATATCCCCCTGCGGCTTCCGCTGTAAGCTCCTCATGACCACTCCTTTTTTGAGAAACAAAAAAAGAGGTCTGATACCACTTTTTCATAAAGTTAAACAATCTTCTAACAATACTTCTTGCTAACATTTCTTTATTTTCAAATAGACCAGTTACAGAATCAATAATAGTAAACTTTGCATGGTAAGTTTTGATAGCATAAGCCAAAGTAGCTAATAGTGTAGGTATATCTTCTCGAAGTTTAGAATGAGAAGCCGCATCAACAAGGATTATATTATCTTCAAATTCTTCAAAATTTAATCCCATGGCAGAAGCTCTAAGTTTTAAAGAAGCCGCAACAAAATTTGCCGGTGCTTCCACAGTAACAAAAATGACTTTTCGTCCTTCACTCGCCTGCTTAACTGAAAACTGTTCTACCATTAAAGATTTCCCTGTATCACTTACCCCAGTTATATTACATACAGCATAAGCCGGAATACCGTTTAATGACTTTTTTACAATACGCCCATTTTCAGATTTTACAATAAAAAAAAGTTCATCTAATCCTTCAATACCTGTAGGAATACCATAGAGTTTAGGGGCTTTTGCTAAAGCTTGCCCACCAGTAAAAATCCCTTCTTTTATTACTTGAGCTTCTTCTGACATATGTACCCCCTTAAATGAAACTTACAGTTAATTTACAGTGGCTAAATTTTAATTTCAATAGAACAATAATAAAGAAGCTTTCTTTATTGAAAACCTTACAAGTACGAAATATAATTAAATATTCTTAAAAGAAATGTAACTTTACCGAGGTAAGATATAAAAAATGCTCCTTCATGCAGTAATCTCTGGCAAAGTTCAAAATGTGGGTTTTAGATACTTTACCAAAGAGGTAGCAGAGAACTTAGGATTAAAAGGTTATGTTAGAAACCTTCCAGACCAAACAGTAGAAGTAGTAGCCGAAGGAAAAGAAGAAACCTTAGAAAGATTTTTAGAAGAGCTAAAAAAAGGACCACCTCTAGCAAAAGTTACAAACATAGAATATAAACTAGTAGACAAAGAGGGAGGTTTCAGTAATTTTGAAATTAGGTATTAAAATATTTTTAACGATTATTTTTACAATTTCTTTATCATTTGGTCTTACTTACAAAGTAAAAAGAGGAGATACCCTTAGCGAGATAGCTCTTAAATATGGTGTTACTGTAGAAGACATCATAGAAGCAAACAACCTAAAACCTCCCTACACAATTTACAAAGGTCAGCGTTTAAAAATACCTGTAGACAGGAAAGAATACAAATATTACAAAGTAAAACCCGGAGATACTCTTAGTGAGATAGCTCTAAAATTTGGAGTGTCTATAAAAGATATAGTAAAAGCAAATAATCTAAAAAAACCTTACATAATAAGGACAGGTCAAGTCCTAAGAATCCCTATAAAAACCCACTCAAAAAGAATTTCCCTATCTGAATGCGAGATAGTCCACAAGGTAAGACCCGGAGATACAATAATAGAAATCGCCAAAAAGTATCACGTATGGGTAAAAGACCTCAAAAGATTAAATAACCTAAAAGGAGATACATTAAGAGTAGGACAACTTCTCTGTATTAAAAAGAAGAGAAATGTAAAAAGACAAAAGACCAAAGATGTAGTAAAAGTCGTAAAAAAGAAGATAATAATCCACAGAGTAAAACCCGGAGAGAATCTAAGTATCATAGCTAAAAAATACAAAACCTCCATAACACAGATAATAAAAATAAACAAACTAAAAAAACCTTATATAATCCGCCCGGGACAAAAACTAAAAATACCTAAAAAAATAGTAAAGTATGTAAAAAAAGAAAATATCATAAGAAAAAAAGTAAAATTATCTTTTCAATGGCCTGTAGATGGAGTGATAATCAAAAAATTCGTTAATAATCATAAAGTAAGACATCTAGGTATAGACATAGCAACCACATGTAACGCTCCGATTAAAGCTTCCGAAGACGGAAAGGTTATCTACGTAGGAGATAGCATAAAAACATATGGAAACCTGATTATTTTAAAACACGAAAAAAGATTAACAACGATATATGGACATGTAGGAAAAATACTAGTTAAAGATGGGCAGTACGTAAAGAAAGGACAGATAATAGGAAAAACAGGAAAACTAAATAACTCTGATACCTGTGGTCTTTATTTTGAAATTAGGAAAAATGCAGAGCCTATAAACCCATTAGTTTTTTTAGAAAAAAAATAAAAGAGGTACACATATGGAAGAATTTCCCCGTATAAAAAGACTCCCTCATTATGTCTTTGCTACAGTTAACGACCTAAAAGCAAAGCTAAGAAGAGAAGGAGAAGATATTATAGATTTGGGAATGGGAAATCCAGACTTAAAACCAGCAGAGCATATTATCGATAAACTGTGTGAATCAGCAAAAAAGAAAACAACCCATAGATATTCTTCGTCAGAAGGAATACCTAGATTAAGAAAAGCTATTAGCGATTACTACAAAAGGAGATTCGATGTTGATTTAGACCCAAACAAAGAAGCAATAATGACAATAGGCTCAAAAGAAGGTATATCCCACCTTATGTTGGCAATGCTTTCCCCGGGAGATATGGCTTTAGTCCCTAGTCCTAGGTATCCGATTCATTACTATGCCCCTGTAATAGCCGGAGCAAGTGTTCTTACAGTACCCTTACCTCTAGAAGGTAGTGATGAAGAGAAACAAGAGACATTCCTAAAAAACATATACGAATCATACGAAGACAGCTATCCAGAACCAAAAGTCCTAATACTAAACTTTCCAAACAATCCAACCACTATGACTGTTAATCTAGACTTTTTTCAAGAAATCGTTTCTTTCGCAAAAAAGAAAAAAATGTGGATAATCCACGATTTTGCATATGCAGACTTATGCTTTGACGGTTATAAAGCTCCTAGCATACTCCAAGTCAAAAACGCAAAAGATATAGCTGTAGAAACCTACTCATTAACAAAAGGATATTCAATGGCTGGCTGGAGGGTAGGATTCGTAGTAGGAAATAAAACCCTTATCCATAACCTAAGAAGACTAAAAAGTTATCTAGATTACGGAACTTTCACCCCTATACAGGTAGCGAGCATCATAGCTCTAGACAGTGATTACTCTATAGTAGAAAAGGCAAGAGATATATATAGTAAAAGACTAGATGTCCTTGTAAAAGGACTAAATAGAATAGGTTGGCAAGTAGAAAAACCAAAAGCAACAATGTTCCTATGGGCAAAAATACCAGAAAAATTTAGACATCTTGGCTCTGTAGAATTTAGTATGATGCTCCTAAGAGAAGCAAAAGTAGCAGTTGCCCCGGGAGTAGGATTCGGAGAACACGGAGAAGGATACGTAAGATTCGCAGTGGTAGAAAATGAAAAAAGAATTAGGCAAGCGATAAGAAACATGAAAAAATTATTTAAAAGTCAGCAAGAAGTAGCAAAATGAAAGAACTAGCAAAACTAGAAGTTGACCACTTAAAAAAAAGGTACAAAGAAAAAGTCGTCTTAGAAGATATATCTTTGTATGTTCAAGAAGGAGAAATCGTAGGGTTGTTAGGTCCCAACGGAGCAGGAAAAACAACAACATTCAAATGTCTATTAGGATTCATAAAACCAGACAGCGGAAATATATACCTCAACGGTGAAGATATAACAGACCTACCTGTATATGAAAGAGCTAGAAAAGGAATATCTTTCTTACCTCAAGAACCTTCTATTTTTGGAGAACTAACTGTATGGGATAACCTTATGATATTTTTAGAATTTCACGTTCCAGACAAAAAAGAAAGAGAAAGACGAGCTAAAGAGCTTCTAGAAGAGTTCCATATCTATGACCTAAAAGACCAAAAAGCATATACCTTGTCAGGAGGACAAAGAAGGAGATTAGAGATAGCAAGAAGTTTGATAATAAACCCCTCTTTTTTGTTACTTGATGAGCCTTTTGCTGGAGTAGACCCTATTTCTGTAAAAGATATAAATAAACTTATAGTAGAGCTGATACATAGAGATATAGGAGTTATAATCACTGACCACAATGTAAGAGAAACACTGAAAATAACAGACAGAGCTTACATAATAGCCCATGGCAAAGTAATAAGCGAAGGAACTCCACAACAGATAGTAGAAGACCCAATAGTCAGAAAAATATTTCTCGGTGAAGACTTTACCCTTGCATAAATCTATGTATACTTCATTTTTTCAAAAAATATCTTTCGAACACTGTTAAAAAAAGGAACAAACTTTTTATAATCAAGATAAGTCCAAACCATAGGTTGAAATGAGCCATTATAATAAAGAAGCTCTAAATCAGCATACACTCCATCACAAAGATAAATTCTACTTCCTCTATACTTAGATGTAGCAACAACGACTTGAAATTCCTCCAGATATATAGGGTCTATATTAACTGTTCGATTTCCATTTATGCGGTGGTGATTCTCTAAATCGATGGAAAATTTCTTTAGATTTGCCATTTCCTCTTTTTGAATCAATTTATCTAAAACAACAAACTTTTTAAGCAAGTTTTTCCCCATCTCTTTCTCATAATATTTAGAATAAGGAAGAGAGAATATCTCTGTTTGAGATATAATTTTTCCAAACTGTCCCTTTATAGTAATCTCAACATCTTTTAGATGGTTTTCATAGCTAGGTTGCCACATTAAAGCAAATAAAAGTAGAGCCTTTTGCCTGTCCATTATTAATGTTTCTTTTCACCTTTAGCCATTCTAATAGCATGCTTTAACAAAGGAGCTAACATTCTAAGATTATCTTTTACTCCTCCAGTACTACCCGGAAGATTTATAATGAGCGTACTATCTCCAATAACTCCAGCAGTAGCCCTAGAGAGCAGAGATTTGGGAGTAAATCTTACCCCAATTATCCTAACTGCTTCTCCAAACCCTATCATCTCTTTTTCTACTACTTCTTTTGTAGCTTCTGGAGTAACATCTCTTTTAGAAAAACCTGTTCCTCCAGTAGTGAATATAATATCTACTTTATCTTTTAAAGATTCAAACTCATTAATAATCATATCTTTGTCATCAGGAAGAACCTTATAATGAACTACCTTCCCTCTAAACTCATTTTCAATAATATCGATAGCTGTTTTTCCGCTTCTATCTTCAGCTTCCTTTTTGTAACAGGTATCGCTTAACGTTATCACCGCACAATCTAAACCAGATAAATCCTCTTCATAATCAGATTTCCCCCCTCTTTTCTCTACCAATCTAATATCAGAAATCACCATATTCTTATCAAAAGCTTTGAGCATATCATACACATTTAAAAGAGCAGATGATACAGCTGTTAGAGCCTCCATCTCAACACCTGTCCTTCCTATACATTTAACTTGAGCAGTAACATAAACACCATCTTCATGAAGATGAGCATCTACTAGAACATGGTCAATCATTATATTATGGCAAAAAGGTAATATATCCGCTGTCCTCTTAGCTCCAAATATACCTGCCATTTGAGAGGCAGATAAAACATCACCTTTGGGAACTCTTCCTTCTTTTATCATCTTTACAGAATCATCACTTAAGTATATCTTTCCTTCTGCTTTAGCTGTTCTTATCGTCTCAAACTTGTTAGAAACATCTACCGGCTTAAATCCCATCAAAAACCTCCTGTGAAAGTTTAAAATTTATCGCTTCTATTATATGCTGGGTTTTAATCTTATCAGATGTATCCAAATCTGCTATAGTCCTAGCTACCTTCAAAACCCTATGAAAAGTTCTAGCAGTAAAATTATATTTCTTTGACGCCATGTTTAAAATATTTTCCGCGTCTAAATCCAAATTAACAAATCTATCAATCATAGAAGGAGTCATCTCACTGTTAAAATTTATAGGTAAGTCTTTATATCTGTCCCTTTGTATGTCTACAGCCTTTAACACCCTTTGTTTTATATCTTTAGAACTCTCTCCATAAGACATAGAAGACAGCTCTTGTGGTTTTACACTAGATACATAAGTTAAAATATCGATTCTATCAAGAAGAGGTCCCGATATTTTACCCAAATATCTTTTGACTTCTTTTGGGGTACATGTACACTCTTTATGGGAATCATTTTTATACCCACACGGACAAGGATTTGCCGCCGCTATAAACTGAAATTTTGCTGGAAATTCAAACCTACCTGATGCCCTAGAGATAGAAACCACCTTATCCTCGAGAGGTTGCCTCAAAACTTCTAAAACTGACCTCTTGAACTCTGGAAGCTCATCTAAAAACAAAACCCCGTTATGTGCCAAACTAACCTCACCGGGTTTGGGATAAGTTCCACCTCCTATCAACGCTATGTCAGATATAGTATGGTGTGGACTTC
Organism: Aquificota bacterium; assembly: GCA_013153635.1. Classification (GTDB taxonomy): domain Bacteria; phylum Aquificota; class Aquificia; order Aquificales; family Hydrogenothermaceae; genus JAADDZ01. Next base: position 80,616 of record JAADDZ010000020.1, read on the forward strand.
TAAAAGGTCTAGACCTTACAATAAAACCCTTCAAAATACCTGCAACACTATGAATTTTTGTAGTTTCTATCGCCTCTTCGAAAGTCATATCAGGTAAAATAGAGGTAAACCTTCTAGCTAGCATTGTTTTTCCAGAACCGGGAGAGCCTATCATCAAAACATTATGAAAACCAGAAGCCGCAATCTCCAAAGCCCTTTTTACAGAGTGCTGACCCTTCACTTCAGCGAAATCTAGATTATTATCTAAATCCATAGACAAAAGCTCATCTTTGTCCAAAGAGATTGGATATTTTTGAATCTCCCCATTTAAAAAAGAAACTATGTCCTTTAAAGACGAAAAACCGTACACCTCTACACCATCTACTAAAGCCGCTTCTTTACCATTTTCTATAGGAAGAATAACTTTATTTATACCTTCCTCCCTAAACTTTAAAATGATAGGAAGTATCCCTTTAACAGCTCTCAAAGACCCATCTAAAGCTAGCTCCCCAATAAAAGCGTACTTTTTTACATTTTCCGAAGAAACCACATTACTACCTGCAAGAATACCAACTGCAACAGGAAGGTCATACAAAGTACCTTGTTTTTGAACATCTGCAGGAGCAAGATTAACCACTATCTTTTTAATAGGAAAAGAAAGACCTATATTAGAGATAGCAGATTTTACTCTCTCTCTACTTTCTTTTACCGCTGTATCTGGAAGACCTACCGTTATAAATTGAGGTAAACCTGAAGATATATTCACCTCAACATCTACCACATATCCATCAACCCCTAAAGTACCACCACTTTTGACAATAGATAGCATTAAAACCCCTTTTTATTTAAAATTTTATAATAAAAAGAAAACAAAGGAAGAATAAAATGCTCCAAGAAGGAAAAACAAAAGTCTATACACAATACATAACCTTTAACACAAAAAAGAAAAGAGAACTGATAAGAATAACTGACAAAGTAAAAAAAGCTGTAGAAAAATCCAGCATAAAAGAAGGTCTTTGTCTTGTATCTTCAATGCATCTTACCAGTTCAATAATTATCCAAGATGATGAAGAAGGCTTGCATCAAGACATTTGGGAATGGTTAGAACAGCTAGCCCCTTTCAAAAACAATTACAAACATCATCTAACTGGCGAAGATAATGCAGATGCACACCTTAAAAACCTTCTTGTGCATCTTCAAGTAATATTACCTGTAACAAATGGTCAGCTAGACTTAGGAACTTGGCAAGAGATATTCTATGCAGAATTTGACGGCAGAAGACCCAAAAAAATAGTGATAAAGATAATCGGTATATAATCTATAAGATATGTTTACACACAGACTAAAAGAAGAGTTAAAATCTCTAAAAGAACAAAATATGTATAGAAACCTTTCAATTCTTAGGGAAAACATCATAGACTTCTCATCTAACGATTATCTTGGTTTAAAAGACTGTAAAAAAACAAAAAAACAACTGTGCCAAAAAATAGATACTCTACAATTAGGAAGTGGAGCTTCTTTATTAGTATCAGGATACACAAAAATCCAAAACCAGTTAGAAAAACATCTCTCAAACTTAAAAGAAACCCAAAAATGTATCGTTGTAGGAAGTGGTTACTTAGCAAACATAGGAATGTTACAAGCCCTAATAAAAAAAGAAGATACTGTCCTTAGTGACGAGCTAAATCACGCATCAATAATAGACGGTTTGAAACTTACAAAAGCTGAAAAACTGATATATAAACATAAAAATACAAAAGACCTAGAGACAAAACTAAAAACAAGAAAAAACAAAGGTCAAATATTTATAGTCACAGATGGGGTTTTTAGCATGGAGGGAGATATAGCCCCCTTAGACGATATTTACAAAATATCCAAAAAATACGATGCTGTACTTATAATAGACGATGCTCATGCAACAGGAATCTTAGGAGAAGGGAAAGGAACATTATTTCATTTTGGTTTGAAACCTGAAGAAAATATAATCCAAATGGGAACTCTATCCAAAGCAGTAGGAAGCTACGGAGCTTTTATATGTGCCTCGGAAGTTGTAATAGAGTATCTTATAAACAAAATGAGAACAGCCATATTTACCACAGCTTTATCCCCTATCCAAAACTATATATCCTTACAAAACCTCCAAATAATGCAGGCAGAACCTCACAGAAGGCTAGAAGTATTACAAAAGGCAAAATATCTTGCAGAAGGCTTAAAAAAAGCCAGATTCAAAGTAACATTCAACGGTACTCCTATAATCCCACTAATAGTTAATGAAGAAAAAAAAGCCATAAAAATAAGAGATTTCTTACTGCAAAACAACATATTCCTTCAAGCGATAAGACCTCCTACTGTCCCAAAAGGAACATCTAGACTTAGGATAACCATATCCTACAAACACTCTTACGAAGATATAGAAAAGCTACTCTCTCTTTTAACAAAATTCCAGACTTGATAAATTACCTAAATTATTTTAAGCTAAAGTACCCTATATCTCCTAAAAGGAGGAATACTCCTAACTATGCTTATTATCATAGCTTATAGTAATAAAATAATATATATTCCATAAAAAAATAAAAACCCATAGAAAAAGATGGTACAAGATTTAAAGCTAAAAATAGAAAAACTTGATAATAAGTTTAAAAACATAAAGGATATTCTAAAACCTGACGAGATAGAACAACAGATAAATCAGTTAGATAATAAAATGGGCAAACCAGACTTTTGGGATAACCAAAAATCAGCCCAAGAGATAGCCTCTAAGAGAAATCTATTAGCACAGAAATTAGAAAAGATAAGAGAGTTAGAAAATAAAATAACAGATATAAAAGATTTTATTGAACTATTAGAAACAGAATTTGACGAAGACACCCTAAAAGAGTTAGAAAAAGAGATAAACCAATTAGAAAAAGACATAGAACAGATAGAATTAAGTAGCTTACTCTCTGGAGAATACGACGAGAAAGATGCTATAGTCACCTTACAAGCTGGTTCTGGAGGGGTAGAAGCCTGTGATTGGACAGAAATGCTACTTCGAATGTACTTAAGATGGGCAGAGAAAAATGGATACCAGATAGAGATGATAGACTACCAACCTGATGATGTAGCAGGAATAAAAAGTGCTACATTTATAGTAAAAGGAGCTTATGCATACGGAAATCTAAAAGGAGAACAGGGAGTACATAGACTTGTAAGAATCTCCCCTTTTGATGCTAATAAAAGAAGACATACATCTTTTTCTGCTGTTTCAGTGATACCAGACATAGGAGACGATGTAAAAATAAACATAAAGGAAGAAGACCTAAGGATAGATACATTTAGAGCTTCAGGAGCAGGAGGACAGCACGTAAACACAACTGATTCAGCAGTAAGAATAGTACATATACCCACTGGAATAACTGTAACATGCCAAAGCGAAAGGTCTCAAATCCAAAATAGAGCAAAAGCTCTACAGATGCTAAAAGCGAAACTATACCAGTATGAGCTAGAAAAGCAAAAAGAAAAACAGAAAGAGCTAGAAGGTGAAAAAAAAGAAATAACATGGGGAAGCCAAATAAGGTCATATGTTTTTCACCCTTATCAAATGGTAAAAGATTTACGAACAGGACACGAAACAGGTAACATACAAGCTGTTATGGACGGAGAGCTAAACGACTTTATCAACACTTACCTAAAGTGGAACACTAAATCATCAAAAGAGGATAAATAATGAAAGCAACTATCATCTATGCTCACCCGAACCCAAAAAGTTTCAATCATGCCATAAAGGATACAGTAGAAAATAATTTAAAAAGAAAAGATATTACATACACTACTAGAGACTTGTATAAGCTAAACTTTGAACCAGTTCTAAAACCAGAAGATTTCATAGCAATACAAAAAGGAGACTATCTTCCAGATGTAAAGCAAGAACAAAACCATATCAAAAATTCAGATACTTTAATTATAATCCACCCAATATGGTGGTATTCTATGCCAGCTATACTAAAAGGTTATATAGATAGAGTATTTGCAAAAGGTTTTGCTTATGCACAGATAAACGGTCAGATAAAAGGTCTTTTAGAAAATAAAAAAGTACTAATATTTAACACCCTAGGAGAGTCAAAAGAAGTATGCGAAAAAAATCAGATATGCCAGTGTATAAGAAAAACTATCGACAGTATATTCGAATTTTGTGGTATGGAAGTATTAGAACATAAATTCTTCTTTTCTGTTCCATACGTAACAGATTCCCAAAGGAAAGAGATGTTAAAAGAAGTAGAAACTATTTTAGATACTTATTTTCCACAAAAATAACAAAAGCCAGTATTACCAAAAGAACCGTCCACAAAAACATAGCTTTTCTTCTATAGGATTGTGCCTTTTTAGCTTCCCACCACTTCATAGGTCTTATTCCTTGAAGAGTAAAAGTTAAAACACCAGCAAGATTTAAACTTGCAAAGTTAGCCAAAAACAAAAGCATACTTCCTAAAGCATAAAATAAATATCCACTTCCAAGTAAAAGACCCGAGGTAACTAGTGGAGGTAACAAAGATATAGCAACCATAACTCCTACTAAACTCAATGCCGCCCCTGTAGTAAAAGCTAAAACACCAGCAATACCAGAAGCCATAGCCACAACTATATCCCAAAAACTAACATAAATTCTCCTGTTTATCTCATTAACAAAAGGGTCTACAGGAAAAATAAAACCTACAGATACAGCGAAGATATAAGCAATAACAGCTCCAACTAGAAAAGTAAAAAAAGCCTTCCTCTCTAACTCTATATCCCCAAGAACAGTAGCTAAAGCTATAGCTATATTAGGACCTAAAAGAGGAGCTATAACCATCGCCCCTATTATCACAGCTGTGTTATTCGTAATAAGACCAGTAACAGCAATAATAGATGAAAGTATTACTAAACTTAGATAGATATAATTAAGTTCAGCAGCGGAGGAGATGTTTGTATACAATTCCTCCCTGCTGATTCGAAGTTTTCCTATCTTTGATTGTTTCTTTTTCTTCTCTTCCTCTTCAGATACAGGTATTGTAGCTGTGATGTCATATAAAACTATTCTAAAACCTTCTTCTTTTCCAAACTTTTTAAACAGTTTGTCTACTAACTTCTGCGAGAATTCAGTTTTAACCAAAACTTTGTATATACTCTTATTCTCAAATAGTTCCTCTCTCCAAAAATCAACAACACCATCAATGTTAAATAATTTCTCAACTTCTTCTTTTTTCTGTTTTGGTATAACTATTTCCGCAACTCTATAAGGCATTACTTAGTAATCAATAATCAGCGAAGTCAAGAAAGTAGTATCAGTACTTTTTACACCGGGAGGAGGTGTATTTTGGTAAGCTATCCTGTAACCTACTCCTAAAGAAAAATGCGTATTAATCTTAACCTGTAAAGATGTGTCTGAATTTATATAATACATCTCAAAATCATCTAAACTCGTTTGATAGTTAAAATCCTCTTTAAACTTTAGATTTTCTAAAATCTGCCAAACATAGTTAAAACCAAGACTTGCAGTAGGATAGTCATCAGAACCACCATCTTGATAGCTTTGGTAAGCATAACCTAAAGAAGCAAGTCCTTTTAAAAAGTGTTTATCTGTTTTTATAATGTCATATCCAAGACCACCTAACCATACTGTCCTATATTCAAAGCCTGCAAACTTATCATTTAGCAAGTCACCTTGCAAGAACCAAAATAGCCTTTCAGTGATAGTCCTATCCCATCTACCTAACAGATACCATCTACTTGCAGTTTCAGTACCGTCTGCTTTGGCATATAAACCACTCGCCTTTGCTGTAAATCTGTTTTTATTCTTTATTTTTGTAGCTTCTGCCTTTGCGGCAAAGGTCTCTGCTTTAGAGTTTCCAGAAGTTTTTACATAGGAAAGCTCTGCATGTAGATTCCAATCTTTCTTTTGTTCCTCTGCAAAAGAGATTCCTACAACCGTAGGAATCAATAATGCTGATACTACAAGTTTTTTCATCAAACGCCTCCTTTTTTGTCTATTTAATTTGAATAACTACTACTCTTCTATTTTTAGCTCTACCTTCTTCTGTCTCATTTGAAGCGATTGGTTGACTTTCTCCATAACCCTTAGCGATTATTCTGTCTGGGTCTATTCCAAACTCTTCCACTAATATTCTTTTAACCGCTTCTGCTCTTGCTTGAGATAGTTTTAGATTGTATTCAGCAGGACCAAGACTATCTGTATGTCCTTGAATCTCTATTTTTACATCTGGATTTGCTTTTAGGTATATAGCTAATTTTTCAATTTCTGAATAGTATTCAGGCTTAACTTCTGCACTGTCTAGGTCAAAATATATCTCTAATCTTACTTGAACTAAACAACCTTTTTCATCAACTTGAGCTCCTTCTGGTGTGTTAGGACATTCATCTTTATAATCAGGTACTCCATCTTTATCGCTATCTAGCGGACAACCTTCATTGTCAACTACTGCACCAGCAGGAGTGTTAGGACATTTATCTTTGTAGTCTGGTACTCCATCTTTATCACTGTCTAATGGACAACCTACACTATCTACTACTACACCAGCGGGGGTATTTGGACATTTGTCTTTGCCATCAGGAACCCCATCTTTATCACTATCTAATGGACAACCTTCATTATTAACCAAAACACCAGCAGGAGTGTTAGGACATTTGTCTTTATCATCAGGTACTCCGTCCTTATCACTATCTACTAATACAGGACAGCCATTTTCGTCGACTTTTACACCTGTTGGAGTGTTAGGACATTTATCTTTGTAGTCTGGTATCCCGTCTAAATCCTTGTCTTCAGGACAACCATATCTGTCAACTTTCACTCCTTCAGGAGTATCAGGACATCTATCTTGGTAATCAGGCACTCCATCTTTATCACTATCTAATGGACAGCCTTCATTATTAACAGAAGTTCCTACAGGAGTATCGGGACATTTATCTTTGTAGTCTGGTACCCCATCTTTATCACTGTCTAATGGACAACCTACACTATCTACTTTTACTCCTTCAGGAGTATCAGGGCAGTTATCCTTATCATCAGGCACACCATCATTGTCTTTATCTGCTATTCTCCCAGAGCTATCTATCCCAAATGCATAACCTATACCTAAAGTGGTAACTATATCATTTTTACCTTTAAAAAGATGAAAATCTTTTATAGATAGATTTACAGCCCAGTTTCTTTTAAAAAAGTATAAAGCTCCCAATGCTCCGTACAATCCAGCAAGATTTTTACTTCCAAGTCTACTTGCACCAAATCCCAAAGATAGATATGGTAGAAACTTTTTATCAGTATTGAAGTACTTTGACCCATAAAGAGCAAAATCAAAAAAGTCTCTATAGTCTGGGTTTCTAAGCATACGAGTTCTACCGTAACCTAAATAAGCTCCTAATCCCCAGCCATCTTCAATAATGTGGTCTAAAGATAGCCCAACTGTAAATTTTTCCCTGTCAAACACATATCTGTCTTCATCAAAGAAATGGTAACCAATTTGGGGAATAATTAATGTTACATCTTCCTTTTCATGGTTATGAGAATAAGAAATTGTAGAAATAGTTAGAGCTGATAAGAAAGCGGACAAAAGTTTCTTGTTCATTATCTTCCTCCATGTATTTTAAGTTCTAAATCTTTAATTTTCTTTTTTTAGATGAACATCTAGCTGTGGATAAGGTATAGATATACCAACTTCATCAAATCTAGTTTTGATAGTTTCTAATAGGTCAAAGTAAACTGGCCAATAGTCACTACTTTTAACCCAAGGTCTTACCACTAGATTAACACTACTATCAGCAAGCTCTGCTACTGCTACAGTAGGAGCAGGGTCTTTTAGTATTCTTTCATCTTCGTTTAATATTTTCCACAACTCTTCTTTTACTTTCTTTAGGTCATCTTCATAACTAACTCCTATAGTAAGGTCTATTCTTCTTGTATCCTTTGCAGAGTAATTAACGATGTTACCACCAACTATGCTAGAGTTTGGTACATATATTAATTTGTTATCACCAGTTCTTAGTTTTGTATTAAAAACTCCTATTTCTTCTACTACCCCTGAAGTACCTCCAGCTTCTATAAAATGACCCACTTCAAAAGGTCTAAATATCAAGAGCATAACACCAGCGGCAAAGTTCGATAGATTATCTTTCAGAGCAAAACCAATAGCCAATGTAGCCGCACCTAAAATAGCTATGAAAGAAGTTGTATCAATACCAAGTGTTTGAAGAGTTATGATAAGAACTACAAATAAAAGAAGAATGTATATCATATTACCTAAGAACTTAACTAAGGTAGGGTCCCAATTTGCTTTTTCCATAAGCTTTCTTAGGACATTTGTGACTTTTTTGGCAATAAATCGTCCTACTAGGAATATGACTATCGCTATCACTACACGCAAGCCATATTCCGTTACATAACCTATTATGGTATTAATGATGTTTTCCATGGTGATACCCCCTTTATTTAATTTTTACATATAAAAATTTTAATCTTTAAAGATATAATTTTTAGTTATTATGTACTGTAAAATTTTATTATTTTTTATATTGCTTAATTATATTAGTACTAAATATGTTAAAAGTCAATAAAAATCCCTTATAACTAATATATAATAAGAATTTAGGAGGTATTCAATTGAGTTTAAAAGAATTTATTATTCCAGCTATCGATATAAAAAACGGAAAGGCGGTTAGGTTGTATAAAGGCAATCCAAAATCTGTCACAGTGTACGGAAATAATCCTGTTGATACAGCAAAAATATGGGAAGAAAAAGGGGCTAAACAACTTCATATTGTTGATTTGGACGGTGCTTTTGAAGGAAAACCCAAAAATTTCAAAATCGTGGAGCAAATCGCAAAATCTATATCAATACCGATACAATTTGGAGGAGGTTTACGGGATTTTGAATCAATAAAAACAATGTTTGACATTGGTGTCCAAAGAGTTATCGTAGGCAGTATGGCTTATAAAAATAGAGAAGAAACTGAAAAAGCTATCTCATTTTTTCCGCAAAAAATAATAATAGGTATAGATGCAAAAGATGGTAAAGTCGCTGTAAAAGGTTGGCTAGAAAAGACCGAGTATTCTCCTTTAGAATTTGCTTTAGAATATGATGAACTGGACATTTGGGGGTTTTTGTATACAGATGTAAATAGAGATGGAGCGTTAGTTGGAGCAAACGTAGAGGCTACTAAACAGCTTGCAGGAAATCTAAAACACCCAGTTATAGCATCTGGAGGGATAAGTAACCTTAAAGATGTAGAGAAGCTTTATAAAATAAAAGAGTGTGGTATTTATGGAGTTATCGTGGGAAAAGCCCTGTATGAAGGTAAAATTGAATTAGAAAAAATAAAATAGGGGATAGCTATGCAAAGAATTTATACAGAAGATGCACCTAAGGCTATAGGTCCTTATTCCCAAGCTATCAAGTATGAATCTTTTTTGTTTATATCTGGACAGATTGCTATTAATCCTAAAACAGGAGAGATGGTTAGCGGTGGAATAAAAGAACAAACACAGCAAGTTATGGAAAATATAAAAGCTATTTTACTAGCTTCTGACATGGACATGGATAATGTAATCAAAACAACTATATATCTAAAAGACCTTTCAGATTTTGAGATAGTCAATAAAATCTATGGAGAATATTTTAAAAATCATAAACCTGCTAGAGCTACTGTAGAAGTAAGTAATCTCCCAAAAGGAGCTTTGATAGAGATAGAAGCAATAGCGGGTATTATAGATTAAAATCTCAATCTATAATTGAAAATTCAGATAGATTTGAGTATAGCTCAATGATAGTCTTTTTTATTTTAGGGTGAACAAAATTTGGCTCTAATTCTAATAGAGGTTTTAAAACAAAATCTCTATCTTGGAGTAATGGGTGTGGTATCTTAAGAACTTTTGTATCTAAAATCAGATTTCCGTAAAAAATAATATCAATATCTATCTCTCTGGGACCCCATCTATATCTTTTTTTCCTACCTAAGTTTTTTTCTATTTTTTTAATAAAATTTAGTAATTCAAAAGGAGATAAATCTGTATAACCAGACAAAACAGTGTTGATAAATGTTGGTTGATTTTCTACTCCTACTGGTCTAGATGTATACAAGTTTGCTAAACGAACATTATTTATCTTCTCTTGGAGCAGTAACACAGCATTATAAATATTTTTTTCTTTGTCTCCTACATTTGACCCTAAAGCAAGAAAAACTTTTGTCATTTTGCTTAAAATTCTAACTTTATAATTTTAGATTAATTATACAACTTTTCATTGTAATTTTAGATAATTAGCATATTCTATAACTTATATTCCCCTGAGCCTACCACTGAAGGTACTCTCCTTTTAGGAGAGCCTTCCTTTTTGCTAAAATTTGTAAAAGACCTTGACTAAAAATGGAGGCTTTTATGATTTCTCTAAAAGAAAGAGCAAAAAAAATTAAATGGTTTTTAATGGACGTAGACGGTGTTTTAACCGATGGAAAAGTTATATACGATAGTGAAGGAAGAGAAATAAAACAGTTTTGTATTAAAGATGGACTAGGTATAAGAATGTTATCAAGAGCAGGAATCAAAACTGGAATAATAACAGGAAGAACATCTCCAATGGTTTTAAAAAGAGCTTTAGAGCTTGAAATCACAGAAGTATTTCAAGATGCTAAAATAAAACTGCCTGTGTATGAACAGATAAAAAGAAAATACAATCTAAAAGATGAAGAAATTTTATATATTGGTGATGATTATATAGACCTTCCTATTCTAAGGAGGGTAGGTTTTCCTGTTTGTGTACCTTCAGCTCCTACGGCTCTAAAAGAAGTTTGTGCATATATAACAAGGTTAGAAGGAGGTAAAGGTGCAGTGAGAGAAACTATAGAACTTCTTCTTGAACTCCAAGGGAACTTAGATGAAATTTTAAAAAGGTATTACGAATAATGGAAAAAGATAGATTAAAATGGAACGAGAGATACAAGGAAAATGATTTACTCCCTCAAGAACCATCTAACATAGTAAAACATTTTTATAACCTTGCCCCTAAAGGAAGAGCTTTGGACATAGCCGCTGGAAATGGAAGAAACTCTCTTTTTTTAGCACAGAAAGGTTTCTATGTAGATGCTGTAGACATATCAGATGTTGCTATTGATAAAATCAAAAAATTAAATAACAAAAATATAAATCCAATCCTTGCAGATTTAGATTCTTATGAAATTGAAGAAAATAAATATGATTTGGTTATAAATATAAATTTCCTAAATAGAAATCTATTTCCATCGATAAAAGAGAGTCTCAAACCTAACGGCGTATTGATATTTGAAACCTTTTTATTGGATAAGTACAGTCATATAAAAACAAAAAATTATCTTCTACGAAAAAATGAACTTCTTCAGTACTTTATAGATTTTAGAATAATCTTTTATCAGGAAAAAAATGTCCAAAAACTAAACAGGGAAAATGCTACCATAGCTTCTTTAGTAGCAATCAAGGAATGCAAGTTAATATAAATCCAAAAATCAAAAAAGTCCTTTTATTAGCTGTACCTGTAGCTATAAGTAACTTGATAGACATGCTCCAGATGCTTGTTGACTTATTGATGGTAGGCAGAATTTCTCCTCAAGCTATAGCCGCAGTAGGAATGAGTATTCAATTTATGGGGCTTATATATGTACTTGCCTCTCCACTGTCCATTGGGACGAACGCTTTAGTATCTAGGTTTATTGGAGCCAAAAAAAGGGAAGAAGCAGATAAAGTCTTATTTATAGCGGCTATATTTGCGTTCCTTGTATCTATACCTATAGCGATAATTGGAGTTTTTTATTCTAAATATATATTTTTGCTTATGGGAACTTCTGAAGATGTGGCAAAAGTTGGGGAACAATATTTTTCTATTTTATCTCTTACTATATTGATTATCTTTATGGGAGCAGTTTTTTATGCTGGAATCTATGCTTCTGGTGATTCAAAAACTCCTCTAAAAATAGGTATTCTTACCAATATTATAAATGCTGTTTTAGACTACATTCTCATTTTTGGTAAATTTAATGCTCCTGAACTTGGAGTAAAAGGTGCCGCTATTGCTACTTTGATTGCATATTTTATTGACTTATTACTATTTTTATACATTTTTGTGAGAAATAAAACAAATATAAGTCTAAAGATAAACTCTGAATTTTCATACATAAAAAGGATATTAAATGTTGGTATCCCTGCAGGAATAGAAAGATTTTTAACATACCTATCTTTTATTGTTTTTGTCAGAATTATTTCTGAATACGGAACTTACACTCTTGCCGGTTATCAAGTAGGTCTCCGGATAGAGGGACTTGCTTTTATGCCCGGACTTGGATTTAGCACTGCGGCTATGGCTCTTGTAGGACAAAGTCTTGGAGCAAATAAACCTAAAGAAGCACAAGAGTACGCAAAAATTACAGCCAATATTGCGGCTATTTTTATGGGCATTTTCGGTATACTCATGATACTTTTTCCTTATCAGCTAGCATCTATCTTTACTCAAGATGAAAAAACCTTACAAGAGGCTTCTTTATACATAAGACTAGTTGGTTTTTCCCAAGTTCCATTAGCATATGTTTTTGTTTTGACAGGTGTATTAAGAGGAGCTGGAGCAACAAGATTATCTTTGGTAGTAAATGTAACGTCTCAATGGGTCTTTAGAATTTTACCATCTATAATCATCATGAAATTATCTAGTAAAATTATATGGATTTATGTAATAATGAATATGGAAACTTACATAACTGCTTTATGGTTGTGGTATATTTTTAAATTAGGAAAATGGAAAAAAATTAAGGTATAGAAAAATGGGTATCGATTTTGGAGAGCTTTTAAAAAGCAAAGAAGAACTAGAAGAAAAACTAGAAAAAACACAAGACAAATCCCTAAAACAAGAGATAAAAAAATATCTCCCTGAACCTATGCAAGAAATGTTAGACACCCAAGAAGGAACATATTTACTCATAGCTCTCGCTATTATCCTAGCATTTATAGCGATAAAAGTAGTAGGATTTGCTTTCAACTTTTTACTTAAGATAGGTTTTATTTTAGCAATTATCGTAGCCGCATACTTTGGATATGTTTACTTCTTTTCAAACTCATAAACTTTAGTCTCATTTTTTATAAAAAAGATTCTATCCAAAATCTTTACCTTGTAACCGTTTTTCGTTTTGTATATACAAAGTTCCCTAAAACAACTATTCTCTATAACTGGGAAATAATTCAACTTAACAAAATTACTAGGTCTTTTTGTTAGTACATATACATATCTTGGATTTGTACGATTAATGATATTATAAATTCTGTTTGATAAAAAATCTGAAACAATAACAATAAATTCATTTTGTTTGGAAATCAAAAAATAAGGTCTATGCTTTCCTTTAAAGGAATAAATCCTATAGCCAGAAAAATCATCTTTTGAAAAGAACAAAAATATACTTACAAACATAAAAATCAACGACACTTTAATAAAAACATTTACCCGTATTAAAAATACAAAAATTAAACTTAATAAAAATAAAAAAACAAACATCTTGTCAGGAGAAAAACCTTTGAAATATCCACTTTCTACATGAAAAAATTCAACTAGCTTCAAAAAGAAAAATCCAAAATAATCCATAACCTTAACCAAAGGAGCTACCAAAAATCCTGTCAAAATATTAAATACAGAAAATCCTACAAAAGCATACATTGGAAGTAAAACCACAGAGGTGGCAAAAATAGAAATTGGAGAAAACGCGCCAAAATAATAAAGTACTATAGGTAAAGTAAAAATAGTCGCTATAAAAGATAGCAAAACAGACTGGAGCAAAATATTAAAAGCCCTTACCTCAAAAATGTTCACATTGATTAAATCAAGACCTAATAAAATACCCAAAGTAGCGATAAAAGAAAGCTGAAAACCGACAGAAAACAATGTTTCAGGAGATACTAAAATAATAACAAAAGCTACAAAAAAGAGAATATTCAAAGGATTTATCTTAAGGCTTTTTGACTTCCCTAAAAAATATAGGGAAGCCATAAAAGAAGCTCTAACCACAGGAATATGAAATCCTGTAAATATAGAATATAAAGGCAAAATACTTAAAATTACCTTTGTCTGTAACTTACTACTTCTTATAAAAAAGAGAAAAAAGGCTACCAATAAACCTACATGTAAACCACTAATAGCTAAAAGATGAATAAGACCTGTTTCTATAAACTTTTTCCTTGTTTCATAAGAAATCTCATCTCTTTCACCAAATATAATTGCTTTTCCTATAGAAAAAGTATCAGCATTTAGACTATTTTTCCTGTAATTTTCTAAAAAATACTCTTTAAGAGTAAATAAAAATTGTACAGGACTATCTTTTTTGGTAAAAAAATTTTCCAACGCATAAACATAAACATGTTTATCAATAACCTTTGGTTTACCAAAAAAAGCGATTTCAGACAAAAAATAAATTTTCTCTTTTTTAGGTAAAAAAACATAAATTTTCCTCTTTTTAAGAAAATCTATATCAGAATCTAAAACATAACAGGAAGCTTTTTGATAATTTGAATATTTTTGAGGAATATTAATAACCTTACAGTCCACAAAAATATAAGGCTGATTTATAGATTCTACATTTTTATAAATTATCGCCATACCAAAAAGAAATATTCCTATCAATAAAATAACAAATCCAAGTATCCTAGAAAAAATGATACTACCTAAAAGGAAAATCATTGAGATAATGATACTTATATCAATGTTAAAAAACGAATTAAAAACAACTCCCCCACTTAAAAACACAAAAAACAAAACAAAAGGATTATGCATTGTTATATTTGTTATTTATTTTAAATTTCAAACTAATAATAACATACAACAAAAACTCTTGAAGTAATATCTAATGTTTTACCACCACAAACACAAGAGAATCCTCAAAAAGTAATTAACAATCCAAAAGTAATTCTATGGGACGAAATCAAGGAAACAAAAAATTCTGGAGAAACTGATATGATTGAGTTCTTAATAAAGTCTCAAGTTCATAACATTTTGCAGAAGTTAATAACTATAAAAGAAGGTTTAGAAAATAAAGAGTTTGAAAATCTTGCAACAGCTATTGATTATGTTTTTGCCCCTGCAGAGATAGATATGTTCATTGGCTATATGGAGCAGTTTAACATAAATACTGCAGATGACCTGACAAAAACACTAAACCAGCTTGGTATAAACCTTGAAAATGAGATAAACCAGATAGGAAAAGAGCTTATAGATGATGTGATAAGATACCTAAATGGAGAGGAACAAAAAGAGGTAAAAAATGAGTAAAGGGTTTTTAAAAGTTGCCGAGGAGTTATATAAGTTAGGGGTAAATTCTAGAGGAGATAAGAGAGAGTTTGCCTTCAGGTCTGCTATAAGTAGAGCTTATTATGGGGTTTTGTGGTATGTAAGGGATTTTTATAACCTAAAAGGAACTGACCTTCACGGAATGGCAAGGGCTGTACTGGGAAAAAGGGATATTGAATTAAAACTTTTGCTGGATAGTTTAGGAAAAGTAAGGAATTATGCAGATTATCAGGAAAATGCCCCTATCAAATTTGACGAAGGTAATACAAGATATTATATTAAAATTGCTAAAAAAATAATTTCAGGTGTAAGAAAATGAGTGCTGTTATAAGTAAAAAACAAAAAAAGAAAAAGGTAAGAGTAGAAAAATTAGAAGAATATTTAAATTCTTTATTAAAGAATTATGGAATAGATGGGGAATATAATATACCTGATGAGCCTGATTTTGAAGGTGATTATTTCATAGTAATTACTCCAAAAAACAAAATATCCATAGATAGAGCGATAGATATATCAACAAAAATAAATTTGGAAATTCACAAAAAGTTTGGAAGTAATATTTACATAAATATTATACCAAAATAACCCTGTAATACAATCTATCTCTAGATAGTCCCAAAATATATTACTAACATCTTCTAATTTCTAATCTTATTTCTCTTTCATAATTTACTGTTTCTACTTTAGTGTTAGATAAGCTAAAGTTTATAAACCTAAAAAACTCTTTTTTATCTACCTTTACTTTCATCTCAAAAAAACTGTCTTCTTTTTGGAGTGTAAGGTTTACATAATCTATAAATGAGCTTATATATGTAACCTGCCAGCCTTGCTCTACAAGCTTTTTTAGTTCTTTTAAAGTGATAGGTTTCATATTTCTCTCCTTTTGTTGTATTTTTCTATATATGGTTCTATTTCTTTTTTAAACCAGTTAATAGCTTCTTGCTCTGTATTGAATCCTTTAGAATGTTCTGATATTGTAAAGTTTAGAAAAGGTTCATCTAAGGCTAGAGGGTCTAAGTAAAATGCCCAGTGGTATTGACCTATAACATATTTTAGTTTTATTGATTTTACGTTCTCTAGATTTATTATTGTGTTATCATCAATGGTTATAAACATTTTTATCCTCCTAGATTTGTTTTTTTCTTTCTTCTTCCATTTTTACGGCTATAAAAGAAACTGCTTCTGATGTATCTTCAACGAATTGCTGAAAATTTCTTAGCATAGTAGTAAAAGCCCAAAGGTCATTTACTTCCAGCTTTCCTGCAGTTTGCCTTCTAAGTATTTCTAAAAAAGTGTAGTTTAAACCTTTTGCTATTAGCTGTAGCTGGTGTACTTGATGCTCCATGTCCAAGAGTTCTGTTGGGGTGTAAGTTTGGTTTTTCATTTTAGCCTCCTTGTTTATTTGTTAACATTTTAACTTATTAAAAATATAAATTGTTATAGTTTTGTTGTCAAGTTTTTTTGTTAACTTTATAATTAATTATCAAATTGGAGGTTTTATGGTGAAAGAAAGAAAAAGTAAAGATATTTTTGCGGTAAGAATTGATAAAGACTTAGTTAAAGAGTTTAAAAAATTGGCTATTGAACAAGACAAAAAGTATGGAGAACTTCTAGAAGAAGCCATAAAAGACCTACTTGAAAAGTATAAAAAGAAAGAAAAATGAGCCGAAAGACTAAATATCTAGAAGTAGCACAGATAATAAGAAGCTCTATAAAGCAAACACGAAACAAACAATTAAAAGAATATTTAGGTAGAACAGCTATATCCAGAGCTTATGAAGCTGTTTTTTTAGAAATTTATTATTACATTACAGATGACCTTAAAACATCATATACCCAGATGAAAAGGATAGCTAAGGAATATTACAAACAAAAAGGTTTAAAAGTTCCTATAAATAAGCATACTGCTGTAGGTGCTTATATTGCTATGAATTATGGTGAGGTTTATGGGAGAATGTATAATGAACTTAGAAATATGAGGAACAAGGTTGATTATTATATTGAAATAGGTATATTAATAACTATCCCAATGGTAGATATGTATATCAAAATAGCAGAAATAATTTTAAATGAGGTTGTTTCTTATGAAGATTTTAAGTAAAACCAAAGAAAAAGAAAAAATACTTTTAGCTATAAAAAAACTTCTTGAAAAAGAAAATATATCTGGAGAAGCTGTCATTTTAGAAGATGAAGAATTAAAAGGAGCATTATCCATAAAAGTTAGAGCTACAAACATAAAAAGTATAGATAAAGCTATTAAAAAGACAAAGGAATTGAATGAAAAAATAAACAAACTATTCCCAGATAAATATATTACTATTACTGTTATACCAGCATAATCTATTTGTAATACGATTTATGGACCAGGAGCTACAGAATGTATTACACTTTTCCTGACCTTTTCTCCAGTGTTCTAAGACCAAAATAAAAGGCAAAAACACCACCTATTAGGTAGTAATCAAATTCTGTGAGGGGAATACCGTAAACCTTTGCCCCTATGTAAAACCCCACTGCAGATAGGGCTATTGTTGGTCTTACTAATGCCCTTAAAGATTTTACCCATCTATATACGCCTTTTTCTTTTAATTCTATCTCATATAAAGCCCTTGCATTTTGCAAATCCTGAAATACAAGCTTTTTCTCCTCAAGGGCTTGCTCCAGTAATGTTATTTTTAGCTTTAATTTTATCTCTTCTTTTTATATGTATTTGGAGAAATATTTGTTTGTCTTTAATGCTTTTACTCTTTAGATAGTAATAAGCCTGCAGTTTAGGACTTGAAATGAGTATAAATAACTTGAACGGATTTGAAATTGATTATGAATTAAGATTTAGCTTTTAAAAGTTTATTCTCTGGATAAAAAAGAGTTTCTATCTGTATGTCCTCATCTAATTCTTCCCAATGAATACCGTATCCATGTCCTATAAGTCTGTAATTTTCCCTCTGTTTTTTTGTGGCTTTTTTAAGCTTTGGAAATCTATCAATAGGAACACATATTATTTTGCTCTCCTTTAGCTTTACATACATGTATTCCTTATCAAACCATACTTCTTCTGCAAGGGGTATGTCATCTTTTTCCATCTGTTGTATTATCTTACTTTTTTTCCTTGAAGTACTCATTCCATTTCTCCAGAAGTTCTTTCTGATACTGTTTAACTATTGTTAATATATAATCTATTTCTTTGAAAGCGGCAGAAATAGCAAAAATAAAATATCCACCAAGACTGTAACACATTCTACAGCTTATAGTTCTTTAACTGTATTATAAAAAGCCAAGGGATTTATCGTAAAGTACAGTCCCTTAATATGCCTCAAATATGCATAAAATCTTGTTTTTATCCTGAAAAAAACCTTTTCACAACGATATTACTTTTTTGTCCATTCGGCGGTATATTTTTTAGCGGAAGTTATTGAGTGGTGCGAGCGGCGGGAGTCGAACCCGCACGGCCTTTCGGCCAAGGGATTTTAAGT
>JAADDZ010000010.1 GCA_013153635.1 Aquificota bacterium
TTGCGAGTTTAGTAATTTTACTTTATTTAGATTTTTCTAAAAAGAAAAATCTATTATTTTTTCCTGTAGTTTTAATAATCAGTATTACTTTAGTAGGATTAGTAATAAAATACAGAATGTCATCTCTATCCATTGAGGATATAGATAGATTTCATTTTTTAATGGTGTTCTTAAAAGAAACTCATGGCTGGAATATTTTAGACTTTCTATTTGGAAAGCATCCATTAACTCCATTAAGTTATGAAAGTTGCCAAGAGTTATCATTTTATAAATCATTATTCAGCTATTCAGGTGATAACATTTGTTATGTAATTATTTTACATTCTTACATTTTAAGAATTATATTTAATCACGGTGTTTTTGGGTTTTTATTTGTATTTATATCAATTTATAAGATAATATTACTATCTGGTTATTCGAAAAAGGAGGCTTTTATTGTTCTTTTACTTCTACTTATAAACGGATTATCAGTTTCTTCTGTAAATAATATTTTTACTTTGATGGGAATATTATTTTTAACAAATCTTGGATACTATAAAAAAAGGGTATCACAAAATGTACCAAGATTTATCTAAATTTAGACTTCCTAACGACTTTAGAGGAAAACCCGGTTGGTATGTTCAACTTTGGTGGATAGTTCAAGATACTTTATTTAGATGGTCTCCACAATTTATGTACGGGTGGAGAAGGTTCTTGCTAAGACTTTTTGGTGCAGAAATAGGAAAAGAAGTCATAATTAGACCTACAGCAAGAATAACTTATCCATGGAAAATAAAAATAGGAGATTATAGCTGGATAGGTGATGATGTAGTACTTTATTCTCTTGGAGAAATTGAAATCGGTAACAATGTTGTTATTTCTCAAAGGTCATATCTCTGTACCGGAAGCCATGATTATACTAAAATAGATTTTCCTATATTTGCTAAAAAAATAATAATAGAAGACGAAGTTTGGTTAGCTACAGATGTTTTTGTAGCTCCGGGAGTTAAAATAGAAAAAGGAACAGTTGTTGGAGCAAGGAGTAGTGTATTTTCCAGTTTACCAAAAGGTAAAGTTTGTATAGGAAACCCTGCAAAACCTGTAAAGGATAGAATAGTTCATGAATAAAAACATAACAATTATAGGTATAAACTTTTATCCAGAAGATACCTCAACGGGTCTATACACAACGCAAATGGCAGAATATTTACAAGAAAAAGGATTCAATGTTTCTGTTATAACTGGATTCCCTTACTATCCCCAGTGGGAAATCTGGAAAGATTATAAAGATAAACCAAAGTATCTAGAGGAAACGTATAAAGGTATAAAAATATATAGATATAAGCAATTTACACCGAAAAATCCAAACTTTAAAAATAGAATTAAACATATCTTGAGCTTTACCTTTGGAAGCTTAAATAATCTAAAAAAAATTAAAAATGCAGATTTAGTCATATCGATAGTTCCTTTCACCATGGATATATGGTTAGCTCAAAGACTATCTAAGAGAACAGGTGCAAAAATTTGGGTTCATGTACAAGACTTTGAATTTGATGCGGCATTTGAAACAGGTGTAATAGGAGATAATAAATTAAAAAATATAATTAGTAAAATCTTGTATAAAACGGAAAAAAATCTTTTAAATAAATCAGATATAGTAAGCACCATCAGTTATTCTATGCTTGAAAAAGCTAAGAAGAAAACCAATACAGAGCTCTATTATTTTCCAAATTGGATTGATAAAAATTTCATAAATCCAGAAAAAGCGAAAATACACCCTTATCTAAAATCAAACAAATTCAAAATCCTATATTCTGGAAATATAGGAGCTAAACAAGATTGGGAAACCTTTATTAAGATTGTAGAGTATTTCAAAAACAGAGAAAATTTAGAATTTATTGTCGTTGGAGATGGGGCAAAAAAAGAATGGTTACTTCAACGCATAAAAAATCTAAAGAATGTGAAATACTACCCTCCTATTCCCTATAAAGAGCTACCCGACCTTTTATGCAGTGCTGATTTGCATATTCTCTTCCAAAAAGAAAATGTAATAGATACTGTTATGCCCTCTAAGCTTCTAGGAATGATGGCAAGTGCTAAACCTTCATTAGTTACAGGAAATAAAAAATCAGAGGTATATAGAATAATAAAAGAATCTAAAGGTGGAAAATTTTTCAACTCACAAGAATTCAACTCTATTACCGAATTTATATCTAAACTAGACAAGGAAACTGCAAAACAGTTTGGTTTAAACGCAAGAGAATATATAATAAAATATTTTTCTAAAGAAAAAGTTTTAGGAAATTTGTACGAAAAAATACTTGATATAACAAAATAAAAGGATTTGAAAAATGAAAAAAAGAGCATTAATCACTGGTATAACAGGACAAGATGGAGCATATTTAGCAGAATTGTTATTAAACAAAGGGTATGAAGTCCATGGTATAAAAAGAAGGACTTCTCTTTTTAATACAGAAAGAATTGACCATCTATACAAAGACCCACATGAGGAAGATGTTAACTTTTTCCTCCATTATGGAGATTTAACGGATAGTTTAAATCTGACAAGACTGATAGAGAAAATACAACCAGATGAGATTTATAACCTTGCCGCCCAATCTCATGTAGCTGTATCATTTGAGCAACCAGAATATACTGCTAACGTTGATGCAGTAGGGACATTACGAATATTAGAAGCAGTAAGATTATTAGGGCTAACAGACAAAACTAAAATATATCAAGCTTCAACTTCCGAGCTTTATGGAAAAGTCCAAGAAATACCTCAAAATGAAAAAACACCTTTCTACCCAAGAAGTCCCTATGGTGTTGCAAAACTATATGCTTATTGGATAACGGTTAATTATAGAGAGGCATATAACATGTTTGCCTGTAATGGAATACTGTTCAACCATGAAAGTCCCATACGTGGAGAAACTTTTGTAACACGTAAAATAACAAGAGGAGCAACGAGAATAATATTAGGATTAGATAAAAAACTCTATCTTGGTAATTTGAACGCAAAAAGGGATTGGGGTCATGCTAAAGATTATGTGGAAGGAATGTGGTTGATATTACAGCAAGATGAACCTGACGATTATGTTCTGGCAACTGGTAAAACCGTCGAAGTACGGGATTTTGCAAGGAAAACTTTTACTGAAATGGGAATAGAAATAGAGTTTATAGGAGAAGGTGTTGAGGAAAAAGGGATAGTAAGGGACGTAAAAGAAGAAATATTAACAAGTAAATTACAAAAAATAGGAGCCGAGCAAGTAGAAAGTATTATAAAACATGCAGTTTCTCTAATAGGAAAACCTGTTATAGAGGTTGACCAAAAGTATTTTAGACCTGCAGAAGTAGATATACTTGTTGGAGATGCATCAAAAGCAAAAGAAAAGCTTGGGTGGGAACCAAAACATACTCTAGATGATTTAATCGAAGAAATGGTAGAAAGTGATTTGGAAAAAAACTATAAAGAATTAGTACTAAAAAGATGTGGTTTTGAAGTTCCAAAGAGTTGTGGGTTGTAGGGAGGGTAATTGGTAATTAGTCATTAGTAGTTTAGGTATTAGTGATTAGCTATTGGTTATTTGTAGGTTAGAGGTGTGGGAAATTTGGAATTAGGAAAGTTGGAAGTTTATAGGTTGGCTTTGGAGATAAGTGAGAAGGTGTGGGAAATTTATATAAATTTGGCAAATGATTTAAAATATAGTATTGGAAGTCAGGTTATTCGTGCTGTTGATTCAATTGGAGCTAATATTGCTGAAGGATATGGTAGATATTACTACAAAGACTCTGTAAAGTTTTATTACTATGCAAGAGGTTCATTATGGAAAACGAAACATCGGATTTATTTACTATATAAAAGAAATTTAATAAAAGAAGCAGTATATAAAGAAATCATAAAAAACCTTGAAATATTAGGAAAAAAACTAAACGCTTTCATAAAAAACATAAGGGAAAAAAATGCAAAAAAATAACCAATATACCAATGACCAATACACCAATACACCAATGACTAAAACAAGCAAAATTTATGTCGCAGGTGGGACAGGTTTAGTTGGAAGCGCAATAATAAGGAATTTAAAAGAAAAAGGATACACGAATATAATTTCTACATATCATAATAGAAAACCCATAGACACAGATGTTAAATGGTTTAAAGTAGATTTGACAAATCAAAGAGATGTAGAAAGTTTTTTTAGGAAAGAAAAACCTGAATATGTATTCTTAGCGGCGGCAAAAGTTGGTGGAATATGGGCTAACAATGTCTATAGAGCTGATTTTATTTATCAAAATTTACAGATACAAAATAATGTTATTCATCAAAGTTATTTAAATAAAGTAAAAAAGCTTTTATTCTTAGGAAGTACATGTATATATCCAAAAAACTGTCCTCAACCTATGAAAGAGGAATACTTGCTTACAGCACCTTTGGAATACACAAATGAGCCTTATGCCATTGCTAAAATAGCCGGTATAAAGATGTGTGAAAGCTATAATCTTCAGTATGGAACCAATTTTATTTCCGTAATGCCAACAAATTTATATGGATATTATGATAATTTTGATTTAGAGAAATCTCACGTATTACCAGCACTAATAAGAAAAATGCATTTAGGCAAAGCTTTAGAAAATGATGACTGGGAAGAAATAAAAAGAGATTTAAAGGGAACAAAGGTTGTTATTGGTAATTTGTCATTAGTAATTGGTGAAAATAGCTCAAAAGAGGAGCTTTTAAAAGTATTAAATTATTTCGGTATCAAATACACTAACAACCAATCAACCAATAACCAGTTAACCAATAACAAATCCACTAAAGTTTCCGTTGAAATCTGGGGTAGTGGAAAGCCAAGAAGAGAGTTTTTATGGTCAGATGATATGGCTGATGCTTGTGTTTATTTAATGGAAAAGATAGACTTTGTAGATATTGTTAAACAGATGTATCCAAACATAGATAAAGATAAGTTAAGACTATCATATCCAAATTTAGAAATAAGAAATACACACATAAATATTGGAACAGGAGAAGATATATCTATCAAGGAATTAGCTTATTTAATCAAAGATATTATCGGTTTTAAAGGAGACTTAACCTTTGATACTTCCAAACCAGATGGAACACTAAGAAAAGTTACTGATATATCAAAACTCCACTCTCTAGGTTGGAAACATAAGGTATCTTTAGAAGAAGGTATAAAGAACCTATATAACTGGTACACTGAAAGAAATTTTTGAATTATTATCATAATAATGACCTAATCTGGAGGAAAGAGATGAAATCTATAATCCTAGCAGGAGGAAGTGGGACAAGGCTTTTTCCTTTATCAAGGAAAAATTACCCAAAACAGTTTTTAAGCTTTGGGGATAAGGATACATTACTCCAAAAAACTATAAAACGAAATTTAAAAGTAGCACAAGATATAGACAACATAGTTATAATCACAAATAATGCTTATCAATATCATGTAAAGAACCAACTAGAAAAAGTGCTAGATAAAGCTATATCTAACATAATCCTTGAGCCAATAGGTAGGAATACTGCTCCTGCAATAGCTTTAGCTGTTAAATATTTGATAGAAAAATTAAATACACCTGAAGATGAAGTTTTATTTATTTCCCCTTCTGACCATATAATATCTCCAGAAGAAGATTTTGTAGAGTATGTAAAACAAGCACAAACATTAGCAAAAGAAGGCTATATTGTCACTTTTGGTATAAGACCTACTAAACCAGAGACAGGTTACGGATATATAGAAGTAGACCAAGCTATAGGAAACGGATACAAAGTTTCTAAATTTCATGAAAAACCAGACCTACAAACAGCCCAAAGATATGTTATCTCTGGGAAATTTTATTGGAATAGTGGAATGTTTGCCTTTACTATTAAAACGATTTTAGAAGAACTAAAAAAACATTCTCCAGAGATTTATGACCAGCTTAAAAATCAAAGTTTTGAAGAGCTAATTATGAACTTTGAAGAGATGCCAGATATATCTATAGATTATGCAGTTATGGAAAAAACAGATAAGAGCGTAGTATTACCGTTAGATATTACTTGGTCAGATGTTGGTTCATGGGATAGCCTATACGATGTGTTAGATAAAGATGAAAATCAAAATGTTAAAATAGGAAAAGTCGTAGATATAGACACCAAAAATTCTCTTATCATAGGAGAAAAAAGACTCATAACTACTATTGGTATAGAAGACCTTATAATAATAGAAACTCCTGATGTAATAACTATAGCAAAAAAAGGACACAGCCAAAAAATAAAAGATTTGGTAAAGATTCTTCAAGAAAATCCACAAACCAAAGAATTAACAGAGTTTCACGTCACAGTATATAGACCTTGGGGAAGTTATACAGAACTAGAAAAAGGAGAAAGATACAGAATAAAAAGAATCACTGTAGAACCGGGGGAATCTCTAAGTTTACAAATGCATTATCACAGAAGTGAACATTGGGTTGTAGTAAAAGGCACTGCAAAAGTAATTCTTGAAGATAAGGACGGAAAACTAAAAGAATATTTTATCCATGAAAATGAAAGTATTTTTGTACCTAAAACGGCACAGCATAGGTTGATAAATCCGGGAAAAGTCCCATTAGAGCTTATAGAAGTACAAGTTGGAGAATATGTAGAAGAAGACGATATAGTTAGAATAGATGATGTATACAAAAGAACTTAATCATTTCTTCAGAAAATTATTCTAGGAACATTGATTTTTCCTTGTAAAAAGACAAATTTAAATTTATAATTATTTGCTTATTAAGCTATAGGAGATTATGTACGAAAATAAGTAGGTATATTTCGTATGCTGTGGGGGTTCCAATGAAGAAAATATCTGATTTTGGAAAGGCTTTTATTTTAAATTTTAATCCTCAAAAATTTCCTTCTTATCAAACAGAAATAGAAATAGAAGCTCCAGAAAAAGAACAAAAACAATATCTCCTAAAAGAGCCTTGGTGGAAAAGACCTTTTGATATAGGCTTTTCTATATTTGCTATTGCTGTAAGCTTACCTGTTATGATACCTATAGCTATAGCTATAAAGCTTACTGATGGAGGAAGTATTTTTTATACACAAAAAAGACCGGGTTTAAATGGAAAAGAATTTACAGTTTATAAGTTTAGAACTATGTATAATAACAACGAAGAGATATTAGAAAATTACTTAAAATCTAATCAAAAAGCTTACGAAGAATGGAAAAAATATAGAAAACTAAAAGATTTTGACCCACGGGTTACACCTATAGGAAAATTTTTGAGGAAAACTAGCCTAGATGAATTACCCCAATTTTTAAATGTTCTAAAGGGAGATATGAGTATAGTTGGACCTAGACCTTACATAAGTTGTGAATTTGATGAATATTGCATACCAAAACATATTCAAAAAAAATTATTTTCTTTGAAACCAGGTATCACAGGTTTATGGCAAGTGACCAAAAGAAATGAAGCGGAGTTTGAAGAAAGAATAAAAATAGACATAGAATATATAGAAAACCAATCATTTTGGCTAGATATAAAAATCATTCTAAAGACCATAAAAGTCATGTTCACAGGGAAAGGTGCATATTAGTGAAGAAAGTTTTAGTTACAGGTGGAGCCGGATATATAGGAAGTCACGTAGTAAAATCTTTAGGAAAAAAAGGATACGAGCTTCTTACAATAGATAATCTCTCAACTGGTCACAAGGAAGCGGTATTATATGGAGACTTGGTAGTTGCGGATTTATCCAACAAAGAAAAAATTAAAGAACTGATAAAAGATTACAAGCCTGATGCAGTTATTCATTTTGCGGCTTCTATAGAAGTAGCTGAATCTGTACAAAAACCTCTAAAATATTATAGAAATAATACTGCCAACACTTTAAATCTGCTAGAAGTACTTAATGATTTGGGTATAGAAAATTTTATATTCTCTTCCACTGCGGCAGTTTACGGAAACCCAGAGCAAATCCCTATAAAAGAAACTGCTGACATCAATCCAATAAATCCGTATGGTCAGTCAAAAGCCTTTGTAGAAAAGATACTTAAAGACCTATCCCAAGCTAACAAAAACTTTAGATACATATCTTTGAGATATTTTAATGTAGCTGGAGCTGACCCAGAAGGACAGATAGGACAGAGTTACAAAAATCCTACTCATCTAATAACAAGGGCATTAAAAACAGCAAAAGGTGAGTTTGAAAAGTTATATATATTCGGTACAGATTATCCAACTCCTGATGGAACATGTATTAGAGACTATATACATGTTAATGACCTTGCAGATGCTCATGTAATTGCCTTAGAAAGTTTACTATCTGGTAGAGATTCTGATGTATTTAACTGTGGATACGGTCATGGATATTCTGTCAAAGAAGTAGTGGAAACAGCCAAAAAAGTAACTGGAGTAGATTTTCCTGTAGAGGAAGCCCCTAGAAGACCGGGAGACCCGGCTGTACTAGTTGCTGATAGTTCTAAGCTAAGAAAAGAACTTAACTGGAAACCAAAATTCGATGATTTAGAGTTTATAATAAAAACAGCATGGAATTGGGAGCTAAACAAAAGGTTCTAATAGTTTGGGTGTTCTATAATCCAAAAAGCTATCAAAGCAAGAATACTTCCCACTATAGTTAGATAAGAAGCTCTCTTTTTGTACTGGTGTTTTATTAGCATAATTTGGAGTAAAAATCCGTAAAAAATCCACAAAATAGAAAGCATTATTTGTTTTTTGTCCCACAACCAGTGTTTTCCAAGATATACGCTAGACCATATCGACGATGTGATTAAGGCTAAGCTCAAAAATATAAAAATCATCAACGTAGCTTTGTACTCTAAATCCAAAAGAGTACTTAAAGAGGAGGAAAATTTGGAAACAAAAAACGACTTTAGATTTTTCCTTTTTAGGTCTCTTTCTGTCAAAAGGTAAATAATGGCTATTACTGTAGCGGCGATAATAAATGCGTATGCCAAGATAGAAAATACTACATGAGCATAAAACCAGATATTATCATACACCTGTTCTGAAGAAGAATATGAAGGTAATGATAAAGCTATAAGGAATACTATAATTGGGGCGTATATAGCCCCAAACTCTTTTAGATTTTTTTTGTACAGGGAGAATCCGTAAAATATTGCTCCTATTACCATTGACAAAAAGAATAAAATGTCACTTATCGTAGATATTGGGAAGTATCCATGAAAAACTACTGTTCCTAAGAGATAAACTATCTGAATTAAAAATCCTATCCCAAACAGAGAAAATCCTATCTTCCGTCCTTTTTCTTTTTTTGTATATAGATAAAACCAAAATCCCAAAGTAGACAAAAAATATGCAATTAATGATATAAAAATTAGTATTTTCATCTTTTTCCCTTATTGGTTACTCTTCATTTCCTTAATTTTAACAGAACAGTTATAATAAAAAAATTATAACTCTAAGACAATAATCAAAATGAGTATATACAAAGTCTTTTATTTTGAAGATTTAGAAGAGGAAAAGGTCAAAATCCGCTGTCCGGTGTGTGAGAGACTAAAAAGAAATTTCATAGAACCGGTGGCGGTTATTCTGGAAGAGGGGGATTATCAAAAGTTTGAGGGTAAGCTTGAAAAAATAAAACAGGATTTTAGAGAAAGTCAAAATATAGACGCTCTTAAAAATAGATTAAAAATAGATAAGATTTATGAAGAAATCTTAAACAAAGATGATTTAGTCTGTATTCTTCATCAAAATAAAGAGGGCGAACACTGGGAAGAGGATACGGAAGAGTTTAAGAAGTGGAATGAGAAAGTAAAAGAACTTGCTTTTATGGAAGAATTAACAGATGGAGATATAGAAAGTCTTGATAAGAATAATCTTGTTAATCAATTCTGGCGTAGGGTTAGGGCTTACAGATTTGCTGTTGATTATAAAAGTTTATGGAAAGAAGCAGGGCAGGATTGGGAAAGTTTTAAAGGGAAAATAAAGAGCAAGATAGATTTAGAGGAGTTAGAGAAAAATATAGAAGTATTAAAGCTGTATTTAAAAAGGGAAAATTGGATAAGAGAAAACAATATTTATGACTTTAGAAAAATTAAATTTCCTTTATTTTATGATGATCAGGATTTAATTAAAAAAGAAAACGAAAATTGGAAAACTGAAATAAATCTAAACTTCTGGTATAAAAACGAAATATTAGCATTCCAAAATAAGCCTTATTTCAGTAGGGCTATATTCCAAAAAGAGGCTTATTTTAGCAAGGCTACATTCAAAAATATGGCGTTTTTCATCAACACCATATTCCAAAATGTGGCTAATTTCAGCAGTGCTACATTCCAAAATGGGGCTGTTTTCAGTGAGGCTACATTCAAAAATGTGGCTTATTTCAGCAGTGCTACATTCCAAAATGGGGCTGTTTTCAGTGAGGCTACATTCCAAAATGAGGCTTCTTTCAGCTGGGCTATATTCCAAAACAAGGCTGATTTCAGTAAGGCTACATTCAAAAATGTGGCTTATTTCAGCTGGGCTATATTCCAAAACAAGGCTGATTTCGGGAGGGCTACATTCAAAAATGTGGCTTATTTCAGAGAGACTACATTTCAAAATGAGGCTTATTTCGGTTGGGCTATATTTGAGAAAGAAGTTTACTTTAGAGATTGCAATATGGCTAAATTTGTTTTAGATAACATTAATCTTTACGAAGAAACTTATTTTGAGATTAATAACTGCAACTTTATAGCTTTAAAATTTGCAAATTTCGTTAATCATACAAATAACTTTTTAGTTTTAAATTCTGGAATAGACACAGGCTTAAAAAAGGAGTTTACAAAAGCAAAATTAAAGCAGTTTTTGGGCAAATATCTGGAAATCAAAGATGAAAAACTTGAAAATGCTGTAAATCTCTTTTTAGAAGACATAGAAAAATCTTTTAGTGATGGTATAAATAAAGTAAGAAAGTTAATAGGAACTGAAGATAATGAAGACAAAGTAAAAGAGGAATTTCAAAGATTAGTTGAAAGCGTCAATACATATTTTGCAAAATTTTTATTTGAAAACTTCTTAACTATAAAGCAACTTAATACACAGCCAGCAATAAGAGAACTGTTTATTCCTAAAAAAAGGAAAGAAGAAGAAATAATTCAAGTCTTCAAAAGGAAAAAGGAAATAATCATTGATATTTTACGGCTTATTACTTCTTTTTCTTATCTTGAAATAGACAACTGTATACTTAACAATATGAAGTTTTCAAACTGTGATTTTTCACAGGCAGACAGGATAACAATAAAAAAGTCTATTATTGAGGATATTTCATTTAATAATATAGATTGGGGAGAGATTACAGAGAACAGAATAAATCCAGAACTGTTTAGAGAAGACCCAAAGTCTGCAAGGGAAACTTACAGACAGATAAAATATGTTTTGGACAAACAGGCAGACCACATCAACGCAAACTGGTTTTATGCTCTGGAAATGCGGGCTTATGAAAGGTATCTGGATAACTATCTAAATATAAAAGGACGCTGGAAAGTTTTTAAAAATTATGTTGCTGATACTCTTAAAAGAAAAGTAGGACTATCAAAAAACTGGTTTAAAAATTTACTGGAAAGGATTAAAAACAACGGCGGTGGGTGTCAGCAGAAAGAAAGTGAACTAGTAAAAGATTTTATCATTTTTAAGATACACAAAAACATATCAAACTTTGGACAAAGCTGGGTTAGACCGCTGGCTTTAATTGTTTTAACTACTATTTTTATGCTTGGATTTGGGGTAAAGGTAAGTAACTCATCTTGCTTAGAAAGTTCTAACTTTTCTTCTTTAAAAGATGTAGAAAATGCCTATTATCTGATACCTTTTTTTGAAATTTCATTTTGGGCGATTTTAACAATAGTCTTTATAGCGATGTTTGCTATAAAATTTCTTATAAAGAGTATTTCCATCTTTAGTCTGTCTATTTTTATGGCTATCTTTTTACACATAACAGGCCATCTGTGGTTATACACAGACAAAAACATACTTCAAGCCATCTTCTCTTTTTTAGATAGTTTTGCAGTTACTTTGAATATTTTTAGGATATTTACCAATTTTTCCCAAACAGACAAAACCCTTTATAGCCTATATCCCGGGTATCTATTTTTATACAAGATTTATGCAGTTTTTATACTTGTTCTTGTATATCAATTTATTCTCGCTATCAGGCGAAGAGTGAGAAGATAACCAAAAATATATACCTTTTTGAATCTACATACCTAAATTATATAATTTGGTATAAAAATTGGAGGTTTATAAAATATTTAGATTTGAACTACTAAAAGAAAGCTGTGGAGCTAGATTAGGAAAGATATACACTCCTCATGGAGAAATCCAAACACCAGTATTTATGCCTGTAGGTACTCAAGGCACAGTAAAAGCCCTAACAAAAGACCATCTCCTATCTACCAAACCCCAAATAATCCTAGCAAACACATATCATCTATATCTTAGACCAAAAATAGAGATTCTAAAACAATTTGGAGGACTCCACAGATTTATGAACTGGGAAAGACCTATTCTCACCGATAGTGGTGGTTTTCAAGTATTTTCACTAGCAAAAGAAAAGCAAAAAACAGGAAAACATCAAGCAAAAGTAATACTCACAGAAGAAGGAGTAAAATTCAAATCCCATTTAGACGGGTCTTGGCACTTTTTTACCCCAGAACTTGTAATCCAGATACAGCAAATAATAGGAAGTGATATTATGATGCCTCTAGACGTTTGTCCGCCGTATCCCGTTAGCCACTCACAAGCAAAAGATGCTGTAGAAAAAACCCTAGTATGGCTAAAACGCTCCAAAAAAGCAAAACCTAAAAACCATCAAGCCCTATTTGGGATAATACAAGGCTCTATATACGAAGACCTTAGGAAAGAAAGTACCCTAAGGACTATAGAACTTGAGATGGACGGATATGCGATAGGAGGACTATCTGTAGGAGAACCTCCCCAAGAGATGTACACCGCAACAGAAATATCCACCCAGTTTTTACCAAAAAACAAACCAAGGTATCTAATGGGTGTAGGAACACCCCAAAACATCATAGAAAGTGTAGAGAGAGGCATCGACATGTTTGACTGTGTTATGCCTACAAGAAATGCAAGAAACGGCACTTTGTTCACTCACTTTGGAAGAATAAATATAAAAGCCTCGAAGCACAAACTTAGTGAAGAACCTATAGACCCCAAATGTGACTGCTACACCTGTAAAAACTTCAGCAGAGGTTATCTAAGACACCTGTACAATGCCCAAGAGATAACAGGAATGATACTCGGAACTATACACAATCTAAGATTTTATAGTAAGCTTATGGAAGATATTAGAAAATCTATAAAAGAAGATAGATTTAGCACCTTTAAAAAAGATTTTTACCAAAACTACAAAGACTAAAAACCACAATGGAGGACAATAAATGCCTTACAAAAAAATTCTTCTAGGATACGATGGTTCACAGCCAAGCAAAAAAGCTCTAGAAAAGGCAGTAGAATTAGCAAAACGATTAGAAGCTCAACTCCACATTGTAGGAGTAATCAAACCATTCGAATTTGCGGCAATAGACTACATACCACCAGAAGAGATAGAAAAATACGAAGAAGAAGAACTGAAAAAAGAAGAAATTATTCTAAAGGAAGCTATAGAGTTTGCAAAGAAAAAAGGTATAGAAGTAATCACAAAAGTTATGGAAGGAGAACCAGCAGAAGAACTTATGACCTACGCAGATGAAAACGGTTGCGATTTGATAATAGTAGGTAAAAGGGGGAAAGGAGGTTTTAAACGGTTATTACTAGGTAGTACAGCAGGAAATTTAGTAAAATACGCAAATCAATCAGTTTTGGTTGTAAAATAAGGATTATAGTAGATAGGGAGGTTCTCCTAAGAGAACCTCTATATATTAAAAGAATTTACTCTTCTATAACTTCGGTTATAAGAGAACCTGATGGGCATTCTTCCGTTACTTCTAGAACTCTTTCGCAAACATCTTCGCCTATTTCAGAACAGTCTATTATAGCCCCATCTCCGCCTATTTCTTCTCTAACAGCGGCGATACCGTCACCTATGTCTACATATACTTCTGGAACTTCGTCATAGCACAACGCACAGGCGGTACATGTATCTTGGTCAACCATTACTTTCAGTTTCATTACAAATGACCTCCTAATCTAAGGATTTACTCTTCTATCGTTTCAGTTATGAGAGAACCTGATGGGCATTCTTCTGTTATCTCTAGAACTCTTTCGCAGATGTCCTCACCTATTTCAGAGCAATCTATTATAGCTCCATCTCCGCCTATTTCATCGTTAACCGCCGCGATACCATCGCCTACATCTACATAAACTTCTGGTATTTCGTCGTAGCATAATGCACATGCAGTACAAGTGTCTTGGTCAACCATAACCTTTAATTTCATCTATTAAACCTCCTAATTCGAATATTCTTTTGATAGTATAGGACAATACAATAAAAATTGCAACACAAGTAAAACATTGTTTGATTTATTGTGGGAATAAAAAGTTCCTGTATCAATCCGATAATAAAACTATTCAAAAATAAATAAAAAGGGTAATAAAATGTGTCCTTACTGTGGTGATGATAACTATGTAAAAAATGGAAAGGTGAACCAAAAGCAGACTTACCTATGTAAGACTTGCAGAAAAAGGTTTGTTAAAAATAGAGAGAAAAATGCTTACGGAAAGCTCATCAGAGAAAAAGCTCTGAATCTATATAAAGAAGGGCTTTCTCTTCGTAAGATTTCCAAGCTTACAAACATACCCCATACAACGATAAACTATTGGGTGAGGAAATACAAATTACAATAGTGGTATAATTATAGTCTTATCAGGACTATAGAGGGGTGATTTTTAATGGAACATCTCACAAAAGAACAGATAGAAGAGCTTAAAAACATCTTATTAAAGTGGAAGGAAGAATTACTAAAAGATACTCAAGAATCAGTGGGAGAGCCTCTATCTTATGAAGGTGGTGATGAGATAGACAGAGCTGATGCGGAAGCTGAAAGGTTCTTGACTTTGAGGACTTTGGATAGGGAACGAAAACTCCTAAAGAAGATTGAATACTCTTTAACCAAGATTGAGTACGGTACTTATGGAATATGTGAGATTTGTAGCAAAGAGATTCCTTACGAAAGGCTAAAAGCTAGACCAGTAGCCAATCTGTGTATAGACTGTAAAGAAGCTCAAGAAGAAAATGAGTGATTATCTTTGTTCCAATTCTAAGCTCTTGTAAGTACCTTTATCTTTTTGATATACGTCTTCTACCAAAAATCTATTATCCCTTAGTATGCTAAAAATCTCTAACGCCCTTTCTTTGTTTTTGACGCCTAGAACTAGCCCACAGTAGGGATAAATCTCATCTGGAACTGGTAATACAGTGTAGTCTGTTATATTCTGTTCTTTTAACCATCTATCTGCTCTAAATCCTTCTGGTATAGATACAAAAGTTATTAGGTATTTTGGCTCTCTTTTGGTTAATTTTAGTAGATACTGTACTATGTGCAGTTTTATTCCTATGGATATGAACTTTACTTTTTCTA
Organism: Aquificota bacterium; assembly: GCA_013153635.1. Classification (GTDB taxonomy): domain Bacteria; phylum Aquificota; class Aquificia; order Aquificales; family Hydrogenothermaceae; genus JAADDZ01. The sequence continues at coordinate 15,519 of JAADDZ010000010.1, forward strand.
AAAAATCATTTCCGTGAAAGCCTTTTCCTCTTTCTATTACAGCTATATAATTTTGACCGTCTTTTTTAAACTCTACCAGTCTGTTTCCTGTCTCTAATGCCCAGATTTTTATCTCTTTTTCAAAAGCTTCGTTATCTACTATCACTCTTAGACGCTCTCCTACAGGGATACTTTTTAGCTCTTTTGATACATAGGTCAAAGGTAGTGGACAGAATAGTCCTCTTATATCTATCTCTTTCATTTGCATACTAATCTTCCTAGAGGTTCTCCACCTAAAAGATGCCAATGGATATGAAAAACTTCTTGACCGGCATCTTTACCGTTGTTTACTATTAGTCTAAAACCTGTCTGTGCTATATTTTTCATTTTTGCTATTTCGTTGGCTTTTAGAATTAGATGTCCTATTAGTGTTTTGTGTCTTCCTTCTAGGTATAAATTGTTTGGAATATGTTCTTTTGGAATTATTAATGTGTGTACTTTTGCTTGGGGGTTAATGTCCTCAAAGGCGATAATCAGGTCATCTTCATAGACTATATCAGCGGGTATCTCTTTTTTTACAATTTTACAAAAAATACAGTCTTCCATATTAGACCTCCATATGGTAGTAACTTTTTTGAATTGCATATTTTTCCAATATATCACGGAGCTTATCTAGATTCCATTTTTTCTCTGCTGATATTACTATGGTCTCTCTTCCTAGTGCTAGTAGTGTTTCATCTTCTTCATCGATGTAATCTTTGGAGGGGATTACTTTGTCTATCTTGTTTAGTACTAAAACTGTAGGTTTTGTGTCTAGGTTTAGTTTTTTTAGTATATTTTCTACCGCTTCTACTTTGTCTGTCCAGTTTTCATCGGATACATCAACAGTATGTAATATCAGGTCTGTTTCATACAGCTCTTCTAAGGTTGTCATAAATGCTTCTAGTAATGATTCAGGTAAGTCTTTCACAAAGCCTACTGTGTCTGTGATAAGTACTTTTTTGTTTATTTGGGGAATATATATATAAGAAGTTTTAGTATCTAAAGTAGCAAATAGTTTATCTGAAATATAGGTATCTCTCTTTGTTAATCTTTTTAGTAAAGTTGACTTTCCAGCGTTTGTATAACCTACTAAGGATACTTTTAGTGTATTTGGGTCTTTGTTTCTTGACTTTCTCTGCTGGTAGTTTTGACTCTTTATGTTTTTTAGCTCTTTTTTTATTTTAGAAATTCTCTCTTTTATTCTTCTTACTTTAATCTCTCCAAGTTTTTCTCCTGCACCTTTTGTTTTGTATCCTCCTCCTATTCTAGATAGGTGCTTTCCCCGTTGGTTGTATACTCTTGGAAGCTCATGCTCTAAAACAGCTAACTCTACTTGGAGTTTTGCCTGCTTTGTTTTGGCTCTCTTTTCGAATATTGATAAAATCAGGTCTGTTCTATCCAAGATGGAAACGTTGGTTATCTTTTCCAAGTTTGATATTTGTACTGGGGTTAGCTCTGTATCTATGATTATTGTGTCGGCTTTTGTTCCTTCTGCTATTTGAGCTAGCTGTTTTGCCTTTCCTTTACCTATAAAGGTAGAAGGTTCTGGAATGTCTTTTTTTTGGACTAGTTTTCCGATTACCTTTCCATTTAGAGCTTTTACTAGTCCTTCTAGTTCTTGTATAGATTCTTTTAACTCTTTTGGTCTTTTTTCTTTTGTGTGTAAACTTACTAAAATTGCTCTCATACTAAAGCAAATATATGCAAAGGTACTTAGTCTGCAACGATTGTACTAATGGCATGCTTGTATATGAGCTGTTTTTGTCCGTTTACATCTACCAAAATCGTAAATTGGTCTGCGGCTACGATTTTGCCTGTTATCCTTGTTCCTCTAGTGAGATATATAGTTACCTCTTTTCCTTCTTCTTTGAATTCTTCTAGAAGTTCCTCTTGTATTGACATCATGTCCGTACCTCCTTTTGTATAGTTTTTACTATACCCTGTAAAGCTTCTTGGCTTCCTCTATCAGTCAGATTTATAGGGATAAGGTCTTCTTTCTTTTTAAGTGTCTTTATCTGCCTTTTTGCAAAGAGTTTTGTATTTTTTATTATATCTTGGATACTCTCCTCAAGAGATTGTTTTTTTTCTAAATAAGGCAATAGCTCTTTGTACCCTATAGCTTGGGAAGAAGTTATAGCCTTTTTGTATCCCATATCTATCAGATTTTTAAGCTCTTCTACCAAACCTTTCTGTATCATGTTAAAAACCCTTTTTTCTATCCTATTTTCTATCTCTTTTTTTTCTCTGGTGATATTAAAACCTATAAAATCATATCTCCTATTTTTAAAACTATGTTCTTTTATAAAGTTTGAAAAGGGTTTTCCTGTTAAATAAAAAACTTCTAATGCTCTGATTATTCTTTTTTTATCATTTTTATGGATTTTTTTGGCATAGCTTTGGTCTATTTTTACTAATCTTTCAAACAGTTCTTCTGTGGAGAATCTGTACAGTTCTCTTCGTAAACTCCAGTTGGCTTTGGGAGCTTTGGACAGACCGTACAAGAGAGCTTGTATGTACAGCCATGTCCCTCCCACTACGATGGGTACTTTTCCTTTTTTTTGTATCTTTTTTATATGTCTGTCTGCCAATTCAATAAATTCTTTGGCTGAAAATATTTCATTAGGCTCTTTTATGTCAATTAAGTAATGAGGTATGTTCTGTCTTTCTTCTAAAGATGGCTTCGCTGTGCCTATATCCATGTACTTATATACCATCATAGAATCAGCACTTATTATCTCTCCATCAATGATTTTTGCTAACTGTATCGATATATCTGTTTTCCCTGTGGCTGTTGCTCCAGTAATGATTACTATTTTTGCCATATCGCATAAAATATACATTGGAAGGAAATATTTAGCAACTTAATTTATAATGGAATAGTTAGTTATGTGGTAATTGGTGATTAGATGGCTCGAAAAAAAGAGAAAAAGACTTCAGTGGAAAAAGCTTTAGACTTGATAGAGGTTCTAAAAGCTAAAGATGACCTAGGGGTTACAGAGCTAAGTAACGAACTTGGATTAAACAAAAACAATGTATTTAGACTTTTGGCTACTTTAGAGGTAAAAGGAATAGTAGAGCAAGATGAGGACACTGGTCATTACAAGCTAGGTAAAAAGGTTTTATACCTTGAATATGCCTATCTAAAAAATCTACCATACATCAAAAGTTTTAGACCATATCTAAGAGAGATTAGAAATCTCACCCAAGAAACTGTTTATCTATCTAAATACCACGACAATAACATCATCTATATATACTCTGTAGAGAGTAAAGCCGCTGTTCACGTCCATTCTAGACTAGCTAGGAGGTACAAAGCATCTGAAATAGCTCCGGGTAGAGCATTCAAGAGAGCCAAAAAAGAAAAAGGCTTCATTTTTGAATACGATATAGAAACTGTAGAAACAGAAGTGAGTGAAGGGGCAACTATTATAAAAGATGAATATGGAAATCCTTTGGTTGCTCTATCTATCGTAGCTCCTATAAATAGAATGGGTGAAAAAAGATTAAAAACCCAGATAAAAGATATATTAAAAGAGTACTCTCAAAAGTTAGAAAAGCTATTAACTCCCACTTTGAAATAGCTTAGGAGCTAAGAAAGGTACTGCATACTCTATATCTAAAAAGTCGATAGCAAGAACAAAATTAGCATAAGTTTTGTTAGTCTCTTTATTGTAATCTTCTATGTATTTGATTTTTAAACTCCAGCATTTTCTATCAATAGCTACGCTTAGTCTCTTTTGCTGTATGTATCCATCTTTTATGTTATTTAAGACAGACCCTTCAAAAATAAAATTTTTATATCTAAGTTTTACTTTGTTATTTATCTGGTTTACTCCCGGTTGTTCTTCTCCATCTCCTCTATCAAAAGAGTGAGTCATCGTGTACTCAAACCAGCTTGTAAAAGGAAAATAAAAAGATGTTATCGAACGAACTACCCTTTTTATAGAAAAATCAAAAAATAGGTTATTTTCTCCTGTCCACTTTCCTATCTTGAAATAGAAATTATTCCTAATGGCTTTTAGGCTTGCATTAAAAACTTGTTCACCTATCTGATATTTTCCAGTAAAAGAGTAACCAGTGTATATAGACCATCTGAAAAAGTCATCACCTTGTTTAAAATTTAGGATATTGTGAACAGCAAAATCAATATCTTTTCTCTCAAAAATATTATCTTCCCTATCAAAAATAGCCTCTTCGTTATCATTTATCTTAGTAAGATAAGAAAAAGTTAGCTCTGGGATAATAATATGGTTGAATCTATTAAGTACTCTAACAAAACTCCTTCTAAGCTTTTCTTCAAATAAGATACTATTTTTTGAAGTTACAGAAACATCTGCTCCCTCTGACCGCAGGTAAAAGGTAGCTCTAGGGGTAATATCAAAATAGGAGTTAAAACCTAATAAATGATAGTAGAGCTTTAATCTAAGCTGATTATCACTTCTTACGGCTTTATCCCCTATCTCTCTATAAAAATGTGTGTTCACAGAAAGAAAATCAAAATATATAGGAAAATACTTTAGTATCTGTCTTTGTTTTACATAAAAGCGAATCTCTGGAAGTCTTTGGAGAGTGTATGTATTTGTTGTAGTGGTCAAATCATACAGATAATCAAAATTCACTTCAGAAGTAAACCAGCCCCCATCGTATTGGGCAAGGAGTTGAGATTTTGTATAAGCCAAATATCTCAAACTGCTACTACTGTAGAAATCTTCGAAAAAGAAATGGTCACTTGGTAGGTCTAAATTAAAGAAAACTTTCCACCCTCTCCATCTAAAAGATGTATTTGCCTTTATCCTCCATCTGTTCTTCAAAGGAGATACATCTCTTCCTTCCCACCAGTATCCTTCACCATTTTCTCTAAAATAAAAAACCTCACCGGTAAACAAGCTCCTTTTGGAAAATCTATTTCTGTACTCTACATCTATACCTTGTCCCTGCTGATTCCTAAAATCATAGGTAAAAGTCACATCACTGTTTTTGTTTATCACGTAGAAGATAGGAATTCTAAACATAAAAGTGTTGTAAGTATCCTGTCCGATAGTAGGTACTAAAAGACCAGATTTTCTATTGTAGGTTGGATAAGCAAAGAAAGGAAGATATACAACTGGGACTCGAAAGAAAGACAACCTCAAGTTATAGGCATACATATAGTCATCTTTTTTTAGTCTTATTTTTGATGATTTCATGTACCAATCATACTGATTAAAAGGACACATAGAGAACTCGCCAGAATAGATATAGAAAATGTCTGCTTTTTTCTCTAGTTTGCTAGCTTTTATGTAAAAACGATTATCTAGTATCCCCTCTACAAAGCTCAAAACACCTTCATTCGTTGATAAGTTCCAATAACCTTCGTAACCTTTTACCTGTATATTGTTAGAAACCAAGATAAAATAATCTAACAGTCTCAATATTTTGGTGTTCTGGTCAAAAATAAGTCTATTGGTTTGAACTATCGTATCACCAAAACTAAATCTAACATCTCCCCTAATGTACACAGTATTTTTATCAATCTCTAAAGAGTAAGCCTCTATATATACATCTTCAGCTCTCGCAAAGAAAATCAAAATCAGTACAGCTAAAAAAATCCCAACCAAAATCTTCTCCCTGAAAAACTAACTGTTATAATTATAAAAAACTTTTTGCCTTTAGATTTTCGGAAAATGACACAAAAACCAAGAGAATGGCTTAGAGAAAAAAGTATAGCAAAAAAAATACTGAATGAATCAGATATAATACTCCATGTAATCGATGCCAGAATACCATCAGACACGAGAAATAAAGTTATAGAACAGTTAGCAAAAGGCTCAAACAAAAAACTTATTATTGTATTAAACAAGGCAGACCTTGTTCCTGAAGATTTTTTGAAAAAAACTGTAGATAAAATAAAAAAGGAATATCCAGTTATCGTATTTTCTGCCCATAAAAACAAAGGGACAAAAGAGTTAATCGAAACAATTAAAAACTTGTCAAAAAACAAAAACTTGATAAAAGTTGGAGTACTAGGATACCCAAATGTAGGAAAATCCTCTTTGATAAACACCTTAAAAAAGAAAAAAGTAGCCTCCACATCTCCAAAACCGGGAATGACAAGAGGAGAAAAATTAATAAAACTAGATAAAAACATCTATCTAATAGACACTCCCGGTATAATAACTTTGGAATTCCAAGACGACCTTGCCCTAAAAGGCTCTTACATTCCAGACAAACTAGAGTACCCAGTGGAAACAGCTCTTAAATTAATCGAAAAGATACTAAAAACAGACAAAGAAGTCTTAGCAAAAACATATCAGATACAGCCAAAAGATGAGCCATTAGAGACCTTAGAACAGATAGGAGAAAAACTAAATTACAAAATAAAAGGTGGAGAGATAGATTTAGACAGAACAGCAAAAAAAGTTCTATGGGACTGGATAAAAGGTCATATAAAAGCATATTGGGAGTGAAAATTTACAAAGTTAAGACCTCTTTTAATGAAGAAATTATATAATCTGGCTTGTAGCTAACAGCTAAATCTTTTTTCCCATATCCAAATGTAACAAGACAGGTCTTGGTATTTGCTTTCTTTCCAGATATTATATCTGTTTCGCTATCTCCTATCATCAATGTATCTTTTGGTTTATCACCAAAACTTTCAATAGCAAAAAGAACAGGTTTTGGGCTTGGCTTTTTTTCTTCTAGTGAATCTCCACCAATTACCATATCTATGTAATCATTTAATCCTAACTTTTTTAAAATCTCCTTAGAGACATTTTCGTATTTATTTGTTATTACCGCTAGTTTTTTGCCTTCCTTTTTTAGCTTTTCCAAGAGTTCTACAGCGTTTGGATAAGGCTGTGTATACACTACTGGATTTTCAAAGTAGTACTCTCTAAATATAGATACAGCTCTATCTATAAGCTCTTGGTCGCTTTTACCTAAGACACCTTCTAAAAGTTTCCTTCCTCCATAACCTACATGCTTCATTATTTCTTCTTCTGGCATAGGAGAGTATCCAAGAGCTTGTAAGGTATAGTTAGTTGCCTGTGCTATGTCCTTACTAGAGTCTATCAATGTTCCATCTAAATCAAAGAAATATGCTTTAAAGTTCATCTATCTTGATATGCTCTTAATATTCTGTCTAACCATCTTTGGGTTTTGTTTGGTATGCTTTCTTTCTTTTCTTCTTCGACGAGAATGTATATGTCCTCATTTTCTTTCTTCAGTCCCAAGTCTTCTCTAGCTCTTTTTTCTATGTAGAATATATCTTTTTCTAGATACCTTTTTTTCTCTACAAGAGCTACATATCTTTCTCCTAGCTTTTCTATCTCTGCCTTTAACTGGTGTTCTTTTTTCAGCTTTTGTATATAAGAAAAAATGTTTTTATCTCCAAACAGTAAAGAGACCCCTGCATAGAACACAAGTAATACCAGAACGAGTTTTAAAAAACTGTCTATGGATATTATATTCTTAAGTCTGTTTGAGGAACTTCTTGAATACCTCTTTCCCCTTGAATACTGCATTTCTCCCTAACTCTTCCTCTATTCTTAATAATTGGTTATATTTTGCAGTTCTATCTGACCTTGAAGCTGAACCAGTTTTAATCTGACCAGCATTTGTTCCTACTGCAAGGTCAGCTATAAAGCTGTCTTCACTTTCTCCACTTCTGTGTGAAATTATCGTTGTGTATGAATTCCTTACCGCTATATCTATAGCATCTAAAGTTTCGGTTACTGTCCCAATCTGGTTTAACTTCACAAGTACAGAATTAGCCATACCCTCTTCTATACCTTTTTCTATATACTTTGGATTGGTAGTGAACAAATCATCTCCTACTAGCTGAACCCTATTTCCTAAAACTTTTGTTAGGTTTTTCCACCCTTCATAATCGTCTTCTGCTAGACCGTCTTCGATAGAGATAACTGGATAAGTCCCTATAAGTTCTTCATAGAGTACTATCATATCATCGGAAGTAAGTTCGTTCCCTTCGAATTTGTACACTTTTCTTTCTTTGTCGTACAACTCTGTAGATGCCGCATCTATAGCTAGCAGTACATCTTCTTCAGGTTCGTATCCTGCTTTGTGAATAGACTCAATCAAAATATCTAACGCTTCTTTAGTTGAGCTTAAATCTGGGGCAAAACCTCCTTCATCTCCAACATTTGTTGAGTAACCCTTTTTCTTAAGTATCTCTTTTAAAACATGAAATATCTCCACTCCTGCTCTTAAAGCCTCTTTAAACGAACCACCACAGATAGGTACAACCATAAACTCTTGAAAATCTAGTTTGTTATCAGCGTGAACCCCTCCATTTATAACATTCATAAGAGGTACTGGCAGTACTTTTGTGTTTACACCTCCTATATAGTTATAAAGAGGTATCTCTAAGTCTAACGCTCCAGCTCTTGCAACTGCCATACTCACTGCTAGTATTGCATTTGCCCCTAAGTTAGATTTGTTTTCTGTTCCGTCTAACTCTATCATAGTTCTATCTATTTCTAACTGATTTGTAACTTCCTCTCCAATAATAGCATCTGCAATTTTTTCATTTATGTTTTCTACAGCTTTTAGAACTCCTTTACCTCTGAATCTATGTATATCTCCATCTCTAAGCTCCACAGCTTCTCTCTCTCCTGTAGATGCTCCACTAGGAACTATAGCTCTAGCTAATATTCCATTTTCCAAAAATACTTCTGCTTCTACTGTTGGGTTCCCTCTCGAATCTAAAACTTCCCTTCCTCTAACATCTACAATAATAGACATAAAACCCTCCTTATCTGATTTTCACAGAATTTATATATAAATAATATTAACATCAAAATCTCAATTTGGCTTGTATAGTATAATTATTTTACTTAAATTTGCCGAAAATAATGGGAAAAAATGAAAACAAAAGCGATAATCCTTTCAGCAGGTAAAGGAACAAGGTTCAAATCTAAAAAGCCAAAAGTACTACATGAGATACTTGGTAAACCTATGCTGTTCTATGTAAAAACAGCGGTACAGTGGATAAAACCAGATGAAGTTATATTTGTAGTAGGACATAAGAAAGATGAAGTTATCAAATATATAGACTGTAACAGATGCGTAGTTGTAGAGCAGAAGGAACAGCTAGGAACTGGTCACGCAGTAAAAGAAACATTACCGTACTGGGAAGATTTTGACGGATTTTTGATAATTTTAAATGGAGACACTCCTTTAATAAAAGGACAGACTTTGAAAAACGCCTTAGAATATGCTAAAGCTATGCTCTTGTACGAAGGAGCAAACATAGACACTTACTCTCCAAGTTACAAAAACGAAAAGTTTGCTGGCGTAGTCCTCACAGCAAAAGTTCCAAATCCACAAGGGTACGGAAGAGTTATAAAAGACAAAAATGGAAAAGTGCTAAAAATAGTAGAAGAAAAAGACGCTACCTTAGACGAAAAAAAGATAAACGAAGTAAATTCTGGAATCTATATATTCTATGCTCCTTATTTGAAGGAAGTAATCCATAAACTATCAAACAAAAATGCCCAAGGAGAATACTACTTAACAGATGTTATAGAGCTACTAAAAAGAGAAGGAAAAGAAGTATACGCTCTAGAGATACCAGACTATACCCAAATACTCGGAGTTAACGATAGATGGCAGTTATCCTCTGTGGAAAATATACTAAAGATGCAGTATCTACACTTTTGGGCTTTAAATGGTACTACTTTTCACAACCCTGAAAGTATATGGATAGAGTTCGATGTACAATTTTCTCCTGATGTAGAAATTTTTCAAAACTGTATATTCAAGGGTGAAACGATAATAGGCGAAGACTGTGTAATCGAAGCTAACTGTATTATAAAAAATTCAAAAATAGGAAAAAATGTTAAAATACTGGCAAATTCCATAATAGAAGACAGTATTATAGAAGATGGAGCTGTGATAGGACCTTTTGCTAGGTTAAGGCAAAATACAGTAATAAAACAAAAAGCTGTGATAGGAAACTTTGTAGAAATCAAAAACTCTCAAATAGGAGAAAAGACTAACGCTAGACATCTATCTTATCTAGGTGATGCTACCGTAGGAAGAGAAGTAAATATAGGAGCTGGAACTATCACTTGTAATTATGACGGCTTTAAAAAGCACAAAACAGTAATAAAAGATAAAGCTTTTATCGGCAGTGATACGATGTTAGTAGCTCCTATAACTGTAGAAGAAGAAGCTATGACAGCTTCAGGTTCAGTAATAACGAGAAACGTCCCCAAAAAAGCTCTTGCTATAGAAAGAACCCCATTAAAAATTATTGAAAACTACGTGGAAAAAAGGAGGAAAAAGTATAAGGATAATGAATAAATACAAATTTTTGTTTATGTTAATTTTAGTTCTAAGCTTTAGTTTTCCATCTCTTGCAGAAAAAAATAAAGAAATACAGCTAGTAGACAAAATAGTTCTCATTATAAACGGTGAGCCTATATTACTCTCTGAAATAGAGCTTGCAAAGCTTTGGTTTAAAACTGATGATACAAAAAAAGCTGTAGAGGAACTTATAAACCTAGTGTTAGTCTCCCAGCAGGCAAGAAAACTTGGGATAACAGTATTCCCTGATGAAATCAACGAAGCTCTCTTGAAGGTAGCCAAAGCAAATGGATTTAGCTCTCTGGACGACTTTAAGAAAAAGTTAGAGAAAGAAGGTATCGTGTTTTCTGAATTTAGAACTTTTGTAAGAAGAGAAATCCTACGGACAAAGTTCATTCAAGGCTTTGTAAGACCAAAAGCTCTAAAAGGTGTAAAAGAAGGAAAAATAGAAAAAGTTAGAAAAGTTAGAATCATCTACATAGATAAAAGCAAACCCGGTTATATGGATAAATTGGAGCAGTTAGAAAAAAATCTAACAAAAGAAAACTTTGCCAAAATGGCAAAAAAATTCTCTGATGATGAATTTACAAAAGATAATGGAGGTCTCCTTGGAGAAGTTAGAAAAGGTGAACTTCTAAAGATATTAGACGAAAATATATGGAAACATAAAGTAGGAGACATTTTTGAAATAACAGGAGCAAAAGGTACATATTTTGTATATATAGAAGAAGAAAAAGATATAGTCGTTCCAGTAAACGAAGTAGATGAAGAGTTTATGAAAAAGTTAGAGAAAGAATACAACCTTTTAGTTAAAAAACTAAGAGAAAACGCTTATATAGAATATCTAGACCCTAAATACAAGGTGGAATAAAAATGAGAGACTATATAAGAAAGGTTACTGAATTTCAAGACCTAACCTCAAAAGAAGTAAAAGACCTCTTTAGTACGATTATGGAAGGAAAGGCAACAGACGCACAGATAGGGGCTATCTTAACAGGTCTAAAAATGAAAGGGGAGACAGAAGAAGAAATATCATCAGCCGCATCAGTAATGAGAGAAAAAGCTGTAAAAGTTCCTATAAAAAATAGAGAAAACCTTGTAGATACTTGTGGTACTGGGGGAGACAAGATAAACACCTTTAATGTTTCTACTATAACAGCTTTTGTTATAGCTGGTGCAGGAGCAAAGGTAGCAAAACACGGAAACAGGTCTGTATCTTCAAAATGTGGAAGTGCAGACCTTATGGAAGCTTTAGGTATAAAGATAGATATGACTCCTTCCCAAGTAGCCTATGCTATTGAAGAGATAGGACTTGGGTTTTTATTTGCTCCTATATATCACCCAGCGATGAAGAATGTAGTAAGGCAGAGAAAAGAGCTAGGAGTAAGAACTATATTCAATATACTTGGACCTTTGTCAAACCCCGCTGGGGCAAAATATCAACTTTTGGGAGTTTATGACAAAAATCTTGTAGAACCTCTTACAAAAGTCCTAATGCTGTTAGGAATAGAGAGAGCTTTTGTAGTTCATGGACTTGAAGGATTAGATGAGATTTCTATTACTGGAGAGACCCTTATTGGAGAACTAAACTATCAAGATATTTCTATATATAAAATCAGCCCAAGAGATTTCGGTTTAAAGGAATCTTCCCTAAATGAGATACAAGGTGGCGACTTAGAAGACAATAAAAAAATCGCTATGGATATTCTTACAGGGAAAGACAAATCCTCAAAAACTGATATGGTTGTTCTAAACTCTGCATTTGCTCTAAAAATAGCAGGCGTTGTATCCTCTATAGAGGAAGGAATAGAAAAATCCAAAGATAGCATACATTCAGGAAAAGCTTATACAGTCCTTGAAAAACTAAGAGAATACTCAAAAAACCTTTAATCTCTACTTATGAAAAAAACCTTACTGTTTATATATGTATCACTACTGTGTCTGTACAGATATGTATATGCCGTAAACATAGAGATAGGAATCGGTCAAACAAACCTAAACATAGATGGGAAAGTAACTCTAGAACAAGAGAATATGACATTAAACTCTCAAAGTAGTCCATCAGTGAAACATTTTTACATAAATCTAGAATTTCCGGGTACATTGATACCTTCGTTTAAATTTGAGTACATATCCCATACTCATGAAGGAACAGCGAGTTTAGATGCAAAACTTCCAATAGTTATAAAAGAAATCCCCCTATCGTCTTTATACACAACCTTTTATCCTCTATTTGAAAGAAGTACAAAGCTAATAAAGGCAGATTTTTATAAAGATATAAAAATCGGAGCTGTAGATGTAAAACAAGAGACAAAAGCGTACGAATACGACTATATTCTATACTACAAATTCTACCTTTCTGACTATCTAGTACCAAAATTAGGAGTAGCGATTAAAGACCTAAAAGTACGAACAAGGTATACGATAAAAGCTCCTTTGTTTTCTTTTAAAACTTCTGATGAAATATCTTTTAACAAAACGATACCCCTTGTGTACTATGGATTAGAGGTTTATATCCCTTTAATACCACGGATATTAACTGTAGAATGGAACACAGAGGGAAAAGAGATTTACGCAAATGAAAACTTTGTTTTAGATTTAAAAAGTATGGTCAAGTTCAGATTTTTAAGCTATGTATACCTAAAAAATGTATACCTAGCGCTAGGCTACAGACATTGGAGGTTAGATACAAAAACCACATCAAAAAAAGCCAAACAAGATATACACGAAGACTATAGATGGTACGGGTTTTTCACGGAAATAGGTATGATGTTTTAACAATATCTGAAAGTATATATCTAAAACTGTGATTTTTATAGGTTTCCATCTTTTCTTTCTGAAATGGAACATCTTCAAAAAAACCGTCTAGTTCTTCCAAAAGAAGAGTTTTTAAAAATTCGTAACTTTGAGATTTATTGAAAAATGATGGTATATCAACTATGTATGGATTTATGAGTTTATATAAATCTGGATTTTTAAAATCCAAAAACGAATCTGTAGAATATGTACTAAAGACAAAACCTTCAAACTCTCTCCAAATCTTTGTAAAATCTCGATACAAGGAAGATGGAAGAAGGTCTACATCTTTGAAAATAACTATATCAAACCCTTCAAATAGATTTGCATCTAATCCTTCATTATCGATATTTTTACACGGTACAATACAAAAACTTTTATTTTTAAAATCTAAATCCTGTGCATTTAAAAACATATCTATCAAAAAAGAGACAAACCACCTATCTTCATGCCTAAATGATACTCTCTTTGTACTGTTTACTAGCTGTAGTTTTTCTAATAGATAGGAAAAGTATATATTTTTAGGAAACCTGTCTTTTAGAGAACTCTTATAACTTGGAATAGAAGCAGTTTTTATACTTCTTCTAAGACCCATGTTAGACAAAGCATTATTCCCAGCACTAACGATAGAATTTATGTATTCTAAAGCTTTTCCAATCTCCATACCAAATCTAGATAACCTATTTAAACTTATGTACATATACCTTCTATCCCTTTGAATAACCCCAATAGTAGATATAAAGGTGAGATATGCTACATAAGCAAACCTAAGTTTCCTCTGGGAAAGAGTAACCTTTAGGTTTCCCAAATCAAGGTACGGATTTAAGAATATATGAGCTAAGATGTATCCATCGTACAGATACTTAAAAAACCCCAAATAATCTACAAAGTAACTCTTCCCTAGGTGTAGTAAATCTATACCCATCAGCTCTGTTTCTATAACCCTAGAAAAGCCATGATAAATCCTCTTAGGATTCTTATAAAACCTCTTTATCTCTAGATTTTGATTGGTAAAATACGAGAGGATAGCCGTCTCTGTTGATAAAAGAGTTCTACCTTCATTTTTAATATCCTTAAAGGAAAATAAAGGAGCTGTTTCCTTGAAAAAAATCGTTTTAAAGATATTAAAAGCTTCAAAATACTCAAAAAAAGATAAAGAGTTCTCATCTAGAGATATTTTTCTGTTTACCACATCTCTAACTATCTTCTTTAGCTTATTAAATCCTAAACGGGCAATAGCAGTACATAAATCTTTTATCTCTACTACCGCCTTTTCTTCCACACTGTTAGCCAAATCTAATATCTCTATCTCTAAGTCAGGTATCTGTCTTATGTAGGTAATCATCTTTTCAGAAGTGGTATTAGGGTCTTCTAACTCTGCTAAAAGATTGATAACCGCCCTAAGAGTATCGTTTTTAGAGCATGTATCAAAATCTATATTTTCTAGAACTTGTTGAGAGTCTCCCTGTGTCAAAAGGTAAACATTATTTTTGATAAAATCAAAATCTTCAAAACTATCTAAAAATTCAATAGAAAACTCATCTTTTCTATCTTGAACAACTCTAGCATTTATCTTTTTGTTGTTTATGGTTATCTGAAAGAAATCTTTCTTTATCTCTGAAGAAGACTCTTTTTTTAATCTCGCTCCAGATTTTGAAATATCTATCAACTCCTTGTCTTTTACCAAATATCTATCGTATCTTCTACTGTTTAACCTAATTTGCTCTGTTTTATTAGAAACATCTTTCTTCTTTTTGTCTTTTTTTCCTATAGAAAAAAATCCCATATATATTCCTTTCCGTTATCGTTCTAATACATAGATTATCGGTTGGTTTTAAAAATTTGTGAAAATTTATGAGGGTGTTTTCTTTAGAAAGCTCCAAAGAACATAAGAACCATCTTATTATCAGGAAGAAGGTCATTGTAATATTTGGAATAGTCAAACTGAAGCTCTATATTCCTAAAGGGTATATATTTGAATGATACGGTAACCGCATTGTCGTCTTCACCATTTTCATTTTTTGCATCTCTATAAGCAAACCCTACATTTATCACATCTTTTATAACACCTATTTCTACCAACCCTACTAGCGCTCTTTTATCACTATCCCCCGGAGAAAATATAGAATGTTGGTCTCCTTTTGCGTGGGCATATGTTATAAAAACACCTATTGGGTATCTATCTAAATGTCCCATAGCTTGAAAATCAAAAGCAAAAGCTTCTGTTTTAATCTCTTCTTGGACATTATACTCTTCTATAACTGATTTTCCTGACCAAATCTGTAAACCTGTGCCTATATCCCAGTGGGATATGTGGGGGGTTACTACAGCTCTAAAGTAATGGGAAAACTGTTTAACCTTTACCTTCCCGTGTTTTGCTATCCATGGAGAGTAAACCACATGCCATAAATCGTTATATAAGTACACTCCTAACCCTTCTGCTGGGGTGTCTGTTCCTATATACTGCTGGGCTGAAGTTTCGTTTTTGAACTCTACTATCCTTATGTTCCTCACAGCTCCTGTGTTTAAAACTTCAAAAGAGAAAGCAGAACCAAATTTGTCTGTGAGATACGGTACTACTCCTAAAACAAACTTTTCTTTTGGTTTGAATATAAATGGTACTTTCAAAGAGCTAAACAGGTTAACTTCATTGTTTTCTGTATTCCCAAAAGTAGCAAACTCAAAAAGAAAACCTCCATTTTTTGCTATTCTACCTGCAAGATACAAAGAACCTTCCTCTGGAAGTTGTAGTTCTCCAGTTTCTCCCTCTGCTTTAAAATACCTAAGCTTAAAAATCAAAGATGGGTTGAGATTCTGTACTATAGATAAAAGGTCTCCTTCTTCTATCAGCTTTTGGACTTGGGTATTTACATACACAAAACCGTTTGCTTTAAATAATCTCCCAAACGGCGTTAGTGATGGGTGATTGTGATGAGAATGACATTTGTGGCAGGTAAAACCTGTCTGTCTTGAGAATGAAGGAATAGCAGTGCTTATCTCCATTAGGAGCAATATTATTAATAAAGCTATATTTATCTTCTTCAAAGTTAAACCTCTGTTTTTTATTATTTAATATTCCAGAGGAAATTTTTTTTGTAAAGATTTGTTTTACATCAAAATTGTACAGATGTCGATGTATGGTATTAATAATATTGGCTTGTGTTTAGTAACCTGTTTAAAAATTCATTTTCTACCGCTGAAAGTCTAATGTTTTTCTGGGTTATAAAAGAGAAGTCTCTCTTTATTGAAAAATCTTCGATGAATACTTTCTTTAGATTACCTTTCTTTAGGTCTTCTTCTACCACTATTTCTGATACAAAAGCTATTAAATCTGTTCTTTTGACGATATTAGATATAGCTTTGCTACTTCTTACTTCCATAACTATATCTAGTTCCTTTAAGATGTCGTATTTTTTCAGATAAGTTTCTATTATATTCCTTGTACCAGAGCCTACTTCCCTGAATATAAATTTGTAATTGACAAGGTCGTATATATCTATCTGTGAAGGTATAGGGTTATGTTTTGAAGCTATCAGTATTATTTCATCTTTGTAGAAACTTTTGATAAATAGTTTGTTAGATGAGATTTCGTCCTCTATTAGACCTATGTTAAACGTCTTTGATAGAACCCCTTCTTCTACTTCTTTTGAATTACCAATAAATACATTTATTTTTGTATCTTTAAACTCTTTCCAAAACTTTGCAAGAACAGAAGGCAGGAAGTATTCCCCTATCGTAGTACTAGCTCCAATAGTTAGATGCTGTTTTATATTGTCTTTTATAGATAAAAGCTCTTTTTCCATTAATATGTAATCTTCTAGTATCTTCTCTGCATATTTGTAAAGTACTTTCCCCTCTTGTGTTAGCTCTACTTCGTTCTTCTTTCTGTAAAAAAGGGTAACTCCAAGATAATTTTCTAACTTTTTTATCTGGAGGGTTACTGTTGGTTGGGCTAAAAATAGTAGCTCTGCGGCTTTAGAAAAGCTTTTCAGGTCTGCTACCGTTTTAAATATTTTTAACCTGTGATAATCAAGTACTTCCATTTTTAACCTCTTGTTTGTTTGTATTTTTGGTGTGCTTTTTCTACAGTGTTATATACTTTTTCCTCATTTACAGTTTTGTTTTCTTTTCCTTTCTTTATATATATCAAAAACTCTATGTTACCTTCTGGTCCCCAAGTTTCTGAAAAATCTATATCTAAAACCGTATAACAGCTCTCTTCCAGACCCTCTATCACTTTTTTTATAGCTTCGATATGAAGGTGTTTATCTTTTACTACTCCTCCTTTGACCTTCTTTTTTGACAGTTCAAACTGTGGTTTTATAAGCACTATACCGTAAGCTCCATCTTTGAGGAGGTTGCATATATTTGGCAGTATTTTTAGTACTGATATAAATGAAACATCACAAACCACAAAATCTACCTTTTCAGGTATCTCTTTTTCTGACAAATAACGAGCATTTGTTTTCTCTAAAGATACCACTTTTGGATTTAATTTTAATTTTTCGTGTAACTGATGTTTTCCTACATCTACCGCATACACTTTTTTGGCACCGTACTGTAAAAGGCAGTCTGTAAAACCTCCTGTAGATGCTCCTATATCAAGACAGGTTTTACCATCTATTGCAGGCTGGAAAGCTTTTATACCCTTTTCTAGTTTAAAACCTCCTCTTGATACAAACTTTGGTTTTTCTTTAAGCTCTATATTTGAGTCTATGCTTACTTTAGTACCTGCTTTTGTTATTTTTTGGTTATCAACATATACAGCACCACTCATAATGAGCCGCTGGGCTAACTCTCTACTTTCTACTAAACCTCTATCTACAAGTAATTTATCTATTCTTTCTTTTTTCATACTGATTGATTATTCTAATAGTATTAGAAGATTTTTGCCATTTGTTCCTAATTTATATAAAATTAAAACTATGAAAAGGTTAAATATAAAAATCCTACTGCTTATAGGTATAGTTTTCTCAACATTTCACGATTACGTTTTTTATAATATAGACCCATGTATGAGTGAGCTTTCTTTTGTTATAGAGTTTGAGAAAGGAAACAGTAATGACCCTCTATGTGATATACATCATGAGCTTCATACACCTGTGACTACTGGATTTGATACTGTGTCTGTGGTAGAACTCGAAGATAGATTTGACCTTTTTTATATAAAGCCAATGAATCTTCCTCAACCAAAAGAAATCTTCAAACCCCCTAGACAGTTAGTCTAAAGTTTTCACAGGTGTAGTCTGTCTTTTTTCAACCAAAAAGGAGGTTTTAACATGTATAAGATATTGTTTGCAGTACTCTTCAGCGTCATATGTGTAAAAGCACAAACCTTAGACCAGATACTAAAGATAGCAGAGGAAAACAGCCCATATCTAAAGGCAAATCTCTTTAAGATAAAAGCAACAGAAGGTCAGCTCTTTCAAGCTAAAGCTGTACCAAACCCCCAGATGAATATAGAGTTTGGGAGAATCATATCCCAAACAGAAAGCGGATTGAATTTAACAGGATTTTCTATCCAGCAGCAGCTTCGTCTGTGGGGAGAAAAGAAATTCGCCATAAATTCAGCGAATCTTAAAAAGAAAGCCCAAGAATTTTATTACGATTTTCAAAAAAATATTCTATATGGACAGATATACACCAATTTTTATAATGCTTTGTACTATAAGCAGTTGATAAATTTAAAAAACCAAGAATACAATTTATACAAAGAGATTTTAGCTTTTATCAAGAAGAGTTACAAGCTTGGAGAAAGTACCCAACTAGATTTGTTAAGGGCGCAAAGGGAACTAGATTTTGTCAAACTCCAGCTAGACAACCTAAACACAAAATATAAAACATACCTAAACACCTTGTCTGCTCTAGCAGGAGAAAATATATCAGACATAGAAGGTGATTTTTTTCAAATAAGTCCCTTATATGAAATAAATCTGGCAAACCACCCTCTTTTAAAATATTATGACCTAATATCCCAGTCTATCGATGAAGAGATAAAAAGATACAAAGCTTTAGCAAAACCAAAAATTTCTATAGGTTTTGTCGCCAGTGAAGACGAAGTGGACTTGGGGAAATATGACTTTGGACTGTCAATAAATTCTACAATCCCTGTCTTCTATAAAAACAAAGGTCAGATAATATCTGCAATCTACAGAAAAAAGACAAACATACAGCAAAAACAACAGCAAATCCTAAAATTAAAAGCAGACCTAAAAACTATAGAACAACAATACCAAGTCATAAAAAAACAGCTTAAAACTCTACAAGAACAGACCTTACCAAAAGTACAAGAGACTTTAAAACTAGGTGAAAAAAGTTTCAAAAATAATGTTATCTCGTTCTTTGAGTACTCTTCTATCAATAAACAGTACTTTGATACCGTTGCGTTTAAACTTCAGCTTTTGAACCAACTACATCTACTAAAAGGAGACTACATAAAAATAGGAGGTTTTAATCAATGAAGACTTTAATAACGTTTATAACTATATTCCTCTTTATAAACAGTTTTGCTGAAGAAGAAAATATCGTTTCAAAGACAAACTACATTCCCCCCGAAGTCCAAAAACAGTTAGGAATAAAAACAGAAAAAGTTATAAAAAAATCTATAAAGATAACAAAAAAATACCCAGCAGTGGTCAAAGATGATTTAACCCTCTCACAAGCAGTATACTCACCAGTAAACGGGATAATAAAAAAACTCTTTGTAAAAGAAGGAGACAAGGTGAGAAAAAATCAAAAGCTAGCTTACATCTACTCTCCAGAGATAGCTATGATATTAACCCAGATAAAACAAGCCCAAGTACAAGTTAAGACCTCAAAAGAACTATTTCAAAGAGAAAAACAGCTTTATGAAGAAAAAATAACCACCTACACTAGATTTTTTCAAGCAAAAATAAACTATGAAAATGCTCTAGCAAGGCTAAAAGCGTTAGAAGAAAGCCTAAATATTTACGGAGAACTAGAAAATAACTTTTTAGTACTAAAAAGCCAGATAGAAGGATACATCGCAAAACAAAATGTTATACTCGGAGACAGTGTGAATATAGAAAAATTGATGTTCAAGATACATTCTCATGAAATCCTGTGGGCTGTAGCCTATGTACCAGTAGTAGAAATCAAAAACATAAAAACCAAAACAAAAGCAGAAGTAATCTCACCCTTAGGAAAAACAAAAGGGATTATAGATTTTATAAGCCACAAAGTAGACCCAAAAACAAAGAGAGTCGAAGTAAGGATAATAGCAGACAACAAAAATGAAGTTTTAAAACCAGAGATGTTCGTAGATGTAAAAATACCTTTTAAACATATATACGGCATAATAATCCCTGCAAGTGCAGTAGTACTCCAAGGAGACAAATATTTCGTCTTTGTAAAAGAACAAGACAAATTCTACCCAAGAGAGATAGAAGTACAGCAGAGAATAGACGGATTTTATCTAGTAAAGTCAGGCTTAAAAGAAGGAGAAATCATAGTAACAGACGGTACTATACACCTAAAAGCTAGATTCTTCGCAGAAGCAGAAGAATAAAAAGGAGGCAAATATGGTATCAATAATATTGAAATATAGATTGTTAGTACTGTTTGTGCTTATTGGCTTAATCGCATATGGTTATTATTCATTTAAAACAATACCAGTAGACACCTTTCCAGACCCAACACCTCTACAGGTAAACATATACACAGAAGCTCCCGGCTATTCTGCTGAAGAAGTAGAAGCCCTAATAACAAAAAGAATAGAAACAGTTATGTCAGGTATAAAAGATGTAGAAAAGGTAAGAAGTGAAAGTATACCCGGGCTATCCTATGTATCTTTGTTCTTCAAAGACGGTACAGACATATACTTTGATAGAAGACTAGTAATGGAAAAACTCCCAGAGGCTCAAAGCCAACTCCCAGAAGGGATAGTACCCATAATGGGACCTAACACTTCAGGACTTGGAAACGTTCTACTGTATGCAGTAATCGATGAGACAGGGAAATACACCCTCACAGACCTAAAGGCTATAGAAGAATGGACTATAAAGCCTCTTATAAAATCTATCCAAGGTGTAGAAGACATCTCCCAATGGGGTCCAGACAAAGCATTTTTGGTAAAACCAGATATAGAAACCCTCCTAAAATACCAGCTAACCTTAGAAGATATATTTACAGCTATAGATAAAAATGGAGGGCTTGCAGGGGGAGGTTATACAAAAACACCAGAAGGAGACCTTGTTATAAGAGCTGTAGGAAGCATAACAAATATAGACCAAATCGAAAATATACCAGTAAAAGTAGATAATGGTCAGATAATCAAAATAAAAGACACAGCAAAAGTGGAAGAAGGAGAAGTTCCCCAAAGAAGAGGAGCATTCACATTAAACGGAAGAGAAGTTCAAGGAAATATAGTTCTAAAAAGAATAGGTACCAATACCCAAGAACTCGTAAAAAAACTAAAACAAGAAATAGAAAGGATAAACAAAGAGATACTGCCAGAAGGAGTAAAAATAAAGATACTGTACGACCAATCGTACCTAACACAAAAAGCATTATCCACAATAGAAAGAGCATTACTAGAAGGAATAATACTCGTCTCTATCGCAATGGTAATATTTCTAGGCAATGTGAGAGCCGCTTTACTAGTTATACTCTCAATACCTTTTACCCTATTAATCTCATTTATACTAATGAAACATTACGGTCTTACAGCAAACCTTATGTCCCTAGGAGGATTAGCTATAGGTCTAGGACTCTTCGCAGATGCGACTGTAGTAGTAATAGAAAACATATTCAGACATCTAAGTCACTGTTCATCAGCTAACGAAAAATTAACAAAACTAGAAATCATAAAACTTTCAGTACAAGAGATAACAAAACCAGTAGTATTCGCCATACTAATAATAATGGTAGTCTTCCTTCCTATCTTTAGCTTTGAATCAGTAGAAGGAAAATATTTTAAACCATTAGCCCTTACTATTATCTTTGCACTTGGTTCATCTTTATTCGTTGCCTTAATTACTATGCCAGTTCTAGCGTACTTTATACTTAAGCCGGGAAAAGAAACAAACATAGTAATGGCAACGATAGAAAAAATCTATCTACTCCTTCTAAAAGGGGCTATGAAAATAGGCATAGTCCTATTTGTTCTAACAGCTGTTCTCTTTGGAGTGAGCCTATACCTATTAACAAAAGTAGGTACCGAGTTCACACCTGAACTAGATGAGGGAGCTGTACTATTAGAGACATATCTAGACCCAAACATATCTTTGGCAGAATCAAAAAGAGTAGCAAACTTCATAGAACAGCAAGCAAAAAGCTTTGATATTGTTACAAATGCCTTTACCAACATAGGAAGAGCAGAAAAAGGAGAGATACAAGATGTTAACTACATGGAAACATGGATACTCCTAAAACCATACAAGGAATGGAAAAAACTAAAAACAAGAGAACAGTTTGAAGATGCTCTTAGAGAAAAACTCAAAGACTTACCAGTAGCAGGACTGATATTTACCCAGCCAATAGCTATGAGAATAGAAGAACTCTTATCTGGAGTTAAGGCAACTGTGGCGGTAAAGATATTTGGAGAAGACCTAAAAAAAATAAACGAGATAGCATACAAAGTAGAAGAGGTTGCAAAAAATACAAAAGGAGCGATAGATGTAGAAACAGAAGCACAAACAGGAAAACTCCAACTCCAGATAATCCCAAAATATCAAACCTTGTACAAATATGGATTCAACACAGAACAGATACTATCTTTAGTAGGAAACTACATGGCAGGAACAAAAGCTAACGAACTAAGAAAAGGACTGATAAGCTTCCCAATTATGATAAAAGTCCCATACACCTACTTAAACGATATAGACAAAATAAGAAAAATCCCTATCTACAAAACCACAGATGGAACTTTACTAAGACTACAAGACATAGCCCAGATAAAAATCGTTCCCGGGTTCTTTAAAATTCGCCACGAGAATGGACTTAGATACGCTCTTGTCCAGCTTAACATAGCAGGTAGAGACCTAGGAGGTTTTATAAAAGAGCTAAGGCAGAATATAAACACAAAAATAAAACTCCCAGAAGGATATTTTATCCAGTTCGCAGGACAGTTTGAAAATCAACAAAGAGCGATGAAAAAACTATCTATTATAGTACCTATAGCAATATTACTCATATTCTTACTTCTCTATATAAACTACTCCTCAATAAGAGACGCCCTTATCATAATGTTAAATGTCCCATTTGCTACAATAGGAGGGATATTAGCTCTGTATTTCTCTGGTTTTCATCTTTCTGTTCCAGCGGCGATAGGTTTTATAGCGGTGTTTGGTATAGCTACCTTAAATGGAGTAGTTCTCGTCTCTTACATACGACAGATGCTAGACAAAAAACTCACTATAGATGAAGCGATACAAAGAGCAACCAAACTTAGATTACGACCTATCTTAATCACTGCTACCGCCGCTTCATTAGGTCTAGTACCGATATTATTCACACAAGATATAGGTTCAGAAATACAAAAACCTATAGCAACTGTAGTAATTGGAGGGATATTCACTTCTACATTTTTAACTCTTATTCTACTTCCAATTGTCTATAAAATGGCTTATAGATTCTCAAAATAAAACATCAAGGGGCATCTGCCCCTTATTTTATAGATATTGATTTATAATCTGCTGTGCTTTTTTTACTCCTTTTCCTAGCTCGACAGGGACTCCTGTTTTTAATAGAGCAAACTCTACACCAGCAATAACTTGAATCATATCCATAACATCAAAATATCCCATATGGGCTATTCTAAAAATCTTTCCTTTTAGATGGTCTTGTCCTCCAGCTACTCTAAAACCAAGCTTTAACAAAACTTTTCTAAAAGAATCTGCATCAATCCCTTCTGGGGTGTAAGCACCAGTAGCCGAGTTTGAAGGACTTTGGGATAAAAGCTTTAGACCTAACTCTTGCAAAGCTTCTCTGGTAGCTAGAGCCATTATTTCATGTCTCTTTGCTAATTGAGGAAGACCCTCTTCTAACATAAGCTTTAGACTCTCATTTAGAGCGATTATCAAATTTATCGCTGGAGTATAAGCTGTCTGTCCCTTTTCCTGTTTTTTACTCTCTGCTAAAACAGAGAAATAATACTTTTCTATGTTAGATTTTTTTAGTCTATCTTCTGCTTTCTCACTATACCAGAGTATAGACAAACCCGGAGGGAGCATCAGAGCCTTTTGAGAACCAGTAACGAGAACATCTATCCCAATATCTTCTGGATAAACTTCATAAACCCCTACAGAGGTAATCCCATCAACTACTAAAATACAATCCTTTAATTTTTTGGATATTTTAGCCAGATAATCAACATCGTGCAGTGTAGTAGTTGATGTATCAGAATGCTGAACGAGTATACCTTTTATATCTGGGAATTCTTCAGTAATCTCTACTATCTTCTTTTTATCATAAGTTTTTCCCCACTCTATCTCATAGTCTATGACTTTTAATCCGAAAGTTTTTGCCAAATCTCTCCATCTTTGTCCGAACTTCCCTGCATTTATAACTAAAACTCTATCTCCCTTTTTGAAAAAGTTAGTTATAGATGCTTCCATAGCTCCTGTCCCAGAAGAAGCAAACAAAATAGGAGCTTTATCAGTTTTTAGTAACTGTTTCAATTTCTCTCGAACAGCCAAAAATGTTTGGGTAAATTCTGGCGTCCTATGGTGAATAATCTGCTGACCTAGAGCTTTAATCACTTCTGGAGGTAGAGGAACAGGACCCGGGGTAAAAAGTCTCTCCTTTATTTTCACTTTTTCCTCCTTATATTTGACAGTATGAAACGGATTATAGCTTATTGGAAAACAGAGGGCAAATTTTAAAATCTTCTATCAGCACAATTTATCTAACTGTTCTATAACTTTATCTACATGACCTTTTACTCTCACATTTCTCCATTTCTTGGCTATTGTCCCATCAGGCTTTATTATAAAAGTAGAACGGATAACCCCTACGGTGGTTTTCCCATACATTTTTTTCTCTCCCCAAGCATCATAAGCTTGGAGAACTTTTTTATCTGGGTCGCTAGCTAGATAAAAATTTAGGTTATATTTCTCTTTAAATTTTTTGTGACTTTCTACACTGTCCGGGCTTACCCCTATAACCACTGCCTTTTCTCCTATTTTATTAAAGTTATCTCGAAAATCACAGGCTTCTTGTGTACAACCGGGAGTATTGTCCTTTGGATAAAAATATAGAACAACACATTTTCCTTCTTTTAGAAAATCCTTTAGACATATCTCTGTCTCGTTACCTTCTGGGTCTAAACCTTTCAAACAAAACTCGGGAGCTTTATCACCTTCATTTATCATAAACATTAACCTCCTAATTTTTTATAATTTTATAACCAAATTATAAACCAAGAGGTAGCTAGATGCCCTATATAATAAGAGTAAGAAAGGAGTTCGAAGCCGCTCATTTCTTGACAGACTATCACGGAAAACCAGAGCCTTTACACGGTCACACATGGTTAGTAGAGCTGTTCATTAGAGCAGACAAACTTGATAAAGGGGGAATGGGGTTTGATTTTGTGGAGATAGATAGATTCTTAGATAAGATTTTACCAAATTACAAATGTATGAACGAAATCTATGATTTTTCTCCAAGTGCTGAAAATGTAGCTAGGTATCTGTACGATAAAGTTAAAGAAAAGTACCCAACCTTACAGAAAGTAGTAGTATGGGAAACCAAAAAAGGTGGAGCAGAATATTACGAAGAGTAGCTATCCTCCACTTACCGGTGGTATTAGGGCTACAGTGTCTCCATCTTTTAGAGTTTGTGTTTTGTCTACATATTCTTCGTTTACAGCTACCATTACTTTATCAAAAAACTGTTCTATGTGAGGATATTTCTCTTTTAGAGTATTTATTAGGTCGATTACTGTACTGTTTGCTGGTATGTTTAGCTCTTCTTCAGCTTTTTGTAATTTGTCTTTTATCAAAGAAAAGTATAGTACTTTTACTCGCATAGAAAACCTCCTAAACAGCGAAGGCTGTATGGATTTGGTTTGCGTTCTTGCTAATCAAAAATGATTTCCCATTCGGTTATAAGATGATTCCCTCTCATAAAGTGGGCTCTTAGTTTTGTTTTTACTATCTCATCTAGGGAATTAAAACCTTCACCTCCAACTAAGGTTGGAGTACTGATTCCTCCGACTACAAAGGGCATATGTATTATCCTAATCTCATCTACCAAACCTAATCTTATCATTTCCCAATTTATCCGTGAACCACCTTCTACTATTAGGCTTTTGATGCCTCTTTTGTATAGAGTATCCATCATTTTGACAAGGTCTACTTTTTCATCACCACATCGTATAACTTCTACTTTTTCTTCTAGATTTTTTACTTTATCTTCTGGGGCTTTTTCTGAAGTGAAGATAATAGTTGGGGCGTCCTTTTCTAAAATATTCGCATTTATAGGTATATCTGCCATTGCGGTAGGAACTATTCTCGTCGGGTTTTTTCCTTCTACATGTCTTACTGTAAGGAATGGATTGTCTGTTCTTATAGTTTCTGCACCTACCATGATTCCGTCAACTTTTGCTCTAAGCTCATGGAGGTATCTAACTGCATCTTCGTCCATAAATTTCATTATCTCTTTGGAAGACACCCCTTTTTTTAAGGTAAGCTTGCCGTCTACCGTCACTTCAGAAACTATTATTGTGTATGGTCTACTCATTATTAGTATCCTTTTAATCGTATTCTTTATTGTACCTTATGTAAAGGTAAATAACTCTCTGGGCTAATGACAAAAATGTCAGTGTAGCTATTATTATATACCCTGTTTCAAGACCACCTAATATATTGAATCTCTCAAGTACAGCAAAAAATATAATCGCCATCATAGTCTCTGGTCTTCCAAAAAAACCTATGCCTTCTAAAGGGTCATTTATCTTTCCTTTTTCTCTTCGCGAAAAACCTATCTCTGCATAAGCAACTGGTTTTATGAATGTGTGGAGCATATTAAATATTATAGTCAAGGCTGTAAGGATAGGGGTTGAGTATGTGATGCCGATAAAAAACAGTACAATCCCATCTACAAATTTGTCTGCCAGCCAGTCAAAAACTGCTCCAAATTTTGAGGCTTTCTCTGTTTCTCTTGCTACTACTCCGTCCATTAAGTCCATAAAACCGCTCATAAATAAAAGAGTAGCCCCAGCAAGAGGCATCTTTTGATAAAAAAATACAGCAGATAGTACTCCAAGTATAACAGATATAATGGTAATTATATTTGGAGTAAGGTGTGTTTTTACAAGGAGTAAGCCTATTGGTTCATATAGTTTTTTTAAGCTTTTTCGTTTTGAAGTTAGGTTCATGTTTTACCTGTTAAAGTGATTTTTCTCCTAACCAAGGCATCATCTTTCTTAGCTCTTTTCCTACCTCTTCTACTAAATGTACTTCGTCTTTTTTGATTAGCGCATTAAAGTGAGGTCTGTTTGCTAGGTTTTCTAGTATCCATTCTTTAGCGAACTCTCCCTCTTGTATCTCTTCTAATATCTTCTTGTGTATTGGCTTAACTGCTTCGTATATTCTTTTTCCTCTAGTGACATCTCCATATCTAGCTGTATCTGATATGCTGTATCTCATACCTGTTATACCATATTGGTATATCAAGTCGACTATTAACTTTAATTCGTGTAAACACTCAAAATATGCAACTTCTGGTTGATAACCAGCTTCTACTAAAGTTTCAAATCCAGCTTTTATAAGAGCTGTTACTCCTCCACACAGTACAGCTTGCTCTCCAAATAGGTCTGTTTCTGCTTCTTCTTTGAAAGTGGTTTCTATAACTCCTGCTCTGGTAGAGCCTATCCCTTTGGCGTATGCTAAGGCTATATCTTTTGCCTGTCCTGTAAAGTCTTGGTCTACCGCAACTAACGCTGGAACTCCCTTTCCTTCTTCGTACATCCATCTAACGAGATGCCCAGGTCCTTTTGGTGCTATTAAAAATACATCTATGTAAGGAGGAGGTACTATCTGTCCAAAATGAATGTTAAATCCATGAGCAAATGCTAACGCATTTCCTTCGTCTAGATTAGGAAGTATAGATGTTTTATATATTTGAGGTTGGATAGTGTCTGGAGCTAACATCATAATAATATCTGCTTTTGCGGCGGCTTCATCTGGTATAAGGACTTCAAAGCCTTCTGCTTTTGCTTTCTCTGCAGATTTACTTCCTGCATAGAGACCTATTACAACATTTATTCCACTATCTCTAAGATTTAATGCATGTGCATGCCCTTGACTTCCAAAACCTATAATAGCTACGGTTTTATCTTTTAGTAGTTCTAAAGAAGCATCTTCGTCATAGTAAACTTTTGCCATTCTTTTCCTCCTGTTTTAGAAAAATGTATTTAGTATTTTTTTATCAAAATCTGTTCTATTTTATAATTTTCTAACAAAAATTTAAATAGAGTTACCGCTTGTTCTTTGTTTAGGTATATAGAATTAAGACCTATGATAACCTTCCCTAGGTCTATTACACTGTCTTTTGGTGAACTGTTCTTTTGGACTGCTGGTTTGTAATACACGAGTATATCCCCTTTTTGAGATTCTATTTTGTACTGGGAATATCTAGGTTTAGTCTTGGTCTTTATCAATATGTATACTTTTTTCTCTTTTTTCTCTTTTAGATAAAAATCTCCTAATTCTTCAAATAGCTGGTTTAATGTTTTATACAGGCTTTCTCCATCTCTTGCTAGCATACATACTATTTTTAGGGTGTACTGTTTACTGCTCAAGAGTTCTAAACATAGGTTGTAATCAGTTCCTATCCAGCTTATAAAGGGTCTAATGATTAGTGAATACTCTTTTGTAGGTAAAAAGTAGTCTGCATCATTTAGGTTGTTTACTACAAAGTCTGTTAGTACTTTTCCGTATTCAGAAAGTACATTTGCAGTTTGGGTATCTTGTATCCCTATTTCAGCAGGTTTTGTTTTTACAAAAAGTAGTAAACAGATAACTAAACTTATAAAAAGTTTCATTCTACATATTTTGCGTACTTATGTTTCGCTGATTCTCTAGATATGGCTAATGTTCCAGTTCTTGCTAAATCTTTTATTCCAAAAGGTCTAAGCAGGTCTATGAATGCTTCTATCTTGTCTATATCTCCTGTAACTTCTATTGTATATGTATCTGTTGATACATCTACTATCTTTGCTCTAAAGATATTTACTAACCTCATTATTTCGTCTCTGGCTTTTTCGTCTCCTGTATGAACCTTTATAAGGACTAGCTCCCTTTCTATATGAGGAATACAGGTTATATCTCTCACTCTAAGGGTTTCAATTAGTTTTCTTAACTGTTTTATAATCTGTTCTATTATCCGTTCATCGCCTTTTACTACTATGGTTATTCTAGCTATGTTAGGTTCATGGGTAACTCCTACTGTTAGACTTTCTATGTTATACCCTCTACTGGCGAATAGATTGGTTATACGAGCTAAAACTCCAAAGTTGTGCTGAACTCTCACTACTATTACATGTCTTCCTATCTTTTTGGGAGGTTCTGGTCTTATTTTGACAGTTTTGATTTCCTGTTCCATTAATTACCCCACTAAATACATAGTTTCTGCTTTTCCTTTTTCTCCCGGATTTAAAATCATCTCTCTATAACTTTTTCCTGCTGGAACCATAGGGAGAACATTCTCTTCTCTGTCTACAGCCATATCTATTATAACAGGTCTATCGTTTATAGACATTGCTTCTTGTAGGACTTTTTTTACCTCTTTTGGTTTGGTTGCTCTAAGTCCTACCGCCCCAAAACTTTCTGCTAATTTTACAAAGTCTGGTTGAACAGACAAACATACACTTGCATATCTACTATCGTAGAAGAACTCTTGCCACTGTCTAACCATTCCTAAGAATTCGTTGTTTATTATTACCACTTTTATAGGTATCCTGTACTGAACAGCTGTTGCTATATCTTGGATATTCATAATAAAAGACCCATCTCCTTCTATAGCGAACACTTCTTTTTCTGGTCTTGCAATTTTTGCACCTATGGCGGCTGGGAAGCCATATCCCATTGTACCTAGTCCTCCAGAGTTTAAGAACTGTCTTGGGAAAGAATATTTGTAGAACATAGCTGTCCACATCTGGTGCTGACCAACCCCAGCAGTAATAATAGCATCTCCTTTTGTTACTTCATAGATTTCTTCTATTACGTATTGGGGTTTTATTATTTTGTCTGATTTTATGTAGGTTAGAGGGTGTTCCTTTTTCCAGTTTTCTATCTGTTTTAGCCAACTTTTTCTAGCTTTTTCCCACTGGATTGGGTTCTTTTTTAGTTCTTTTATTAATTTTTGTAAAACGATTTTAACATCACCTACGATAGGAACATCTACAGTAATATTTTTGCTTATAGATGCTGGGTCTATATCTATATGTATGATTTTTGCTTCTGGTGCAAATTCTTGTATCTTTCCAGTAACTCTATCGTCGAATCTTGCTCCTACTGCTATTAGAAGGTCTGAATGATAGACAGCCATATTTGCGTAGTAAGTTCCGTGCATACCTAACATGTGGAGTGCTAGAGGGTGAGTTTCTGGGAATGCTCCTTTTCCCATATTTGTTGTGGTTACAGGTATCTTGGTAAGTTCTACTAGTTCTTGAAGTTCTTTGGAGGCATCAGAGATGATAACCCCTCCTCCAACGTAGAGTACAGGTCTTTTTGCTTTTCGTATAAGTTCTGCGGCTTTTTTTATCTGTAGATAATTGCCTTCTACATGAGGTTTGTAACCGGGAAGGGATTTTTCTACTTCACTGTCGGTGGGGATTGTGTACTCTGATTTTTGCTGGGTTATATCTTTTGGTATGTCTACTAAAACAGGTCCCGGTCTTCCTGTTCTGGCTATGTAAAAGGCTTGTCTTATTACTAAAGGTAGTTCCTTTATATCAGTAACCAAAAAGTTATGCTTTGTTATTGGTCTTGTTATACCGATAACATCTGCCTCTTGAAACGCATCTGTACCTATGTAATGTCTAGGAACCTGTCCAGTTATGGCAACCATCGGTACAGAGTCCATATATGCAGTGGCTAACCCTGTTACCAGATTTGTTGCTCCGGGTCCAGAGGTAGCCATTACTACTCCTACCTTTCCAGTAGCTCTAGCATAACCATCTGCCATGTGAGCCGCCGCCTGTTCGTGTCTGGTGAGTATATTTCTAAAAGGAGCGTTAAATAAGGCATCATATACCTCCATTATAGCCCCTCCGGGTAATCCAAAAACTGTATCTACTCCTTCTGCATTAAGTACATCTACAATAATATCTGCACCTCTTTTAGCTGTCATAATTAACTCCTTGAAATTTGAAAAGTTTTAAACTTATATTATAAATCTATTAGCTATATTTTTATAACAGAAGTCATATAAGTAGAGGTTTATTTGTATTGGAAGCAAAATTATCACTTAAAGACGACCTTAGATTATTGAATCCAGCTTTAAAGTTTGGGTATGAGTACTGTATAAACGCTGGCTTAGATAAAGAATCAGCCTTAGAGTTTATACTCGCTTTTGATGAGCTTTTATCTGATGTTATTCAGTTTGCATATCCAGAAGAAGAGGGAGAGATAGAGATAACTTTCAGAAATAATCTTTCTGAAGTAGAAGCTGTTATACAAGAGTTTGGTGAACCTTTCGACCCAGAAAAGCATAGATTTAGCAAAGAAAAATTTATCAAAGAGGGAAGCTTTGAGGGAGCAGGTCTAGAGGTTATAAAACATTTTGTTGACAACTTTATCTTTATGATAAAAGGTAAGGCAGGAAAAGAGTTTAGACTTGTCAAAAATATTAGACACCCTCATATAACAGAGATGTTTAAACCAGAAGGTATCAAAAAAGAAGAACCTGTAGGGGTAAGCTACAAACTTTTTCCAGTAAAACCTGAAGATGCAGAAGATATTGCAAAACTCATATATAGGGCTTACGGATACACTTATCCGAAAGAAGATATGTACTACCCAGCTAAGATAAAGGAAGCATTAAGAGCCGGTCAAAAGTTCGGTGTTATTGTAAAAACAGAGAGAGGAGAGACTGTAGGTTATTTTGCTGTTTTGATGAGTACTGATTCTAATATTGGTGAAGTTGGAGAAGTGGTAGTTTCACCTAAGCATAGAGGAAAAGGTCTTATGACCATGATGATGAATGCATTGATAGATATGGCTAAAGAAAAGGGTCTTTTGGGACTGTTCGGTGAAGCAGTTACTGTCCATACTATAAGCCAGAAAGTAAATGCCAAATTTGGTTTTAAATCAACAGCTCTATTACTTGGTATGTTCCCCTACATTGAGTACAAAGGGTTTGATGTAAGACAGCCTCGTATCTCTGTAGTTATTGATTTTTTACCTTTAGTTAAAAGAGAAAAAGCGAAAATCTATGCTCCTGCAAAATACAAGAACATCTTAGAACAGATATATAAAAACCTTGGAATTAATCTGTCTTTTGGAAGGGAAAAAGCCCATCTAACTACAGAAAAATCTAATCTAAAGTTAGACATCAGTTTCAAATATCAAAATGCACTAATCGTAGTAAACAGATATGGTAAAGACTTTTTCTCTCGCATAGAGAAAAACCTAAAATCTTTAAAAGATAAAAAGATAGAAGCTATTTTTATAGATTTACCTTTAGACAATCCATATACACGAACAGCGGTAGACAGACTAAATGAATTGGGGTTTATCTTTGGTGGAGTGATGCCCCTTTTTCATAAAGAAAAGGATTTTCTTCGACTTCAGTATGTAACTTTGGATTTTGATTCTAGATATGTATATGTTTACTCTGATATGGCAAAAAAGATAAAAAACAAAGTTTTTAGAGAATATAAAAGATGGTTGAAAAACAGAACAACAAGCTAATAGTAAAACCAGTATGGATTTTTAATACTTTCACCGTGTTTATTATTGAAAAAGAATTAGACAAATCTATAGATACTGTGGAAGTAGATTTAGTAGATACACAGCTTGTAGACACAGACGCCTTGAAGTTTTTGTACCAGTTGGCTGTAGGTGGTAGACAAGTGATAATTAAAAATCCTCCAAAGATAATGTTTGATGTACTTGAACTGTTAGATATTTTTGATGAGTTTTTCAAAGTTGTAAGGTTAACACGGAGTTAACAAAATAGATAACTGACTTGTAACTTCTTGAGCTTTCTTTCTTAGAGAATAATTCATACCTTGCAACATCCAGTTTAGGGTGCATGATATTATAAAACCCATGATTAGATTTGCTCCGATTTCAACATCTATTTTTTTTATTTCTCCTTTTTTTATACCTTCTTGTAATATGCTCTTTATACCTTCTTTGTACAAGTCTATAACCGAAGCAAGAGCTTTCCTTTTTTCTGGGTCTCCAAGATGTATCTCATCAGAGAATATAACTCTAGGTAGTATCTTCGTTTTTTCTATCAGCTCAAAATGGTGTTCGTACAGAATCTTTAATTTTTGTATAGTATTTTTTCCTGTTTGGGCTTTGTTTAAAATATTTTCTAACTGCTGTTTTATATGAGAGATAAAATATACAAGCATCTGGTCTTTATTTTTAAAGTATTTATAGATAGCAGGCTGGGATACACCCAGCCTTTTTGCTACCTCTGTAGTAGAAACTTCGGATAGACCTTTTTCTGCTATTATATGTGCTATAGCAAAAAATACTTCCTCTTTTCTTTCTTCTACTGGCTTTCTTTTTTTCAATAAAATCCCCAATTAATCATCATCATCGTGTTTGTATTTGTATACCTTTGAAGGCGTTTTGTCACATTTTACTCCTACTCCATAGTCGTAAACTAACTTTCCTCCAATCCTCCCTTGGTAACCTACGGCAATAGCTGTCAGTACTGCCACTACTAAGTAAATCAAAAACAATTTATATATCTGTTTAATCTGGATAAATACTCTAAAGCCTCCTATCAACAGAACTATCCAAGGTAACAGCTCTCCTAACTCTTCATGTTTTTCAAGAAGTTCGTATGCTACTGTACCTTCTATAAATTCTTCTACCACCTCTTCTGCTTGAACACCTGTTACAAAAGCTCCAAACATAGCTATAACTCCACCAACCATAGTCCAAAAACCAGCCTGCTTTAGAGAGTTTTTGTTTAGTATAGTGCCTAAAATATCAAAGATAACAGAAGTGATGACCAAAGCAACAGCAAAGTGGACTATCGGTGGGTGAAATTGGGCTAAAAACTCCATGATTACCAACCTCTAAAAAGACTGTGACAGGACATACAACCTTGTACCATATTTGTATATTTTTTAAATGCTTCCTCTCTTTTTCCCTCTTCTATAAGATGAACTATATCCTCTGCAGAGCCATGTACTATTCTTTCAAAACTCTTCATGTTTTTAACAAATTCTTGTCTCTTTTCTGGAGGAATATACTTTGCGGCTCCTCCCTTTGGCATAGGGTGGTCAGCTATAGCTTTAGCTCCCTCTTTTACCATTAAGTCATTGTTCCAGATGAAACCTTGCAAGATTTTGAGAGTTTCAAAATCTACCTTTTGCATAACATCTCTCAAGGTTAAATCACCTGCCATTGAAAAAGTTGATACTGCAAGAACAGTTGTGAGTATTTTTTTCATTACTAACCCTCCTAATGAATTTAGTTATAAAATTATAACTAATTTTATGGTGTGTCAACTAGCTTGTCAGTTTGACATTTTGAAAATTTTATCCTATATTAGTTATAAACTTATAACTTACTTAAGGTGAAAAGTTGAAGAAAGTATTGATAACTTTACTAACTTTCTCTTTTAGTTTCGCAGTTACCGTCGATGAGCTAATAAAAGAAGCTGTTAAAAACAGTCCTTACATAAAAGAAAAAGAGATAGATATGCAGGTAAGTCATCTAGATAGGAAGTCTTCTTCTGCAAACAGATATGGAGAGATAAAACTTTACGGTAGCTTTTTTAGGTACGAAGATAATAGGGTTTTATACCCAATAGCTGTTCCATTAAACCCTGCTGATTTGGTAGGCGCTCAAGAACAGTTTATAGGAGGTATAAGCTATTTTGTACCTCTCTTTATGGGGTTTAAAAATATAGAAAATGTAAAAATCTCTTCTATCAAAGAAAACATATCAAAGATAGATTACAAACTTACAAAAAACCAGCTTGTATACAACATCAAATCTACATACACAAAAATCCTAGAATTACAAGAACAGAGAAAAGCACTAACTAGTTATCTACAAGCTCTAAAAAAGCTAGAAGAAGACATAGCCTACTCTGTAAGTTTAGGAAGAAAAGCAGAGATAGACCTTCTAAAAGTCCAGTACAACATAAAACAGACCAAAAGCAACTTAGACAAGATAAAGAACTCTATCGAGTACCTCAAATTTTCATTGAAAACTTTGGTAGGGAAAGAAGATATAGATACCTCTTCCTTAGAACAGATAGAGTTTCAAGATATAAACCAAGAAAAAGAAAATGTAGATATTCATTCTCTAGAGAAGATTAAAAAGATAGATGAGATAGAAAAACTCCAGCAAAAAAAGTTAAAAATAGCAAAAGGGGACTACTATCCTCACATATTTCTATTGGCTTCTGCCCAAAGAAATTATGGTAATGGAGAGTACAAAGACCTATACCAGATAGGCTTAAAGATAGATTATACATTGTTTGACTTTGGTAAAAGAAAAAGCAGATACCTAAAATCAAAACTTGAGTTATCAAAGGTGTATCTCCAAAAACGAAAACTAGTACTAGATACACAGGCTAAGATAAAAAAAGCTTTAGCCGATATAAAATCAGCTCAAAGCAAAATAGAAGCAACTAAAAAACAGTTAGAGTTAGCGAAAAAGATAGAAGAAACAGAAAAGGTGAAGTATGAAGAAGGGATTTCAGACCTTTACAACTATCTATATGCAAAAACCCAAGTGATTTCTGCCAAAAGTTCCTACTATACCGCTTTATATGAAAAACAAAGAGCCATCTATTTTCTTCAATACATTTTAGAGGAGTTTAAAGATGAGTAAAATCAAATTTCTAATAGCCTTAATAATAATAGTACTGCTGATAGTAGGTGGAGTAAAACTAGTTAAAAAGAGACAGCAAGAGCTTGCTAAAGAGAAAACACCCCAAAGACCTGTATATGTAGTAGATGCTGTTTATCCAAAGAAAGGGGAGATTGAACAAACTAGCTCTTTTTTAGGATTCTTAAAGCCTCTAAATGTAATCACAGTTTTCTCTAAAAAACCAGCATATATCCAAAAGATTTATGTAGAAGTGGGACAGACTGTTAAAAAAGGTCAGCTTCTCGTCCAGCTTGACAACAAAGATATAAAATCTCAAATAGAAACCTTGCAGATGGACATACAAAACACAAAGTTACAAATCGAAGGTTTATTAGAAAAGAAAAAAGCTCTAGAAGAAGACCTAAAAGTCAAACAGAACACTTACAAAAGAGATTTAAAGTTGCTTGAAAAAAAGGCAGTACCAGAAGAAAAAGTAGAAAGAAGTTTAACTATGGTCAAATTAGCAGAGGCAAACCTCCAACAGTTAGAGGCTAACATAAAACAGCTAGAAAACAATATAAAAAAATTAGAGGAAAAAATATCCTTTTTACAAAATGAACTGTCTTACTTCCAGATAAAATCATCTACTTATGGAACTATCCAAAATATCTTCCAAAGAGAGGGAAACTTAGCAATTATCGGCAAACCTGTTTTATCAATTGAAAGTAGCAGTTATGAACTAAATATCCCTGTACCTGAAACATTTCATTTAGACAAAAATACAAACGCATATATACATTTTGACAACCAAAAACTTCCATTAGTATTAGATGGATTTTACCCATCTTCCCAAAAAAATCTAAAAATCCTAAGAGGAATTGTTCATAGAAAACCAAAAGAACTAAAATCTAACTCATACATAAAAGTGACAATCTCCAAAAAAATAAGAGGAACAAAACTCCCTATAAACGCTATCCTAACCTTAACCAACGGAAACTTTGTTCTTGTTTACAAAGATGGCGTGTTCCAAAAGATTCCTGTACATATAATCTCTCAAAATAGAGAGTTTGTCATAATTAAGGAAGAGTTAGACAAATTGCCAGTCGCCATTGCTGACGAAAGCAAACTTAGACTCTTAGCTACTGGACAGAAAGCAAAAATAGCTCTTAAGGAGTAAACCTATGAACCTGACAGAATATTTTCTAAAGAGACCTCACTTTGTTCTCACTCTTATTTTTGCGTTTAGTTTTTTGGGAATAATTGGATTTTTTAACATAAAGCAAAAACTATTTCCTGATGCTAACAGACCTTCAGTCGCAGTAGTTATAGTACAAAAAGGTGCATCAGCAAAAGATATAGCAGAAAATATAGCTATACCGGTAGAAAGAAGGCTATATACAATAGACAAAATCAGGTCTGTCTCTTCTGTTTCTAACGATGAGGTTGCTGTCATTACCGCTGAATTCGAATATGAAAAAGATATAAATCAGGCGGTAGTAGATGTTCAAAATGAGATAAACAAAATAAAGTCAAAACTTCCAAAAAACATAAAAGAACCTCAAATTTATAAAATTACAGAAGCTACCCAGCCAGTAATGGTGCTAGCAGTTTACCCAAAAGATAACTCTATTCCTCTAGCAGACGTTCGCCAAATAGCAGAGAACCAGATAAGGGACAAGCTACTAAAATTAAGCGAAGTAGCAAATGTAGACATATTTGGAGGCTACAGAAAAGAGGTATTCCTAAAAATAGACAAAGACAAACTAAATGAATATCAGATACCCATTTCTTTGGTATTAGAAAAAATCCAACAAACTAATGTAGACATTCCTATAGGATTCCTTGTATCTAAAAATGGAGAATTTCTAGTAAAATCTGTAAACAAAGCACAAAACATACACCAGCTAAAAGAGATTTACATAACCCCAAACATAAAACTTGCCGATGTATCAAAAATAGAGTATGACTACCCAATAAACAAATCCCTATACATAGGAAATGGGAAAAAAGCTATAGCTGTAGCTATACAAAGACAGCAAACAGGGGATAGCTTAAAAACTATTAACCAAGTAAAACAGATAATTCCCCAGTTAAAACAAGAG
Source organism: Aquificota bacterium (assembly GCA_013153635.1). Lineage (GTDB taxonomy): Bacteria > Aquificota > Aquificia > Aquificales > Hydrogenothermaceae > JAADDZ01. The sequence goes on from JAADDZ010000010.1 coordinate 53,722, forward strand.
TTCCCTCTATTTGAATTTGAGGTTACAGATACCCAAGAGAAGATAATCAGATTAAGTAATCTCAACATGCTAGAAGCTCTTAGAGATGCGATAATTATGACTTCTTTAGTCATATTTTTCTTCCTGTCTAACATAAGACAGATGATTATAGCAGGCATATCTATCCCCTTTGTCTACGCTATAACTATAGGACTTATGTGGATTTTTGGAATAGAATTTAATATCGTCAGCTTAACTGCTATAATCCTAGCTCTTGGAATGCTTATAGATGATGCTATCGTAGTTTTAGAAAATATAGAAAGACATCTGTATCAGCTAAAAGAAGATGTTAAAGACGCAGTTATAAATGGTACAAAAGAAGTTATCTTTCCTGTTCTAGCTGGAACTATCGCAACCTCTTCTGTTCTCGTTCCCCTTTTATTCGTAGGAGACTACCCAGAAAAGATATTTAGACCTTTGGCTGAAACACTTCTTATAGCTGTTATAGTCTCTTATTTTGTTTCCATATTCTTTATCCCAGTTGTGGCTCCCTTTTTACTCAAAAAAGATGCACACAACAAAAATCTAATAGAGAGAATAACTCTCAAAATATCTACCTTTGTCCTAAACCCTTTAAAAAATCTCTATGTCTCTGCGGTTAATATCGCAATGGACAGAAAATCTATAGCGATTTTATACTTTTTAGGGGTGATTATAGTTTTTGTTCTTAGTGTTCGCATAATTATACCTTTAGTAGGCAGAGAAATTATGCCCCCAATGGATACAGGAATAGTAAAAGTAGATATAACAACCGACAGTAACTTGTCTATACAAAAAGTAGAAAAGATAGCAGAAAAAATATCAAAATTCCTACAAAAAGATGACAGAGTGATTATGTTTTCTCTCGCTGTAGGTTCTGAAGCAGGGGTTCTATCTATGTCTTCAGGAAAACCGACCCAATCTATATCTATAACGATTCACTACACAGACAGATTTCACCGCAAAGAGACAATATGGGAGATAGAAGACCAATTAAGAAAGGAGATATGGCAGATACCAGACCTAAAGTATGTACAAGTTTTTGATTATGGAGCAACTCCACTAGCTTCAATAAAAGGAAACCTCGATGTAAGAATAAGCGGAGATGATTTACACACACTCTATTCGTTAGGTAACAAAGTTATGGATATAGCATACAATACAAAAGGTATAGTCTCTCTCTCAAAGAGCTGGGATTACGACAAAGTAGTGTACAGATTAGAGTTAGACCACCAAAAACTAACCCTTTACAGTGTTACACCATATATGATAGCCTCCCAATTAGGTACAAAGATAAGGGGAAGTTACGTATCCATACTTAATGTCCCAAATGAGGAGAGCTTATTTATAAAAGTGGTATACCCAAAAAAAGATAGAATCTCTACACTAGATTTGGAAAATTACTATATCGACACTCCCAAAGGTAAAATCCCTCTAACACAGATAGCAAGTCTTGAAAAAACATTAGAACCTACAATTATTACACGACAAGACCTCGCCTATACCATTGATATTCTAGGATTTAGAGAAAAAGCCGCAATATCCCACATAGTAGACAGCTTTAAAACAGCATTAGAAAACTCAAAAATCTCTCTACCTGCAGGCTATACAATATCTAACGAAGGAGATTTAAAACAGCTAAATGACAGTATGAAAAGAATGTTCATCGCCATTGGAATAGGTATTGTGCTGTTATTTTTAGCTTTAGCTCCAGCTTTTAACTCATTTTTAGCACCTATCGCGGTCATATTTGCTATACCTTTATCTATCATTGGAGCTTCATGGTCAATACTTTTGGCTAACTTCCATCAATCTATGCCCGGCTTAATGGGTATAATCCTATTGGCAGGAATCATCACAAAAAACTCTATTTTACTTATAGATTTTATACAAAAAGCCCTAGAAGAGGGCAAAAACCTAAAACAAGCGGTATTAGACAGTATTAAAATAAGAACAAGACCTGTACTAATGACAGCTTTTGGTACATCGGTTGGAATGATACCTATAGCTTTTGGGTGGGCTTTAGGTCTAGAAAGGCTAGCCCCTCTTGGGGTTGTAGCTATAGGAGGGCTTATAATTGGTACATTTTTAACACTGGTATATGTTCCCCTTCTATATTACTTCTTGAGAAGAGCTACAAAAAGCTAATATTTTCCATATTCTTTATAACCATAAACAGCCTCTCTACCCCTAGGGAGGCTCCAGAACACGTAGGTAATTTTTTTACAGCTTCTAAAAAAGAAGGGTCTACCTCAAATGGTTTGCCTAACTCTGCCTGTTTTTTGTGTGCATCTTTTTGAAGTCTCTCTTCTATTATTTGAGGGTCTGTTTCTTCGTAGTAACCATTTACAAGCTCTATCCCGCCTATATACGCTTCGAACCTCTTTCCGTAGCCTCCTTCTATTTTTGCCAAAGCAGTGAGCTGGGGTGGGTAATCACATATAAACGTGAGTCTCTCTTTGCCTAAATTTTTTTCTATATAAAAGGCATAAATATGAAAAAAAAGCTCCTCCCAATCCTCTTTTTCAACGAAATTTGGCTCTCTTTCTTTTAAAAATCTGTTCATACTATCTATCGAGTTTATATCTACCTGTACAAAATCTCTAAAAGCTTGTTCTACCGTTATAATCTCATACTCTCTCATATCAAATCTTTTCCCTTTAAAAGTGAAAAAGGGACTTTTTTCTACTGTAGAAACGACGTTTATAAAAAGTAAGTGAGTATCATCTATAAGGTTAAGTAAGTTATATCCTACTCTATACCACTCAAGCATAATAAACTCTATCTTATGTTTTATAGAGCCTTCATAATTTCTAAACACCTTTGTTAGCTGAAAAATATCTTTTTTCTCTTTTGCTAAAATCTCTTTCATACGGTATTCTGGAGAAGTATGCAAATACTTCTTCTGTTTTTCTCTTTTTTCATTAAAAACAAAAAGCTCTACAGGATATACATGAGGGTCTAAATTAGGGTAGTTCATAAGAATATCCGTAAATACTTCAACTGCTCCTGTTTTGTAAAAATACTCCCTTATCGACTGAACAAAACTAGAAAATTCTACATACACACTCATGTGATATGTTCATCTTCTAAATTTATTTTTTGAGACTGGTAGTACTGATATTTTTTCTTTTTTCTTCTTTTTTTTGTTTTAGTTTTTTTAGGTGGAACGATTTTTTTAGCTATATGTGGAGCATACTGGGCAAAAATTATCCCTATAAAAGACATAATAAGGATATAAACCCCTATAAATGGGATATATTCAGATTTTGCAAATTTACCCATAACCACAGAGAACTCTCCCCTGTTTATAATACTGAAACCTGTGATAAGAGCCGCTCTCTTTGGAAGACCGGCTAATCTTCCTCCAATATATCCTGTTAAGAATTTACCTAAGATAGATAAACTTACTATTATTAGTATTGCAACCAACAATTTTTTATCAAAAGATACAGTAGCAAAATTTATAGATGTACCAAATATAAAGAAAAACATAGCAACTGCCCAATCTCTTATCGAGTATAGGGCTTTTTCTAGCTCTTCTTCTTTTCCTGATTCAGCGATAATAACCCCAAGTAAAAAAGCCCCCAAAGCTTCTGATAGACCTATAAACTGGGTGATACCTGCAAACAGGACTACAAAACCAAGAGCAAAAAGAATAAAAATATCTTCTTTTAAGATATCATCAATAAAAGAGGCTAACTTTTCTTTTACAAATTTGGCAAACAAAAATACAGCAATAAACACAACTAGTATCTTAACAAAGATTATCCCTACAGATGTAGGGTCTATACTCCCAGATACATGAATAGCAGATAAAAGAGCAAGAATTACAGGAGCTATAATGTCCTCGAACACCATCAATCCAAGTATTATCTCCGTTTCAGGAAATACTTGACGATGATTGTCTACTATTATTTTTGTAGTTATAGCTGAAGATGAGGCATACGCAACTCCTCCTGCAAGCAAAGAAGTAAACAAATCAAAACCAAGAATCAAAAAGACCCCAAATATCACAACAAAATTAAAGAAAAAATCCAAAAGTCCAATATGCCATATTCTCTGTGCAGTTTGAACTGCCCGCTGAAAGTTAAACTCTAACCCAAGATAAAAAAATAGAAGAACGATTCCTATCTCACTAAAGATATGAAAAGCTTCTTGATACTCACCTATCTGTCCTGCGATTATCCCTATAAGGATATAAAAAACAATAGCTGGGAATTTTAAAAGTTTACCAATATATCCACCTACAAATAGGGCTAATGTGATTAGCCCAAACACCAATAAAAAAGAGACATCATGCATTTATTTTAAACTCCCTAAAAAACCTCTTCATCTGTTCTCTTGTCCCTACTAAGATAAGAGTATCTCCTTGTTTTATAACTTCTTCTGGAAGAGGATTTGTTATTGTTCTATCTCCTCTAACGATTGATATAACAGTAACTCCTGTTTTTTTTCTTATCCCTAGCTCCTCTATAGATTTTCCAACTAAAGACGAACCGGGTTCTACTTTAACCCATTCGATTGCAAGATTTCTAAGGAACAGCTCCCTTTCTTTTTCTTGTTCTGGTCTAAAGTATGTTCCCATAAGAACCGAACCTAGCTGGTTAGCCTCTTCTTCAGTTAGTACCACATCACAGTCAGGGTCTTCGTACTCTTCTCCTTCTTCAAAAATAAAAAGCTCCCTTTTACCTGTTATGTGTAAAACTACAGATATTATCGAACCTTGCTGGGTTTTTATTGTAAACTTTTTTCCTATTCCCGGAAGTTCTGATTCTTTAAACTCCATCTCTTACCCCACCTCTGAAAGTATTGTATTTAAAATAAATAAAGCAGAGCTTTCTTTGTCAAGTTCTGGAATTTTTACAACTTTTTCATTTTTAAATATTATGTACCCAGTGTGGGTATTTTTACCAAAAACATTTAAATCGTTTGCCACGATAACATCAAGGTTCTTTCTATTTAGTTTTTCTAGAGCGTTGTCTATAAGATTTTCACTTTCAGCCGCAAAGCCTATAATCATCTGATTTTTTCTTTTCTTTAGTCCTATCTCTTTAAGAATATCTGGATTTGGTACAAACTCCACTGTAGGATTTTCTATATTTTTCTTCAGTTTTGAATCACTGTAACTCTTAGGTCTAAAGTCAGCAACCGCCGCATTCATTATAACAATATCTATATCTTTAAACCTTTTTATCACCTCTTGGAACATATCCTTCGCACTGACAACATCTACAGCCTCTACATTGTACGGTTTCTCTAAACATGTAGGAGCAGAGATAAGAGTTACATCTGCCCCTAATGCGTAAGCCACTTTTGCTAAAGAGTATCCTAATCTTCCTGAAGAAGCATTCGTTATATACCTAATAGGGTCAAAATATTCCCTAGTTCCCCCTGCGGTAATTAATACTTTTTTCCCTTTTAGAGGTTTTGGAAGTAAAGAGTACAATATCTGTGTTTCTATATCTTGTATCTGTGCCAACTTTCCAATACCTTCCTCTTTGCAAGCTAGCTCTCCTTCACAAGCTTCTACTATTATATGTCCCCATTTTTTCAATGTTTCTAGATTTTCTTTTGTGGCAGGATTTTCATACATTTTTGTGTTCATTGCAGGAGCGATAACCAAAGGTTTATCATATGCTAAAACCATAGATGTTAAAAAGTTATCACTTATTCCTGTTCTAAGTTTTGCTATAGTATTCGCAGATGCAGGAGCTATAACAAAACTATCAGCCCATCTTGCCCAGTATATATGCTCAAGACCTGTTTCTCCATCTTTCCAGTCTGATAATACTTGATAGTTTGTAAGTGCTTTGAATGTAAGCTCCCCAATAAACTCTTTTGCTGAAGGAGTCAAAACTACTCTTACATTAGCTCCTTTCTTTTGTAAGCTCCTAACTAATTCGGCAGATTTATAGCTAGCGATAGACCCGGTTACACCAACTACTATATTTTTTCCTGAAAAAATCATTAAAAGCTCCGAAAATATTTGAAAAGTATACACAATAATATATTATTATAGATAGAATATAAAAAGGGGTAGTTTGGTAATGGGAAAAAAATCGATTCTCTCTTTTTTAATTTTTACAGTATTTATAGCTGTTCCTTATCAAAAAGCTTTCTCTATTAGCTTTGATGATTTTGGTGCTGTGTGGGGGGAATATTTTGCAGAAGCTCTAAATGAGTTTTTAGATTTAGGTATTATTGATGAGGACGACTTAGAAGAGTTTTCCGATTCTTTTCCAGCAACAGTTGATGTAGAAGGAGCTACAGCTGATATAAAAGTCTTTCCTAATAGTTTATTTTTTGGAGCTTGGCCTGAAGGCTTTAGGTCTCCAAAGCTTCCTTTGATAGTTACCAACGATGGTGTAGAACCTGCGATAATAAGGAAAGTGGAGATTTCCGGTGACCATGAAGACGATTTTAGAATCGAAAGTGAAGATTGTGAAGGTGAAACCTTAGGAAACGCTGACACTTGTGATATTAGAATATCTTTTAAACCTACAGATACAGGGGATAGAAAAGCTGACCTCGTTATCCATTGGTTTTCTGCTTCTCAAGGTTTTCAAGAGGTAACTGTTAATCTATACGGTATAGGTCTTCCGGGAGACCCTACTGATATATGTGATTTTGATGATTTGATTAATGGAGAGTGTGGTGGATTTGACTTTCCTTCTCCTTTCTCCTCTGGAGAGCCAACTATAGCCGATTCACAAAAGTTAGAAAAAAGCTCTGTTAACGATATTGATGCAAGTGGTGGCTGTAATTTTGGGAGTGCTATTGTAGTTCCTATATATCTCTTGATTCCGTTTATACTACTCTTTAGAAGGATTAGAGGGTAAATCTCTAATCCTCCCCTTGTTCATATTCGAACTCTATATCTGTTTTAGGTATAACTGTGGTTATAGCATGTTTGTACACGAGTATCTGTCTTGGACCCTCTTTTAGTAGTATGGTAAAAGCATCAAAGTATCTTATCTTCCCTTCTAATTTGACACCGTTTACTAGATAAATCATAACTCTGATTTTTTCTTTTCTTAAAGCATTAAGAAACTGCTCTTGAAGTTTCCCTTTCTTTTTTGACATCTCTTTCCTCCTTTTTCTAATGATGTGGAGACACCTTATATAGTTTTTTTGCTATTTTTACTATCTGGGTATAATCCTTTAACTTAGCTTTCCAGCTGTCAGGTATACTTTCTTCAGAATTGTAAGCCCCTGCTAAAGCTCCAGCTATCAATCCTATGGAATCTGTATCCCCTCCATAATCTCCATAGGAGTTTACAGCATTTATTATGACTTCTTTTGTGTTTTCTGAATCTTTTAAAAAGATAAACAAAGCTAAAGAAAAAGCTTCAAGAGCGTACGAACCGTTACCAAGCTCTTTTATAGCATCTTCTAAAGAAGCCTCTCCCTTTAGGAGTAGTTTTACTTTTTCGAGGTAATCTTTGGTCTCTTTTTGAGAAACAAATGTCTGTAAAAGCCGTATAAAATAGGTATACTCATCTTTAAAATAGAATCTCCCTTGTAAAGCTTCCCCAATAGATACTGCCAATGCTGACGCTACATCAAGTACTATCTCATTTCTATGGGTGAGCATTACAACAGCTTTTGTCCCTTCTACCGCTAGCATTGGATTTGCATAGTGGTACATTCCTATTGGAATAGCTGGTAAAGCTCCTTCTATAGAACTACTGTTTATAGTATGTTCTTTTCCTTCTTTTATGGAACGGATAGCCACGAGAAAAGCTGGGTCTACATACATATGTAATTCTTCTTGCTCTTCCCATTTTATATATGCGTTTATTATGTCTTTTATGTCTATTTTCCCTCTTTCTGCTATTGATTTTGCTATCAATTTTACTATCAGAAATTCGCTAGAATTTTCACCTGCTTTTAAGAAGTTTGCTGGGGATAATGGGTGAGGTTCACACGGCTCGGTAATTTTACCTCCGTAGTGTAATACCACTTCATCAAAAGGTATCTCTTCTACACACATTCCCATACTATCACCAATTGCGGCACCAACAAGACAGCCTGTAAACCTACTCTCCAAAGTATTCTCCTTATTCTGTATTATTACTTTAATATACGTTTTTACTTATTCTTTTTCAGGTCTTAAAGTAGGGAATAATATTACTTCCCTTATTGAAGAGCTATCTGTAAGCATCATAACCAGTCTATCTATTCCTATCCCCTCTCCAGCTGTAGGAGGAAGTCCGTATTCTAAAGCCATTAAGAAATTTTCGTCAATTTCCATAGCTTCTTCATCACCTAACTCTTTTTCTCTAAGTTGCTGAAAGAATCTTTCTCTTTGTTCATCTGGCTCGTTCAATTCTGTGTACGCGTTAGCTATTTCTTGTTTGTTTACTATAAGCTCAAATCTCTCTACAAGGTCTGGGTCATCTCTGTGTGTCTTAGCAAGAGGTGAGAGTATCTTTGGAAAATCAATAACAAAGGTAGGTTGAATTAGGTCTTCTTCTATAAAATGTTCAAATAACTTATCTAACAATTTAGAATGGGTTAGTCCTTCTGCTTTTGGAATTCCTGATTCTATTGCGAACTTTCTTGCGTTATCCTCTACGAGGAAGAACTCTTTATCTTTCCCTGTTTTTTGTTTTAATGCATCGAAAAACCTTATACGTCTAAATGGTTTTTCAAAATCTAATTCTTGTTCATTCCATATGATATGTAACTTTCCTACTGTGTCTTTCAATATCTTTCTAAATAGGTTTTCGGTTAAGTCCATAAGGTCATTATAATCTAGATATGCCGCATAAAATTCGACCATAGTAAACTCTGGATTGTGAGTTGTGTCTATTCCTTCATTCCGAAAGTTTCTCCCTATCTCGTAAACCCTATTAAATCCTCCAACAATTAACATCTTTAGGTAAAGTTCTGGAGCTATACGAAGGTACATATCTATATCCAAAGCGTTGTGATGAGTTACAAAGGGTTTTGCCATCGCACCAGAAGCTACTGACTGAAGTATAGGTGTCTCTACTTCCATAAAATCTTGACTTTCTAAAAATTCTCTTAGGCTCTTTATAGCTTTGGAACGGATTTTAAAGATTTCCCTTGCCTTTGGATTAGCGATAAGGTCTAAATATCTATGTCTGTATCTTATCTCTGTATCTTTTAGTCCATGCCATTTTTCAGGTAAAGGTCTTAGAGATTTGGATAAAAGTTGTATGCTGTGTACTTCTACAGTTAGCTCACCTGTCATCGTTCTAAACAAGGTACCTTTTACCCCTACTATATCCCCTATGTCTAATATGTTTGTTATTTCTTTGTACTGTTCTTCTCCTAGAATATCCATCTTGAGGTATATCTGGAGTTTACCATCAGCATCTTGTATATGTCCAAATGCGGCTTTTCCTTGTTCTCTAAAAGAGATCAATCTCCCAGCTACAGAAACTATCTCTTTTGATGGCTCTTTGTCATAGGTCTGCTTTATGCTAAAGACATCTGTCCCTTGTTCTGCTTCTACTATCTCATCAGCAACTAACGTTAGTTTTTGGTCTATTCTATCTAAATAACCTTTAAAAGCTATCACTGTATTTGGTGATAATTTACCCTTTTCTTGGGGTATGATTACTTGTATTTCTACAGGTTTCTCTAAATCTGCCAACCTTACGATATATCTATCATTTTTTTTTGAGATTCTTTTTATTTTTCCTCTTATAACAAAAATCTTGTCTTTTTCTGGAGTTTTTTCATATTTTTTTCTAATTTCATCTATTTTATGAGTTACTTCAAATTTGTGGGGATATGGATTTATTCCTCTTTTCTTTAGTTCTTCTACAATTTTTTTTCTACTTTCTAGAACTTCTTCCAATGTTTTCCTCCAAAATCAGATATTACAATATCTATTATAACTTTAATTTTGTACATGGGCTTTTTATGATTAACAAAATCTTTTATTTAGGATTTTTGAGTGATGCTCCAATACTGGTAGCTATCTTTATGAGTGTGTATCCCAAATTCCAAAATGAGGTGATTTTTTATATCAGTGTTCTTATAGGTTTTGTATCTTTGATAGTATCTGTCAATCTTATAAAGAGACTCAATATAGAACATTTTATCAGCTCTTTTTCAGTTTTAGATATGATAGGTTATCTTCTGTATATCTTGTTTATGTATGGGTTTGTTATCTATCTCTTTTTTACAGATAGACTGTATATGAAATGGGTAATTTTGGTTTATATATTGCTATATTTTTTATTGACTATATATTCTACCAGCCAAAACGAAGAAAGTGTGTAACAATGGAAAGATTCAAAGTAGAAAAATCCCAAAGATTAGTTGAATTTTTGTCACAAAAGTTAAAAATTTCTAAAAAAAAGGCAAAAAGTATCATAGACACAAAAAATGTTTTTGTTAATAACAAAAGAATTTGGATAGCTTCTTTTACTCTAAAAAAAGGTGATGTCGTTGAGCTATCTACATACAATACAAACCAAGACTTTAATCTGAATATTTTATACGAAGACAAATTTGTATTAGCAGTGAACAAACCTCCTTTCTTTGTCTGTGATAAGGATACCTCCTCTATAGAGGAAATCCTAAAAAAACAAAAATTACAAAGTATAAAGGCTATTCATCGGTTAGATAAGGAAACTTCTGGAGTTTTACTTTTTGCTAAAAATTTTGAAATTTTTAAAAAGTTCAAGTCTATATGGAATGAGAAATACATCTACAAGGAATACATAGCTGTAAGTCACAATAAAGCAGATTTTAGAAAAAAAACTATAAAGACGAAAATCGACACAAAAGAGGCAGTATCCATAGTAAAGACCTTAAAAACAACCCAAGATTATTCTCTATTTTCAGTACAGATATTAACTGGAAGAAAACACCAGATAAGGATTCATCTATCCAAGATAGGACACCCAATAGTAGGAGATAAACTTTACGGTTTAAACAAAATCAATAGCAGTTTAGACAGGTCTGTAAAAAGGCATATGCTCCATGCGTATAAATTAAAGATACTCCACCCTTTTTTGAAAAAACAGATAACCATTCATGCACCAGTCTTAAAAGATATGAAGAATTTCATAAAAGAAAGTATGAATTTAGACCTAAAATAACTTTATTGCTTTTTTAAAACTGTTATTAGATAATAAACAAAAAAACACGGGAGTAAGAACTATGAAGAAAGTTTATCCTGTACTGATAGCTTTTATATCTGTCTTTATCTTTAGTTGTGGAAAGGTTGCAGAAATAACAGAAAAACCTCCTACCACTTTAGAACCTAAAACAGAAAAGAAAGGTTTGTACACTTATGTAGTTCCAGCTAATTTTATTTTTGAAGAGGAAAAATCTCTCATCTACGAAAAAGGGAAAGATGTTAGAGCTTATGTAGTTTACACTGGAAAAGCTAGATTGAAGGATTTAGTAGAGTTCTTTGATGAGTATCTTTACAAACTTGGCTGGGAAAAAGAATCTAAGCTGGTAGGAGAAGAAGCTATCTTAGCTTATTCTAGAAATGAACAGCTAATAGTAATAAAAATAGAGCCAAAATTTGCTACAACTCACATTAAGATGTTGCTAACCAAAGATTAAGATATATATTTTCTAACTGCTTGTGTGATATAATATATCTTCCTTTGCGAGCGTGGCGGAACTGGCAGACGCGCGGGACTTAGGATCCCGTGGCCGCAAGGCCGTGAGGGTTCGACTCCCTCCGCTCGCATTATTTTAAGATATTTAAGATGTCTCACATCATTTTGTTAGTATTAGCTTTTATAAAAACTTTATAAAAAGTTATTTAAATATATTTTTTCCAAGTTCATTGGTGGAATTACAAGAACATAGATAAGAAAAACGAAAAAAACTTTATTTAATTAACTGCTGCATTTTATACTAAACTATCTGATAAATTGTCTGATAAGAAATTTTTTATTAAAAACAATAGGAGAAAGAAAAAATAAGTAAATTGAGGATAAAATGATATCAAGAGATTATATCCTAAATGAATTTCTATTAAACTTTTTGTCTTTAATAGAGGAAGGGGATTTAAAGAAAATATTTTATTATTTAGAAAGAACTTTTAGTATATGGGCAAGCCTAGGCATGGAAATATACTTATGGGATCAAAATTTTAAACAACTAGAAATCCCACCCACTATAGAAAAATTATTGAGAGAGAATTACATTTATACATTATTTCCTTCTTTAAACCTATATTTTTTTAATAAAAAATCCTTTATATCCCCTCCTAAGTATGATTTTAGCATAAGTATGGATTCTAATATAGCTAGATACATACATGAATATGTTTTATATGGAAAAGAAAGTATTTTTTTTAAAGGCTCTAAAGAAAAATTAGATATAGTTTTATCTCTAAAAGATGAAGATATTAATTTTGATAGCCTTCTTTATATTATAGAAAATGAAATAAAATCCCACACTAATTATGACGAAGAAAAATTTTTTGAAACACTTGTATCTTTAGAAAAGTTTAAAAATCCAAATGAGAACCCTGAAAAAGAAGCTTTAGAAAACTTCAACTTTATAAAAAAGAATCCTGAATCTATTCAAATTTTCAAATTACAACTAAAATCATTAAAACTTATAGTTTCAGCTATTGTTTATGCTAAATGGAAATTTTCAAAAAAAGAAGAAAGGGTGAGATATTTAATGAATTTTATGCATTCGCGTATAGGGGCGTTTTACGAAAGAGAGTTTTTATTAGCAATAAATTACTTCGAAAATAGTAGAGTTGAGACAAACTTTTTTGAAGAGAAAATTCAACCAAATATAAATCTTAAAAAACTTACCTATAGAATAGAAAATTTGGCTTCTGATTTACTTTTAATAAGATTTATTGAATATTTACACCAATATAGAGAAAAGAGATATAAACCTCATATAAAGAATTTATCGTTTATTCCTTTTTTTCTATCTTTTGATAAGAATTTGAAAAAAATTATGGAAAATTATCACTGCAAGGCAATTATTGTAATTCGTAATCACAATGAAGTAAATGTAATACCTGTTTTTCTCGAAAAGAAAAAGATATTTAAGGCTATTGAAAAATATAGTTTAGAAGAATTTTTTACTCAGAAAGCGAAAATAGACAAAACAAAAAGAAAACAATTTCTGGAAAAGTCGTATGATAAATTTTTTGAGGAAGAAATAAATAAAATAAAAGAGTTATTTAGGGATTTATAAAATTAAGGATAAAAGATTATGAGTATTAACAAAATAATTAAGCCTAACTGGAATGTATTTAAAGCAAAATTTAATGAAAATCCACAAAGTAACTTTGAATGGTTGTGTTATATCTTATTTTGTAAAGAGTTCGGACAGGAGAGAGGAATTTTTCGCTATAAAAATCAATCTGCAATAGAAACTAATCCAATAAAATACAAAAATGAAATTATAGGCTGGCAGGCAAAATTTTATGAAATTCCTTTATCAAATCATAAAGAAGAGCTTTTAAACACTTTAGAAAAAGCAAAAAGATATTACCCAAATATTACAAAAATAATTTTTTACACAAATCAAGAATGGGGGCAAAATGAAGGAAAAAAACCTAAAGGGTTGATAGAAGTAGAAGAAAAAGCAAAAGAATTAAGCATAAAACTGGAATGGCGAACAGCAAGTTTTTTTGAATCACCTTTTGTGTGTGAAGAAAATAAAATTATTGCTGAACATTTCTTCACATTTAATAAAAGTATTTTTGATTTAATTGAAGAGCAACAAAAGCATACAGAAAACATCCTAAGATCAATAAAAACTGCCTTTAATTTTAAAAATCAAGAATTTGAAGCTAATAGAAATTATGTTATACAAAAGTTAAAAAATACAAATTCACAAATTATTATTTTAAGCGGTATTGCAGGTGTTGGGAAGACAGCCGTTATTAAAAAATATTACAATTGCCTAAAAAACAAAATCCCGTTTTATGTTTTTAAAGCAAGCGAGTTTAATGATTTAAGAAATATTAATGAATTTTTTAAAAATTTTGACTTTTACCAGTTCATTGAAGCTCATAAAAGTGAGCAAGATAAAATTATTGTAATAGATTCTGCAGAAAAACTATTGGATATAGAGAATAGAGATCCTTTTAAAGAGTTTTTACAAATTATACTTGAGAATAAATGGAAAATTATCTTTACAACGAGAGATAATTATGTGGATGTGCTCAATGCAGAATTTACAGAAATATATGAAATACTACCCGAGAATATCTATATTCAAAAGCTTACAGATAAAGAACTTACGGAATTTTCGAAGAAATATGAATTTGATTTACCTACTGATTGGAAACTATTAGAACTTATTAAAACTCCATTTTATCTAAATGAATATTTAAAGTATTATAAAGAAAATAAAACTTTAGATTATATAAAGTTTAAAAATAAACTATGGAATCAAATAGTTTCTAAATCAAAACCACTCCTAGAACAGTGTCTTTTAAAAATTGTATTTAAAAAAGCAAATAGTGGGCAATTTTATATAACTACATCATGTGAATCATCTATTTTAGAAAAACTATCTGATAGTGGAGTCTTAGGTTATGAATCTCCTTATGGATACTTTGTTACCCATGATATTTATGAAGAATGGGCATTGGAAAAAATAATAGAAAGAGAATTTCTCAGAAAAACATCAGTAGAAGATTTTTTTAGATCAATCGGTGAGTCTCTACCTGTCCGTAGGAGTTTAAGAAATTGGTTGTCAGAAAAATTGCTGTTAAACGACGCAACAATAAAGCAATTTATTGAAGAGGCTATTAATTCTAACATTGAAAATTTTTGGAAAGATGAAATTTTAATTTCTGTATTACTCTCTGATTATTCAAAATCTTTTTTTGGAATCTTCAAAGAAGAACTGTTAAAAGATAATCAGGCTTTATTACAAAAATTAACCTTTTTATTGAGGTTGGCATGTAAAGAAGTGGATAATGATTTTTTTAAAAAATTAGGAATAAAGGACTTAGATATATTTTTTTTAAAAAATATTCCAACTAAGCCAAAAGGTAAAGGATGGGAAAGTTTAATAAAATTTGTTTTTGAAAATATAGAAAAGATAGGTATTGAAAACATAAATTTTATTTTACCTGTAATTTATGATTGGAATATGAAATTTAAAAAAGGAGAAGTTACAAGGTATGCAAGTTTAATTGCTCTAAAATATTATCAATGGATTATCGAAGAAGATATTTTTTTTCAGAAGAAAGATATAGAAAATAAACTTTTGCAGACCATTTTGCAAGGAGCCTTAGAAATCAAAAATGAGCTAGAGGGAATTTTTGAAGAAATCATCAAAAGAAAATGGAAGTATCATAGAGACCCGTATTATAACTTAGTAAAAATGATTCTTGTTCTAAATTTAGAAAATGGATTTGCAGGAATTGAAGTTATTAAAGTTTTACCAAGGTATGTTTTGAAGTTAGCAGATTTATTTTGGACATATACCCCAAAAAAAGAGGAATTTTCCTATTATAGTATTGAGATTGAACAATACTTTGGTTTAGAAGAAACAACACATTTAGATTACTTTCCATCAAGTGCATATCAAACACCAATATACTGGCTTTTCTCAATCTCATTAGAAGAAACAATAGACTTTATTTTAGAATTTACTAATAAATCTATAAAACACTATGCTAACTCTGGTTTTGATTCATCAGTGAAAAAAGTTAAAGTTTATTTTGATGACGGAACAACAACAGAACAATATATCAGCCATTGTTTGTGGAACATTTACAGAGGAACAAGTTCTCCTGTAAGTCCTTACTTACTTCAATCCATTCATATGGCTTTAGAAAAATACTTTCTTGAAGTTGGAAAAAAAATTGATTCAAAAACTCTGGAAAGATGGCTTATTTATTTATTAAAAAAATCTGAGTCTGCCTCAATCTCAGCAGTAGTTGCAAGTATTGTTTTAGCTTATCCTGCAAAAACTTTTAATGTTGCAAAAGTTTTATTTAGGACAAAAGAGTTTATAATTCAAGATAAAACTAGATTAGTATCAGAGCTTCATGTCTTAGCTCCGATAGGGAGTGGCCTAACTGGTGAATTGTATCAAAAGGAGAGAATTGAATCTAAGAATTTAAAACACAGAAAATGGAGCTTAGAAGAACTTTTTTTGTATTTTCAAACTTTTAGAAGTGAAGAAGCTAGCGAGGAAGAAGCAAAAAAAAGACAACACGAATTATGGAACATTCTTGATAGCTATTATAGGAAATTACCTGATAAGAATAAAGAAACTGAAGAAGATAAAACTTGGAAACTCTTTCTTGCCAGGATGGATAGAAGAAAAATGAAAATAACAGCTAAACAAATAGACAAAAAAATTGCTATACAATTTGAACCTGAATTAGAACCTGAGTTAAAAGAATATAGCGAAAAATCATTAGCAGATGCTTCTGAATTGATAAAATATACTTCGTTAAAAATTTGGGCAAACCATAAAATAAAAAATAATGAAAATTATAAAGAATATACACAATATGAAGAAAATCCAAAACTTGCTCTTAAAGAAGTAAAAGAAATTATCAATGAGCTTAAAGAGAGTAAATCATCAAAATTCTATCTTTTTAATCATTCCATTCCTGCAGAAGTATGTTCGGCTTTACTTAAATTTCATATTAATGAGCTTTCAAAAGAAGAAAGAGAGTTTTGCAAAGATATTATTTTAGAGTTTGCTTCACTTCCATTAAAAACAGACTACGAATATCAAATTTTTGATGGAGTAAAATCTGCTATTTCTGTTTTACCAATTTTATTTAAAGAATTTGCAGAAGAAAGAAATGTAATAAAAACTATTTTACTGTTAACTCTTTTTAATTCTAATCCTGTAGGAGTAGGCATTGAATTTGCAGACTTTCCTACAAGCGCAGTGAAGGAATTATTTACAATAAGTTTCGAAGATGCTCAAGCTTTATTACTTGGATATTTATATTTAAAACCTAAATACGAAGTTTTAAGAGAAAAAATACATCAAGAAAAATATGCGAAAAGTGTTTATCAAGTTTGGGAATATGAAATAATAGAAAAGTTTATAAAAGAATATGAAACAGATTTGCAAAAGGTTATAAATAATGAAATCGCTTATGGGAATTTAGATGAAGTAGAAAATCTAAGTTTATATATTTTAAACAGAGCATTTCAGTTAATACCAGAAGAAGTAAATGATGAACTCAATAAAAAAATAGCAAAAAAAATTATTAATGTTTTTGTCCCAAAAATATTGTCAGATAAGAGAGAACACAGAATTAATTATAATGTTAAATCTACTTTTTTACGGAAATATGCTTATTTTGTGTTGAATTTACCTAAAAATGAGATTGATGACTACCTACAACCATTTATAGACAACTTTAACACATCAGAAACAATTGCCGATTTATTTGAGGAATTCATTTATGCAGAAGATATTCTAAATACATATGACAAATTTTGGACAGTTTGGATGTCTTTCAAAGAAAAAGTATTTAAGCTTTGTAAAAAAGATGAGAAATACGGATATATAGAGAAAATTATTAAAAGTTATCTATTTGCCACAATCTATTGGAAAGAAAATGCTAAGGAATGGCATTCACTGAAAAGCAACAATAAAATCTTCTTTCAAGAGGTCTCTCAAGAAATAGGGCACTGCCCTTCTACTTTATATGCCCTTGCGAAACTGCTAAACGGTATTGGAAGTTTATATATTAATGATGGAATAGTTTGGATTTCAAATATTCTAAATAAAAATATTTCAAAGCAAAAACTTGAGACTCATACTATTTACTATCTTGAGAGTCTAGTTAGAAAATTTATATATCTCAATCGCGAAGAGATAAAGAAGAGAAAAGAACTAAAAGAAAAAATATTAATAATACTTGATTTTTTAGTAGAGAAAGGTTCAATCGTTGGATATATGCTGAGAGAGAATATTATTTAATTTAAGATTAATAGTTTTTCAATTCATTCCATTCTTCGTCTATCTTTTTTCTATTTCTAATTATTTTTTCATATGTATCATCTCGGACGGATGCTTTCGTAAATTCAATTCCCCTTTTGAAAAGCATAAACCATTGAGAAATATTTAATGCCAAAGGATTTCCATGATAAAAAGCAATTTTTATAACATTACCAGCAGAGGCTATACTATGGCAATAAAAAAGCATTTTTTTTAGTTTTATATCATTTCTTATTTTTATTATTTCTTTTTGAGCCAAACTTAGATCGTCGTTAATCCTATCTATAGATAATATATGATATAAACGAACTATAATTTCTATTACAGCTGGTACTGTACTCATAGTTATCAAATGTCTTAAATCATATCCATTTTCATACATCCATCTGGTTAGCTCTGCAATTGTTCTGTCTTTTTCTCCAAAACTTCCTATTTGAAGAAGTTGAGAAAATCCCCAACCAGGTATAGGTATTCCTCTGCTAGTACATACGTCTGATACTATATGTAACAACCATATAACTGGTGCAAGTAATTTATCCTGTGTAGACAAATCAAAAGTACGAATAAACGGAAATTTGCCCATTCAGTAGATATACTCCAAATAATAATCCTAAAAGAAGATTATGTTCAAGACTTAACATACCATGATTGCGAGGATAAAAGTTGTTAATATTTCCATGGTTTATACTAAGGAGCTTCCTTCTTGTTGAAATTTATACAGACATGATACTAATTTTATTTTCAAGTTTTTAATTAAATATTTATCCAGTTAGTTATTAAATAACTGTATTTCTGAAGCAGAATTTAAGTTAAAGTCAGATTCATAAGGATTTGTTATGCCTAATTTTTTATACTAGGTTGTCTAATCTCCTTTTTAAAATTTTAATATCATTTCTTGTTTGGTTTATCTCTATAGAGATGTTATTTATATCAGATACTAGTTGATTTAGCTTTAATATTTGCTCTCTTAACTCATCTCCAAAATTTAAAAATTCCATACCCAAATCTCTTTGTTCTTTTCTTCTATCAAGTGTTTAATTAGCCCTTCCAAATATTCTATAGACTTTTCAAGATTCTTAATATTCCTTTTGTTCTTGAAATTTTCCAGTTTAAGCTTGTCCAATTGAGCCTTTAATTGGGATTCCCTCTCTCTCTTAGTTCAGTAATAATTTCTTTTGCAATTCTTTTCAGCTTCATAGCCGGAAATAACATAAAATCAAAACTACTGCTTATTAAAACACCAACGCTCGTTCCTACAGTTACAACCAAAATTAAAGCTCCTGCTAAACCGAATGGCTACTACTTTTGTAGATGTTCATCTGTAAGCTCATTTAAATTTCTTGATACTGGATTATAAAGCTCCCTTGCATCTATAAACAAAGTTCCTCCTTTTAAAAGCATTGGAAACATACTTTATGTTTTACAAAAACTCTCTCCGTTTGTAAGGAGTTTTTTTCCTAAGCTTTCTATCATCTGCTTATCTTTTTGAGGATTCCTACCTGCTCTTGTCAAATATCCACCAGCCATTAAACAGTTTGCTATCTCCATTGCGGTATCATGCAAATTTTGGAGATTTTGCTCTCTGCCTCCACACAGTCTTAGTTCAGCGCTTGGGTTTGTGAATCTAAAAAGAGCTACTATTTTTAGACATTTTTGAGGGGTAAGGTGTTTTGCTTCCTCAAAAGGAGTCCCGGGGATAGGTATAAGAAAATTAAGAGGTATAGAATCCACCCCCAAATTTTTATAAACTAACGCCAGCTCTACTATATCTTCGTCACTCTCTCCCATTCCAAATATTCCTCCACTACACGTAGAAAGTCCTACTTTTTGAATGTTTTTTATAGTCTGGAGTCTCTCTTTCCATGTATGAGTAGTAACGATACGATTAAAAAAACTTTCTGAAGTTTCCAAATTGTGATTTATCCTGTTAACTCCAGAATCTTTTAAGAGATTTAGGTCTTCTTCATCTATTGTCCCTATAGAACAGCACACCTTTATAGGGTAGAGCTGTTTTATCTTTTTCACCGCTTTTGCTATTTTCTGTACTTCTTCTTTTGTTGCTCTTTTTCCACTTAGTACTATACAGTACCTATTTGCGTTTATAGATACTGCTCTTTCTGCCCCTTCTAATATCTCCTCTTCTGGAACTAACCCGTATGCATTTATAGGTGTAGGATATTTGGAAGATTGGGCGCAAAAAGAACAGTCTTCAGAACAAGCACCATTCTTTGCATTTATAAGACTGCAAAACTCTACTTGGTCTTTGAAGGATTGGTATGTTATTTTTGATGCATATTCAACTAAATCTCCAAGGAGCTCGTCTGGAATATTCAAAATAGATAAACCCTCTTCTTTGGTTAAATCTTCACCGTTTGATACTCTTTGGTATATATTCTGAATAAAATCTCTATACTCCATTTTTAACTCCGTTAACTAAGATTGGTGATAAAAGTTTACCATGTAGAAAATTATAAAACGAAAATATATTTTTTATAAATTTTTGAAACAGAAAAAAATTTTTTTTATAATAAATATTAGATTATCGGTTTTGAACCTAAAACCTTTAGAGGTAAATAAAATTGAATAATTTAAATCAATTAAGGGAGCTATTTAGAGAAACGAGGATTCAAAAGGGTCTTTCTTACGAAGACTTAAAAGAAAAAACAAAAATCCCTGTAGACGTAATCCAAAAAATAGAAGAAAGCAATGAATATGTTGAAAATAGCATCTACGCTCGAATGTTCTTTAAACAGCTCCTAAGAGAGCTTGGTATAAACGCCCAGATTGAAAATATCCAACCAGAAAAAGAACCTCCAAAAGACAAAGAATCTCCAATATCTGAAAATGCAGGAAAATTAGTGAACGCCTCTTTAGGATTAACCGCTCTATCAGGATTGATATTTATATCTCTTGCTTTTAAGCCAGATTCAAAAAATCAAGATTTACAAGCTTACAAAGTTATCCTCCAGTCAAACCCTTCTCAAGAAAATAGTATCGTTACTGGTACAAAAGAAGAAGAAAAATCGATAGTAGAAGAAGCAAAAAGTATAAAACTAACAGCAACGTCAGATGTATGGATAACTGCTAACATAGATGGAGAAATGGAAATCATAAATCTAAAAGCTGGAGACAAAGTAGATATTTCTTTTCTAAAGAAGGTTGTATTTGAAACGATAGGAAACGCAAATGCCCTAAGGATAGAGTTCAATAATAAACAGATAGTAATCAAAAAACAGATTGTTCACAATATATTTGTAGATGCACAGGGGATATTCCTCAACGGATATAATCTGATTAAGGAAAGTTAAGGATTTGATACCTCCCAAAGAACAGCTGAAAAAAGCTATAGAAGAAGTAGGCAAGTTTGTAAATCAACGAATCACCGAGTTTAAATCCTTAAAAATCAAAAATCTAACAACTTTTGATTTTCGTCCATTTTTAAATATTGAGCCTTATGATGCAGATATATTCTCTGAAGCTTGTTTTTGTATTCTCACTGCAAATTCTTCCGCTTCACTAGGTATAAAAATACAAAAAGAGGTAGGAATAGAAGGCTTTCATACGTATTCTTTGGAACAGCTCTATGAGATAATCTCTTCAAAAGGTCATAGATTTGCTATGCAAAGAGCTGAAAGAATCGTTCTTTTGAGAGAAAAAGAACCTTTACTTTTAGAAGTGGCAAAATATGAAGATGGTAAGAAAGCACGAGAGATTTTAGTAAAAGAGATACACGGCTATGGATACAAAGAGGCTAGCCACTTCTTGAGAAATATAGGTTTTGATGATGTTGCTATTATTGACAGACATATATCCCGATGGTTGTTTGAACATGGTCTTGTAAAACCAAGGAAAACGATAACCAAAAAGGTATATATAGAAGCAGAAGAAGCTCTAAAAAAGATAGCTACTGATTTTGGCTTAACTCTCGCGCAGTTAGATTTGTACATTTTTTATATAAAAACAAAAAAAGTTTTAAAATAGTGAGAAAAGAACTCCAAATTCTAAAGGATTTGTGTGAAAAAAACGGTATTCCTTTATCTGAAAATCAGCTAGAAAAGTTTGATATTTATCTACAGGTATTGTTAAAGTGGAACAGAGTATACAACCTAACATCTATAAGAAAAAAAGAAGAGATTGTTATCAAACATTTCTTTGACAGTCTTACTTTGGTAAAACTATTTGAAAAGGTAGATATAGAGTTAGAAAACAGAGAGCTAGCCGATTTTGGTTCTGGAGCAGGTTTTCCGGGAGTCCCTTTGAAAATTTACTATCAGGACAAGATAGAGCTTTTTCTCATTGAAGCAGTACAAAAAAAATGTATCTTTCTAGAAATGCTTAGAAAAGAGCTAAAATTAGACTTTCAGGTTTTTTGCTCTAGAGCTGAAAAATTGGGAAAAAAGTTCGATATAGTAGTCTCTCGAGCTACTGGAGAAACGTTTGAAGTTTTGAAAACAGCAAAAGGTCTATTAAAAGATGGTGGATACCTTATCATTATGAAAGCCAAAAAGATAGAAGAAGAGTTAAAACCGTTTACCATCTCCTTAAAGTTTGTAGGTTATGGAGAAAGAAAGTTTATAGTGCTGAAGAAAAATACATCTATCTAACTATATGAGGTTTTGCATTTAAAATATCTTCTATTGGTATCTTTTTTAAATCTTTGTCTAAGGTGATATGTTTTATCTTCATAAATTCTACATTTGTAGAGGAATCTTTGTATAAGATTATCATTTTGCCTTTTAGTTTTTTGTGCTTTCTTGTATAGAAATATGTTTTAAATCTATTTAGCGGGATAGCTACATTTCCTAAAGAAGGGTCTGCAAGGTATACATATCTTTTGTCTATCCCTTTAAACACAGAAAAATGTTCTTGTCCTCTAAATACCATATATATAATCGCAGGATACTTTAGATGGTAGAGATGTTCTATATTAACAGCTACAGCTTTTGCCTTGTAACTGTTGTGTCTTAGATAATCTATCAAATCTTTCATAGAAAGATAAAAATCTTCTTCTTCTAAATCTCTTAGTTTTTTGTAGTAAAGTCTCTTCTTCCCAAGAACAAATTTTATAATATCCTCTTCAGTTGTTTTATCTTCAAAAAAATATGTTAAAACTGTGGCTAAAGAGGAAGCTCCACAAGAAAAATCATATTTCTGTTTTATCACCATCTTATCTTTTATCTGTGTCCAACTTTTTGCAAAATCGAATCCGTAAGCAACACTTATAAAAAGTAAAAATAGTAATGCCTTTTTCATCAAAACCTAAAAGTAAGTCTTACATTTAATATATTTTGACTGTAGTCTGACCTATACCTAAACTCTCCATCTACAGCCACAAATAAACCTTCTTTTATTTCATAATTTAGTCCCATTAAAAATCCTACAAGATTCCTCTCAATCATAATTACTTTTCCATCTAACTTGTCTTTTCCTTGATGAATATACCTAAGCCCTACATTTATGCTTAGATAAGGATTCGCCAAAAAATAAAATTGGGGAGATATAAAAAAGGTATCTCCATAGTTTAACGTTTTCCCGTCTATAGTTATATCTCGATTATATCTGTACATAGTAGTAATAAGGAGGACTACCGGGTCTATTGTGTAGTGAGTAGAAAGATAAAAAGAAAAACTATCAAACCATGCTCTTTTCTCTTCTCCGCCAAGAATCAATCTGTCATGTATGTTTGTAACTACTGACAGGGTAATACCCGGATAGGAATTTTCTTTTAGCAACTGGAGAGAAAAACCTGTTCCTATTGGTCCAAGGTTATGAAAACTTCCTGTTTCTACTTTTAGGTCTTCTTCGTTGAAGATTTTTATAAAATTAGAAACAAAAGAGCCAAATAAAAAGATTTCAAATCTACTAGTCAAATCGTATCTTATATTGGTTAGATAATAGATAGTATCTTGCGAGATAACTTCGTTGTCTACTAGATTTGTAAAAGAACTATTATTGTATGAAAAGATAAAATCTATCTGAAACTCCTTTTCTCTTAGGATTATGTCTTCTAATTTTTGGGGAACTGCATATCCAAGAGAAAAAACGCTCAAAATTAGTAATAAAACAGTTAAATTTCTTTTCATCTTAAAAAATATTTGCTATCCCTTCTATGTCCCTTTCTATTTCGTTAGAAATCGTGCTAGGCTCAAAGGGTTTTATATAGGTATTTATTTCAAATAAGTCTTGATAATCTATGCCTGTCATAGTTTTTACCCTATCATAAAAGTTTTTGTATTCTTGAGGGGAGTACATCTGGGCAGTATCAAACTCTGCAACGATTATAGGTGTATAGACTCCACTTGTCCTAAAGATAAGCTTTGTTCCTCTCATCTCCCAACCTTCTCCGGGTATTGTTCCGTAGATAGATTCGTACACAGTTATCTCTGTAAATTTAGACCAAGAAAAATCATCATCTTCGTTGTAGTAATAGTAAGCGGCGGCTAGGAATCCTGATACAAAAAAGCCTTTCGTTTGTTTTTGTTCTTCTTTATCTAGAATCTCTACCTTAACAGGCTTAGAGAACACCAATTCTACAATATCCTCTCTTGCGTGACCTATCTGTATTAAAAATATTAGAATAAAAATGCTAGTTATACTTTTCATCTTTTAACCTAAATTAAGATATTCTTATATCCATATTAAGTTAAAACTACAAACTTTTCAAGATGCCATACTCCTTTTAATCTGCTCTATCTCTTTTGATTTTTTTCTAAACCATCTATAAGAAGAGTAAGCTAGAATAACCAAAGTTATACTCCCTGCTATAAACTTTGCTACTGATATATCAATGTCGTAAATTCTGTATATAGAGAACCAGATAAAAGCGTATACAAGATAAAGACCGTATAACAGTAAAGCTACAGAAAACATCTCCCATAGAATCTTTGTTAGCATGTACCATTTCTCCTTGAAGTTTTACTCTTTTATATTTTACCTTTTTTCAAGGTATTTGGATTTAATATAATCCAAAGCTTCCTTTTTGTTTTTTATCTCATCGTCAAGAAACTTCTTAAAAACATCTTCGATTATATCTTTGAACAAAGGGGAAGGTTCTAACCCTAAATCTTTTAAATCTTTTCCAGAGATTATAAATTTTTTCTCTTGTTCTTTTTTTAGTATTTCTATTATTCTTTGAGATATTTCTATTTCGGAAACCGCAGACAAAAAAATTAGAACATCTCTTTTTATAGTTTTAATTAGGCTGTAAAGTTGGCTATTTTTTTCTGGAATACTTGTAAGGATTTCTCTTTTCTCGTAGAACTCTTTAAATACAGGTTTTGCCTTGTGAAAAAAGTAATCTTCTAGAAATCTATATGATATATCAAGGGGCAGGTGATACATAAGTGCGAGTAAATAAAGAGAGCTTTTGTCTATCTGTGTATCAAAAAACAGCTTAAAAGAGACCATCAAGTCCCTTAGCTTAACTAGTACTTCTTCTCTTTTTTCATCTAAGAAAAATTCTGGTATCAATTGATGCAAGACATGGTAATCACTCATTAGTATGATAATATCTATAACTTTCTCTTCACTAAAAGTCAGTGTTAACTCTAGATTAATTCTGCCAGCAGGAGCGGTTTTTAGTATGTTCTGTTCCACAGCAAGTTTTAGGAGTTTTTCTGTAGTTTTTCCAAGTTTGAAACCTAATCTCCCTGCAAACCTCAATCCTCTCAATATTCTTATTGGGTCTTCTATAAAAGAAAGCTGATGTAGTACTCTGATTACCCTATCTTTTATATCTCTTAAACCGTTGAAATAGTCTAATAGTATTCCAAAATTACCTTCTGTTATCTCTATAGCCAATGTGTTTATAGTAAAGTCTCTCCTAAATAAATCTTCTTTTATAGAAGCTTTTTCTACCTTTGGGTATGCTCCGGGATACTCATAACTCTCTTTTCTTGCTGTTGCAAAGTCAAATTTTACTCCATTAGGTAGTTTTACCTGACCTGTCATAAACTCTTCAAAGATATAAAAGGAGTAACCCTTAGATTTTGCATATTCCTTTACAAGTGTTATAGCATCTCCTTCTACAATTATGTCTATATCTAAATTTTTCTTCCCTAAGATTATATCCCTAACGATTCCTCCTACTAGATAGGCTCTAAAATTCAATTTTTTTGCTATTTTCCCAATGTAAACTAACTCATCTAAAATCTCTTTTGGGATATACTTGTTCAGTTGTTTTTTAAAGTTTGCTTTTTTTGGGGTTAACCTTTTACGAGAGATAAAAACCTCCTTTTCAGATTCAAACACTTTTCCGTGAGCCGCCTTTAGTATGTCAAATCGAGAAACTATACCAACAGGATACCCCTCTTTAATAACAGGAAAAAAATCTTGAGAATATTTAGAAAGCTCTTTTTCTGCCTCAAGAATCCTAGTATTAGGGAAAAAAACTACTAACTCATCGATAACGAAGTTCTCCACAGTTGCAGAGGTTAGCCCATGTTTTACAGCCTCTTTTACCACTTTTGGAAAAATTACTCCTACAAATTTTTTTTGAGAATCAACCGCTATTAAAATAGGCTCCTCTAAAATAGAAGAAGGTATAGACTCTATAGATTGGGATATATCAACAGTGTCAAACTTTTTGTTCATTATATTCTCTATAGTTAAGTCAGAAAAACCTTCTATAAGAAGAATATCTTCTAAGTATCTCACAACATCGTTAGTTGTTAGTCCTTTTACTGTAGCACTTGCCGCCGCATAATGTCCTCCACCACCAAAAAAAGAGAGTATCTTTCCTGCATCTATATCTTTTGTTTTTGACCTACCTATAATCGATATTTTTCCACTGAAATTAATTACAGCAAATACTGCATCTGCTTCTTCAAACGGTTTTATAAGATGAAAAACTGAAGATATGTCTTGAACGTATTTGTCATATGTAGCATAAGTTATTACTACTTTTTTTTCCTTGGATTCTAAAAAATAAAGATTCTCTATCAACTGCTCTATAATATGTGCAGTATCTTCATCTATCTTTTCTTCTATCACATTTCTAACAAAATTTAAATCTGCCTTTTTATCCACTAGATAAGCAGTAGCTTTTAGGTCTCTGGAAGTTGTCATTGTGTATGTAAAAGAACCTGTGTCTTCATATATACCTAAAGCTAAAATAGTAGCATCATCAGGGTCTATGTTTATCCCTTTTTTTATCAGTTCTTCCACAATTAAAGTCGTTGTAGAACCTACCATATCTACATGGTAAGAAACACCTTTTTCTTTTTTCAAAATAGGGTGGTGGTCATACACGATTATTGGAATGCTTTTTTTTAAAAATTCTGTTAAATTCTGTGTATCGTTTGTATCAACAACAAATATCTTCTTAGGTTGAAGGTTCGATAAATCTTTCTCTTTTAGAATTTTATTTTTGAACTTTTCTTTGAATCTATTTAATACTAGCCTAACAGAGGGAGACAAGGCATGAGATAGTACTATATACATATCTTCTTGTAGAAGAGTTAATCCGTAAGCAGAGGATAAAGCATCTAAATCTGTTCTATCGTCAAGTATGATTGCTTGCAAAAAATCTACCTCTGGAATATAATATCTATCTTAAATCAAGCCCAGGTGGCGGAACTGGCAGACGCGCTGTCTTGAGGGGACAGTGCCCTTAACGGGCGTGCGGGTTCGACTCCCGCCCTGGGCATTTTTACTTTTTCGGAAGGTTCATTATACCCCTTCTATCAGCTCTCTTATATATAAATCTAACTTCTGTATACTTTCTGCAATGATTTCCTCTAACTGTCTTTTTTGAGTTAGAGGTTGGGAAGGCTCTTCATATCTAGTATAAGATTCAGGTCTTATAACTATTCTTTTTATCTTACCTTCTGGGGTGATAAGTACGATGTAGGGAACATCTATCTTAGCTATCTTATACTTTTCTATAGCTTCAGAGTACGCTCTGTATACAGGAATCTTTAGAGGTATAAACTCTTTGGCTTCTTGGACTTCTTCTGGTGTACTTCTGCTTAGTAATACTGCTAAAAATATAACTTTGTCTTTGTACTTTTCGTACAGTTTATTGAACTGTGGCAAAAACCAGTAAGTTCCTTTTTGGTCTCCTATCGCCCAAAATACAACAACTACTGGTTTTCCTTTTTTAACAAAATCTTTCAGATGTACAACTTTACCAGACTCATCTATCATTCTAAAATCTAAAAAATCTTTTCCTGCTAGATGTTTATACTGACTTTCTGGAAATTGAAAATCCTGTTTAGAAAAACTAGTATCTATAAAAGTGAAAAACACAGATATAATTAAAATCATTTTCAAAACTTTCATCATAGTCCTCCAAAATTCACATATTCACATAATCTAATATATATCTTAAAAAGATTTTGTGTAATCTCTATATTCCTCAACTCTTCGTTTTATCTCTATCCAGTTATCATTACCAAACTTCTCAATAACAGCGTCAGCAAGCACAAAAGCTAACATAGCCTCTCCTACTACAGCCGCCGCAGGTACAGCTGTCACATCAGACCTCTCTTTTGCGGCAAGGAAAGGTTTTTTTGTTTTTATATCTACAGAATGGAGAGATTTTTTTCTCATCAAGGTAGGTATCGGCTTCATAGCTACTCTAACAATGATAGGTTCTCCATTTGTTACTCCACCTTCTAAGCCTCCAGCTCTATTAGTTTTATGATAGAAACCTCTTTCTTTATCATAAAAAATCTCATCGTGTGCTTGAGAACCAAACTTTTTTGCTAGTTCAAAACCTTCTCCTATCTCTACCCCTTTCATAGCTTGTATACTCATCATGGCTTGAGCTATTCTCCCATCTAACCTTCTATCCCATTGAACATAACTCCCTAATCCTATAGGTACTCCAGTAGCAAAAACTTCAAAAACTCCTCCTAAACTTTCTCCTTCTTGTTTAGCAAGGTCTATAAGCTTTTTAAATTTTTCGTCTTCTTCAGGTATAGGAATCCTAACTTCTGAATCCTCTGCCCTTTTTCCTCTCTCTTCTAAGGGAATAAACTCTAAAAGCTCCCTTACAGACAGTTCACCAATAGAGACAACATAACTCCCTATTTTAATTCCTATATCTTCGAGTAGTTGTTTACATACAGCACCTACCGCCACCCTAGTAGTTGTCTCTCTAGCACTAGCTCTCTCTAGTACATTTCTCAAATCTTTAAAACCGTACTTTATCCCTCCTACCAAGTCAGCATGACCGGGTCGTGGGTGAACTATCTCTCTTTTTTCTGTAGGCTGTCCTTGAACAGACATAATATCTGTCCAGTTTTCCCAATCTCTGTTCTCTATCAAAAGAGTTATAGGACTTCCAAGGGTATATCCAAATCTTACTCCTGATAAGATTTTGGCTTGGTCTTTTTCTATTTTCATTCTGCCTCCCCGTCCATAACCCTTCTGTCTCCTTGATAGTTCTGTGTTTATATAATCTAAAGACAGTTTTAAATTTGCAGGTATACCTTCTATAATCGCTGTCAGAGCAGGTCCATGAGATTCCCCAGCATTTAAAAATCTAATTCTACCCATCTTTATCCTTCTTGAATGTTATTTGTTCCCAATATTATATATTGCTTTTTGAAAAATTTTGCTTACTCTACTAATCTTTGAGATAATAAGAAAAATTTTGAAATTTTTAAATAAAGAGGTGTGCTTGATGAAAAGTAAAATGGCTTTTGTTGTAGGTATAATGATTGTTTTCATAGCAGGAGTCAGTTTTGGAATAAATGCCAAAACTAAAAAGGACTACTCTGAAGACTTAGAGCTACTAGGTATATTTACAGATGTATTCAAACTAGTACAAGAAAACTATGTAGAACCTGTAGACTCAAAAAAACTCATATATGGCTCTCTAAGAGGAATGCTCTCATCTTTAGATAAATTCTCTACATTCTTTCCTCCTGATGAATTCGAAGAGTTTACTACAGAGACCCATGGAGAGTTTGGAGGATTGGGTATAGAGATAATGATGGAGAACCACAAGCTAATAATAGTTTCCCCGATAGAGGACACACCTGCCTATAAAGCTGGATTAAAACCCGGAGACATTATCATAGAGATAGATGGAGAACCTACAGAAAAAATGACCCTGTTCCAAGCAGTCAAAAAGCTAAGAGGAAAACCGGGAACAAAAGTGACTATAACAGTGTGGAGAAAAGGACTAGAAAAACCATTCAAAGTAACAATCACAAGAGCTATAATCAAGATAAAAAGTGTAAAAACAAAAGAGCTAAACGATGGAAAAATCGGTTACATAAGGTTAACCCAGTTCCAAGAAAATTCAGCTCAAGACTTTGAAAAAGCTTTACTAAAATTTAAAAACAAAGAAGGCATTATTGTAGACCTTAGGAACAATCCCGGAGGACTACTCTCTGTTGCTGTTAGAATAGCAGACATGCTCCTAGAAAAAGGAGAGCTGATAGTCTATACAAAAGGCAGAACTCCAAGAAGTAACGAAAAATTCTATTCGATAAACGACCCTATAATACCTAAAGACATACCTATCGTTGTTATAGTAAACAAAGGTTCTGCAAGTGCTTCAGAGATTCTCACCGGAGCTTTAATGGACAATGAAAGAGCCTTATCTGTTGGAGATAGAACTTTTGGAAAAGCATCTGTTCAAACACTGATTCCTCTCCCTGACGGTTCAGGAATAAAACTAACTACAGCTTACTACTACACCCCTAGCGGAAAACTTATAATGGATAAAGGAATCACACCAGACGTAGTTGTAAAAGTTACAGAAGAAGAAGAGATAGAGAGATTAAAAGCTGAAAGGGAAGCAAAAATAAAAGGTGAAGATAAAGTAAAAATCAAAGACCCACAGCTAGAAACAGCTATAAATGCAATAAAAATACTATCATTTGCCAAAAAATCCTTTGTAGAAGATAAAAAATGATAGTTTTAGGGATAGAAACATCTTGCGATGATACAGCTATAGGAATATATCACAGCGAGAAGGGGCTACTTAGCAATGTAGTCTCTTCTCAAATAAATCTCCATCAAGAGTGGGGAGGTATTTATCCTGAATTAGCCGCAAGAGAACATACAAAGAATATAACCACAGTTTTAGACCTTGCTTTAAAGGAAGCAAATATAACCTTAAAAGAGATAGACGCTATATCAGCAACAATAACCCCCGGATTAATAGTATCCCTAGTGATAGGAAGCTCTACAGCAAAAACATTAAGCGCCGTCCTTAATAAACCTTTTGTCCCTGTACATCATATAGAAGCCCACATTTTCGCAAATTTTATACACAAAAAAGAAGAATACCCATTTATCGCTCTTGTTGTTTCAGGAGGACACACAGAACTATACCTAATCGAAGAGTTTGGAAAATACAAACTCCTAGGAAAAACTATAGATGATGCGGTAGGAGAGGCTTACGATAAAGTAGCAAGGATACTAGATTTAGGTTTCCCCGGAGGTCCAATCATAGATAAACTCTCAAAACAAGGGAAAAAATTAATTCATCTTCCAAAACCTTTATCCAGAAAAAAACAAGAACACAGGTTTAACTTTTCTTTTAGCGGTCTAAAAACAGCGGTTTTAAGACAAATAGAAAAAAATAGTAACCTCAAAATAGAAGACGTTGCACATTCTTTTCAGGAAACAACTGTAGAAATCTTAGTAGAAAAAACGATAGATGCAGTAAAAGAGTTTAAAGTCAAGAAAGTAGTAGTAGCTGGAGGAGTCTCTGCTAACTCTAGACTACGAGAAAAACTAAAAGAAGAAGCCCAAAAATATAACCTTCAAGTAGAATTTCCTCCAATGTCTCTATGTACAGATAACGGAGCTATGGTAGCCTTTGTAGGATATAAAAGACTTTTAAGAAACCCCAAAGGATATTCACTTCTTACCCAAACAAAGGCAAGAGTACCGTTAGACAGATTCGAGCAGTATTTACAAAAATACTAATCCTTCATTAATTAAAATCTCAAAACAGACCCAAACCTTTTTGTATAAAACTAGTTATTTCAATATTGCAAATTTGAAGTTTTAACCGTAACCATAATTAATATAAACAGTACAAATGGAGGGTGTTATGGAAATATCTCTCACTGTAAATGGAGATAGATACACATTAGAAGTTCCTCCAAATACACTTCTTGTGTATTTACTTAGAGACCTTTTAGACCTAACTGGAACACACATTGGTTGTGATACAAGCAGTTGTGGTGCATGTACAGTCATTGTAAACGGCAAAGCGGTAAAGTCATGTACACTCTTTGCATTCCAAGTAGATGGAGCGGAGATATTAACAGTAGAGGGGCTAGCCAAAAATGGACAGTTACACCCTGTACAGCAAGGGTTTATAGAAAAACACGGTTTACAGTGTGGGTTTTGTACTCCGGGAATACTTTCTTTGGCATACGAACTTGTAAATAGCGAAGAGAAACTAGATGAGGACACAGTCAGAAAAGCCCTAAAAGGGAATCTCTGTAGATGTACAGGTTATCAAAAAATAGTAGAAGCCATTATCTACGCCAAAGAAAAAGTGTAAAAGGAGGAGCAAAATGTCTGTAATAGGTCAGTCTATAAAAAGAAAAGAAGATAGAAAACTTGTCACTGGATACGGAGAATTTTTAGAAGATATAAAACTACCAAACATGCTCCATGCAGTATTTGTTAGAAGTACCATAGCCCATGGAAAGATACTATCCATAGACACTTCAGAAGCACAGAATTACCCGGGAGTAGTCGCTGTACTAACAGCAAAAGATTTAGAAGGGAAAGTAAACCCGAACCCTGTTGCATGGATAGTACCTGACTCAAACCAAGCACAAGTCCCTCGACCTTTACTAGCGAAAGAAAAAGTTAGATACATGGGTGAGCCTATAGCTGTAATTATAGCCAAAACAAAACAAATAGCTTACGATGCATCAGAACTTATATATATAGATTATGAAGAATTACCAGTTGTAGTTCAAGCAGACGAAGCAGTAAAAGAAGAAGCCCCATTAGTACATGAAAATGTACCAAACAATATAGCTCTAAAATGGCATGTAAAAGGAGGAGACATAGAAAAAGCATTCTCCCAAGCAGACAGAATAATAAAACAGAGGATACACATACACAGAGCCGCCCCAGTACCATTAGAAACAAGAGGAGCTATAGCAAAATACAATCCCGGAAAAGACAAACTTACCATATGGGTTACAACCCAAAACGCCCACATACATAGATTCTTATTTTCAGTAATACTAAACAAGCCAGAACATAAAATAAGAGTTATAACTCCAGATGTAGGAGGAGGCTTTGGAGCTAAGATTCCTGTTTATAACGAAGAAGCAGTTATAGCTTTTGCATCGATGATACTAAAAAAACCTATAAAATGGGTAGAAACAAGAAGTGAACATTTCTTTGCATCTATCCATGGAAGAGACTTCATAGGAGAACTAGAATTTGCAGTAAAAAACGATGGGAAAATACTCGGAATAAAAGGAAAAAATTATGGAAACTTAGGAGCTTACTACTCTACAATTAGCCCCGGTTGTGTAACTGTTTTACATGGATTAATTCTACCGGGTACATATAACATACAAGCCTTCGATTACCAAATGTACGGAGTCTTCACAAATACAGCTCCTACAGATGCAGACAGAGGAGCAGGAAGACCAGAAGCCCTATTTTTCTTAGAGAGAATGGTGGACATAATATCAAATGAACTAGGCTTAGACCCAGTAGAGGTAAGAAAAAAGAACCTACTACCTCCGGGAGAAAATATAAAAACAGTTACCGGTTTAGTCTATGATACAGCTGACTATCAAAAAGCGATGGATAAAGCTCTTGAAATAGCAGACTACCAAAATCTAAGAACACAGCAAGAAGAACTAAAACAAAAAGGAAAATGCATAGGAATAGGAGTAGTAAGTCATATAGACATATGCGGTTTTGCCCCTTCTAAGGTAGTAGGAGCAGTAGGACTCCAAGCAGGGCAGTGGGAAAGCGCCATAGTTAGAGTCCACCCTACAGGAAAAGCAACAATAGTTACAGGAGTTTCCCCCCATGGTCAAGGTTCTGATACCACATTCTCCCAAATAGTTTCAGAAATACTAGGTATACCTATAGAAGACATGGAACTTATATACGGAGATACAGATGCAGTTCAGATGGGTTGGGGAACATATGGAAGTAGAGGAGCCGCAACAGGAGGTACAGCGGTTGCAAAAGCCGCACAAAAAGTATTCCAAAAAGCAAAGATGCTAGCCGCCTATTTTCTACAAACCCAAGAAGATAATATAGAATTCGAAAAGGGAGTGTTCTACCAGAAGGATAACCCAGAGAAAAAAATCACTATCCAAGATATAGCACTCCAAGCCAACGTCGCATGGAATCTCCCAGAGGGAGTAGAACCGGGTTTAGAAGCAGAAGTTTTTTATGACCCAGCAAACTTTACTTATCCTTTTGGTACCCATATCTGCGTAGTAGAGATAGATAAAGATACTGGTCAGATAGACTTTTTAAAGTATATAGCTGTAGATGACGCAGGAAACATACTAAACCCCCTACTTGCAGATGGACAGGTACACGGAGGTATAGTCCACGGAATTGGACACTCCTTATATGAAGCTATAGTCTATTCGGAAGATGGACAACTTTTAACAGGTTCATTTAACGAATATGCTCTAGCAAAAGCTCATCTAGTTCCACATATAGACAACCACTACACATGTACCCCTTCAAATGTAAACGAACTAGGAGTAAAAGGTATAGGAGAATCAGGAGCTATAGCCGCACAGGTAGCCGTAGCAAATGCTATACTTGATGCACTTAAACAGTTTGGTATAAAACATCTCGATTCCCCATATACACCAGCAAAGATATGGAAAGCAATACAAAAAGCCAAAAAACAAAATGGAGGAACATAAAAATGATACCTGTATCTTTCGAATGTTATAAACCTTCAAAAATAGATGAAGCATTAGAACTCATATCAAAATACAAAGATGAAGCAAAAGTCTTAGCAGGAGGACAAAGCCTTATTCCCATGATGAAACTAAGATTCGCAAGGTATCCTATCATTATAGACATAAGGAACCTCGACGAGCTTATCTTTTTAGAAGAAGACAGCGAAAAAATAAAGATAGGAGCTTTAACAAAACATAGAGATATAGAAAAATCCCAGCTTATAAACTCAAGAATACCTATACTTTCCCAATCTGCTTCAGAAATTGCAGATATACAGGTTCGTAATATGGGAACTATAGGTGGTAGTTTAGCTCATGCAGACCCTAGTGCAGATTTTCCTCCTGTTATGCTTGTTTTAGAAGCGCAGATAATAGCAAAAAGTAAAGAAGGAGAAAGAAAAATAGAAGTAAAAGATTTGTTCACTGGAGTATTTGAAACATCTTTAAAAGAAGATGAACTTCTTACAGAAATCCATATCCCTATCCCCTCTCCAGATACGAAATTTTTCTATACAAAATTCCCTCACCCTGCCACAGGTTTTGCTGTAGTCAACTGTGCAGTAGCCCTAAAGAACAATCAAAATAAAATAGAAGACATAAAAATCGCTTTTGGAGGAATGACCACCGTTCCTTATAGAGATTATTCTTTAGAAGAAAAGTTAAAAGGAGAAACTATAGATAACATATCATTAGAAGAAATATCCAAAAATATAGGAGAAGATAGAGATATAATAAGTGATTACTATGCAGATGCAGAATACAGAAAACACTTGGCAAGAACATTCTTCAAAAGGGCAGTAAGTCAGCTAATAGAGGGGTAAATGCAAAAAATAACAGAAGCTAAAATCCTAGCCCAGACTTTAGAAAAGTTAAAAAAACAGAGAAAACCTAGTGCTATGCTCACCATCATAAAGAAAAAAGGCTCATCATACCGTTCTGAAGGCTCAAAATTTTTAGTAACAGAAGACCAAACCCAAGTATGTGGAATATCTGGAGGTTGCTTAGAAAAAGGACTCTTACATACAGCATTAAAAGTGATAAAAACAGAAGAACCAGTGATAGAACACGCAGACCTCAAAGACCCTTTTACTTGGGGAATGTGGCTTGGCTGTCCCGGAGAAGTAGAAATCCTTATAGAACCAGTAAAATACGATAAAATCCTAGATAAATGGATAGAATGTATACAAAAAGAAGAGAGATTTGTACTAGTAAAGAATGTTAAAAATCTAGATACAGCTATTTATACAAAAGACCAACAGATAGGAAAACCGATAGGAGATATTAACCTCATAAACAAAAAACTAGAAAACATCAAAGAAAAACCAGAGCTTATAGGCAGTATCTTTTATGACAAAGTATTGATGTACCCTCCAATAGTTCTATTTGGAAAAGGAGAAGAAAGATACTTTTTTGAAAAGTATGGAGAGATATTAGGCTTCAAAGTTCTAAATCTAGAACCAACCCAAAAAGTAACCATTCCACAAGACAGCTTTGTAGTAATAGCAAATCATCATCTAAAATTAGATAAAATTTCTCTCGAAAAAGCCCTAAATTCAAAAGCTAGATACATAGGTCTAATTTCGTCCTTAAAAAGATTCGAAAAGCTATCTCAAGGTCTTCCTATTGACGAGAGAGTTTATGTCCCTGCTGGACTTGACATTGGTGGAGAATCTCCAGATGAAGTAGTTCTTAGTATCATTTGTGAGATTATATCTATATTTAACAAAGGTACAAACGAACACCTAGCAAAAATAAAAGGATTACTCAATTACTCATAGAGGAGGAAAAAATGAAGTTCAACATAGAAGAAAAATTTAGCGTAAACGCTGATTATGACGCTGTTTTTGAATTTTTTACTAAACCAGAGAACATGTTCCCATGTATCCCCGGGGCAGAGCTAATAAGCACCAAAGAAGACGGCTCTTTTGAAGGAAAAGTAAAGGCAAAAGTAGGACCAACCACCCTAACATACAAAGGGATAATGCAGTACGAAGAGATAGATAAAGCTAAAGGTTATATGAAACTCTCTGGAAAAGGAAAAGACGTTACAGGAGGAGGGCTAGCAAAAGCTATTATAGAATCATGGATAAAAGAAAATGACGGAAAGATAGATGTGATAGTAAAGGTAGAAGCAGACATAACTGGTAGAGTGATACAATTTGGTAGAGGAATGATAGAGCAGATTGCTAAACAGATGTTTAGAGATTTTTCTGCATGTGCTAAACAGATACTAGAAAATAAAAAAAAAGCATCTAGCCCAGTAGAAGAAAACAACAAGGAAAACTATCCAACCCAAAAAGAGTTAAATGTTATCTCTTTAGTGTTTAGAACTTTTGTATCAATGATTTCCCAGTTTTTTAAAAAATTTAGAAAAAAAGGATAAATCACAGTAAAATATAAGTATATTCCCTTTGGAGATAGAGATGGAGCATCAAGATGTCAAAGAAACATTAAAAAAAATGGCTGTCATATTAGACAAAGTCGCAAAAAAAGTAGATGAACTAGACAAAAGAGTGTCTAATCTAGAACAGAAGTTATTATCCCAATCAGACAAATCAAAACATACACCTTCAGAACCTCCTTATAAAGCCACACAAACAACATCTTCCGCAATAGGAGGAAGCTTTTTAGGTTCACTATTAGGAAGCTTAGCTGGACTTAGTATTTTTAACATTCTATTTAACAACGACATACCAGCAGACCAAGTAGCAAAAGAAGCTGGATTTAGTCAAGACCAATTAGAAGAAATAGAAAAAAAATTAGATGAAATCTCTAACAAGATAGACAATATAGAAGATACCCCTATAGAACCTATACCAGAAGATACAGACTATATAAATACAGACGAATCTCATTTTGGTTTTGAAGAAAGTATAGATGATGACCTTACAGATTTTGGTTTTGATGACCCATTTGAGATATAGAACTTGTATGTATTTTGCTTGCTAAATTTAGTAGTAATATATAAAATATAAAAACAATAAAAAAATATAAAACTGTAAATAGAATAGGGGTTGCTTATGAGAAATTTTAACTATGAAGAAGGGGTCTCCTTTTATTTAAAGCTCATTTCAAACATACCTATGTTAACCCCTGAAGAAGAAAGAGAGATAGCACAGAAAGTAAAAGAAGGAGATAAAGAAGCATTAGATAGGCTAGTTCAAGCCAATCTAAGATTTGTAGTAAACATAGCCAAAAATTACGCAGGATACGACATACCTTTCCAAGAATTAATATCCGCTGGGAATATAGGACTTATAGAGGCGGCAAAAAGATTCGACCCTGATAAAGGTGTTAGATTCATATCTTATGCTATCTGGTGGATTAAACAGTCCATACTCCAAACTATACAAACCCAAAAAGATTTAATAAAACTCCCACAAAAAACATTTATGCTCTCATCAAAAATAGATTGTGCCTATCTACAGCTAAGGGAAAAACTCTTTAGAGAACCTACCTACAAAGAGATAAAAGACTATCTAGAAAAAATGGGAATAGAAGTAGATGAAGATTTGATAGAAAGATACTTGTTAATAAAAAGACACTCTGTATCTTTAGATGTACCTATTGACAAAGAAGAAGGTACCTTTTTTATAGACCTTGTATCCAAACATGGTACAAAAGATATAGAAGAAGACTTACTAAAAGAAGCTTTAGAAAAAGAGATAGATTGCATACTTTCGCACCTATCTGAAAGGGAAAGATTTATAATCATACACAGATTTGGACTAAAAGGAGAAGAGCCAAAAACTTTAAGAGAAGTAGGTGGTATGCTAAGTATATCAAGAGAAAGAGTTAGACAGATAGAACTTAGAGCATTAAAAAAAATCCGAGCCTTAGTAACCAAAAGAAAAAGACAAGACTTACTTTAGAATATACTTTGGAGGTATTATATAGGTAATACCTTTTATCCTTTTTAGGAAAATACCTCTTTCCTTATCCACAAAGAAAATACCCTTGTGTGGAGATAAAGTAGTTATAGCAGACTTCCCAACGATAATCCTACCTTCTTTATTGAGAAACTTTGTTCTAATACCCCAAAAATTATGAAAAACATAAGGTTTTTTATCCTTGTTCCCAACAAAAAGCAATATATGTCCCGGCATCCAAACAAGAGTAAGAAATGGAATACCAGCCTTTGCTATAAAGGTTTCTTTTTGTTTTTCAGATAAATCTTCTAATGGTACAAAGATACCAGATTTTGCTTGAGCGGTAGAATTTCTAGGAAGCCAAACTCCAAAAGGTACAAAAATATCTCTGATATTTGCAGAACAATCCCTATTTAGATATAGCCCTCCCCAACCATAAGGCTTATTTAGAGTTTGATTTATAACTTTTGCGATATTCATCTGGGTCAAGGGAAAAGGCTTTTTAACAGCATAAACTTTTGAAACTTCCGCAGTCTTAATCACAGCAAATCCATCACTATCCCGAGTAGGAATCAATACCCTGTACCTACTCTCTTTCTCTTCTATTATTGGAAGTATACCTCCAATAAAACCTTTAAAAGCAAAAATACCATCATCATCAATTACAGAAACATCATCTTTTATAAAAGCTAAATAAGAACCAGTTATATATATCTGTTTTTGCTCCTCATCGATAATAGCTATATCTTTAACCTTTACCCAACCAGAAGCAAAAGGAGCTTCTACAAAATACCATTTCTTATCTTTTGATATGTGAGATATAAAAACAGGAGTACCTGCATATATAGAAGAGTTCTGATTATAATCAAAAGGAAACCCTTCTCCAGCTTTCTCAAAACTATAAAAAATAGGTTTGTGAGTAGGGAAAACTTTTAAATCTGTATTCGAAACGGTAATCCCCCACATATTCAAAGAAGGAAAATTTTTAATATCAGCATTTTTCTTTAAGCTGGAAAACCAGCTTTTATCAATCCTTTTCTTGTTTTCTCCATATACTTCTCTATAAGGATAAACATAAAAACCCCAAAAAGCTTTTTTCTTCTTATTTACATAGATACTCTTTTTTCTATGCCATACAGAGAAAAAAAATCTGTCAAAATATCTATTTAAAAGCTCTTGAAAATCCTTTGATACCAACCTAACATCACTTTTTACAAAAACAAAAGCATTTTGAGGAGACCGCTGTAAATCTTTTACTGTCTGATGTTTTATCGAACAAGAAAAAAGGAGATTTACAAAAATCAACACAGTTATTAACTTAAACATACCTTATCTCTTACAATTTAATTTTAAATAATTATAAAAGAGGAAATTATGGAAAACATAGCTTTGTATTATCACCAAAGAACAAAACATCACCTTAACAGATTAGCAAAATCTCTAGGGTATCTAGATTGGGAAAACCAACCAGAACCATTCAGATTTTACCAGAACACAACCAAAATAGAACTACCCCTAAATCTTGAAGACCCTAACTGTATATACAAAGCCCTATACAAAAGGGAGCTTTGCAAAGCAAATCCTATAAACCTAAACACAATCTCCAAATTTCTAGAACTATCCTTAGGATTATCCGCTTGGAAATCTATTCCCGGTTCCCAATGGTCTCTTAGAATAAATCCTTCAAGCGGAAATCTACACCCAACAGAAAGCTATCTTATTATCCCTGATTATGACGGACTAAAAGGAGTTTACCATTATAATCCCTTCCTACATTTACTTGAAGAACGAGCCAAATTAACATCACAAATATCACAAAAAATAAAAGACTTTTACGAAACTGATGGATTTTTTGTAACATTAACAAGTATATTTTGGAGAGAAGCTTGGAAATATGGAGAAAGAGCATATAGATACAGCCAGTTAGACATAGGACATGCTATAGCAACTATGGCGTTTTCTGCTTCACTACAAGGCTGGAAAGTGATATATCTAAATGCAGTTTCAGATAAAGAGATAGAAAAAATGTTAGGATTTGACAAAACAGTTTGGGAAGAAGAGGAAAAAGAATATCCAGAAGGTCTCTTTTTTATATATAAAAATAACACCAATATTATTCCTGATATTCCACCAAACATAGTAAACGATTTTTCCAAATTAGAATTTAAAGGAAAACCTAACAAACTAAGCAAAGAACATGTAAGATGGGAAATTATAGAAAAAGTAGCCAAATTTGTAGAAAAACCAAGAACAAAACCAAAACAGTATAAATTATCAAATAAACCTATACTATGGCTAAAAGATTCCCCATATACAGCCCCACAAATAATAAAAAAAAGAAGAAGTGCCGTAGCTTATGACAGAAAAACCTATATAGAGAAACAGACCTTTTTCCATATTTTAGATAAAACAGTACCAAGAGAAAAAATCCCACCTTTTGACACAAAAATCTATAACCCCTCTATAAATCTTCTCTTGTATATCCATAGAATATATGACTTACCAACCGGTCTATATTTTTTCTTTAGATATGAAGAAGACAAAGTACAAATAATCAACAAAACTAGAAAAGAATTCTTATGGGAAAAAGTATCTGATGAATTAGAACTGTACCTCTTATATACTGGAAATTTTGAACTAACTTCAAAAATAGTAAGCTGTAGACAAGACATAGCAGGAGACAGCTCTTTTTCCTTGAGTATGATTTCAAAATTCAGTCCTATAATACAAAAAGAACCTTGGGCTTACAGGAACATACATTGGGAAGCAGGAATGATAGGACAAGTCTTATATTTAGAAGCTGAAGCCCATTCTTTAAGGGGTACAGGGATAGGCTGTTTTTTTGATGATGCAATTCATGAAGTACTTGGATTAAAAGATGATACATATCAAACTATCTATAACTTTACTGTAGGAGGATTTTTAGAAGATTCGAGATTAAGAACATTTCCTCCGTACTACCATATAAAAGATACAAGATAAATAATGGCGGAGCCGACGGGATTCGAACCCGCGACCTCCGGCGTGACAGGCCGGCGTTCTGGACCGAGCTGAACTACGGCTCCGCAAGAGATGGGCGGTATAGGACTCGAACCTATGACCCCCTCCTTGTAAGGGAGGTGCTCTGGCCAGCTGAGCTAACCGCCCATATTCGATTAAGGAGATAATATGATATGACAAATGGTTTCGTTTGTCAATAGTAGTAATGTTTTATTAAAAATTTTGTAAAAATTTATACTTACTATTTACATCAAATTTATTTTACCTTTTCCCAAACTACATCTTTTACAGTTTTATTTTGTTTATCTATTATTATCCCTACTGCGTAAATTTGTGGATAGTTTAGATATTTCTCATAGTATCTTTTCTCTTTTATCTGGTCTATCGGGTCTCCTTCTCCTTCCATTTTTATCTCAAAGATGTAAACCTTGTCTATCACAATAGCCGTTAGGTCTGCTCTTCCTCTATCTGTGGTGTCTTCCACATAAACGTCTATCCCTGCCCCTGCCAGATACATATACAGAACTACTGCATAGTAGTTTTCATTTCCTCTTATCTCCTTTCTTACAAACAGGTGATATGGAACTGATGCGTATAGACTGGTTAATACGTCTTTTAGCTTGTCTAACTGGGCTTTTATTAATACCCTTCGAAGGGTTGTTTTTAGCCTTACTTTGTCTGTTTCGCTAACTGTTAGATAGTCAAGTAGATAATCATTAAAACTTTTCTTTACTTCAAAGTTTGGAAAGGTTAACACAAATATCCTATCTCCAAACTCCTCTATTACTTCCTTTATGGTCAGATACCCAGCTTGGAACATTATTGTTTCTACTTCTAGTCTGTCTATGTCAAAGCTGTCTAATATACTGCTTCCTACTTCTAGGTTCTCAAACTGTAAAACGTTGTATCCTCTGTCTTTTAATAGCTTTATTAGAAAACTTGGTGTCCCTGTCTTGAACCAGTAGTTGTCAAATACATATCCACTGTCTATAAATAGAAGTATATCAAATGGGTTGTATAGTTTCTCTTTTCCTAAGAAGTTATACCCGTTGTACCATTTTCTTACCTCTTCTAGGTCTACTCCTTGTAGGTATTCTTTAAACTCATTTTGCAGATTTTGGTGTGTAAATCCACAGATATAGGCGTATTTTGGGTTTAGGGATATGTCTACTAGGTTGTTTAGTCCACTAAATATAGATACTCTTGAAAATCTGCTTACTCCTGTTAAAAATGCAAACCGTATGTATGCATCGCTGTCTTTTATCACAGAGTAAAATCCCCTTAAGAATTCTCTGTTTTCTTTTGCTACTTCTAGGTTCTCTTTTTCTAGGTTGTCTAGTATTGGTTTGTCGTATTCATCTATCAGGACTACTACTTTTTGACCGTGTTTTTGATAGGTTTTTTGGATTAGTTCTCCAAAGCAGGTGGAAGGGTCTTTGTTTTCTTCACAGGTGATATTTAGTTTTTCTTGTGCAAATCTAAGCTGGAGTAAAGCCCAGTTTTTGGTGCTTTGTAGTGATTTTAGGTCTCCTGCCCAGCTTATTTTTATGACTGGGTGTTTTGGAAAGTCATATTTGTCGTATATGTATAATCCTTTAAATAGGTCTTTGTTTCCTTCAAATGCTTCTTTTAGGGTGTCTAAAAAGAGTGATTTTCCAAATCTACGGGGACGGGATAAAAATACGTATTTGTAGTTGTTTATTAGGTCTAGGACTTCTTTTGTTTTGTCTATGTAGATGTAGTTTCCTTCTATTATGTCTTTGAATGTTTGTA
>JAADDZ010000002.1 GCA_013153635.1 Aquificota bacterium
GGTCTAGGACTTCTTTTGTTTTGTCTATGTAGATGTAGTTTCCTTCTATTATGTCTTTGAATGTTTGTATTCCTATTGGTAGTTTTTTCATGGATTATTTTTCCTTTGGCTTTTCAGTTTACTATATAATTATATTATCTTTAAGCTAAATAAAGGGTTTTAAATATGAAAATAGTAAATTTGAGAAATAGAACTTTTGAAAGTAGTGAAGAGCTAAAGACGTTAATCAAAAGAGGAGAGATAGAGACAGATAAATATGAAGATATAGTAAAAGAGATACTAAAAGAAGTCAAAGAAAAAGGTGATGAAGCTGTTATCTTTTATACAGAAAAATTTGACAAAATAAAGTTAACAGAACAAGAGCTAGAAATACCCTTTAAAGAGCTAGAAAAAGCCTATGAAGAGATAGAAGATGAACTTAAATGGTCTTTAGAAGTAGCTATAGAGAGAGTTAGAGAATTTCATGAAGCTCAAAAAGAAAACTCATACTTTAAGGAAGAAGAAGGAATAATAATAGGACAAAAAGTTAGACCACTAGAAAGAGTTGGCTTATATGTTCCCGGCGGAAAAGCATCATACCCTTCCACAGTTATAATGAACGCTATTCCAGCTCAAGTAGCTGGAGTAAAAGATATTGTTATGGTATCCCCAAATCCAAATAGATATACCCTTGCTACAGCTTTTCTATGTGGAATAGAAACCGTGTACAGAATAGGTGGGGCGCAAGCGATAGGAGCCTTAGCGTATGGAACAAAAACCATAAAAAAAGTAGACAAAATCGTTGGTCCCGGAAACATATATGTAGCCCTTGCAAAGAAAAACGTCTACGGACATGTAGATATAGATTCTATAGCAGGACCTTCAGAGATTCTTGTAATTGCAGATGAAACAGCAAATCCAGAATGGGTTGCATCTGATTTGTTATCTCAAGCGGAGCATGACGAACTAGCCGCATCTATACTTGTTACTGATTCAGAATATATAGCTTACAAAGTAAAAGAGGTACTCTACGAGCAATTCTTAAAAAACCTCTCTAGAGAGAGTATAGCAAGGAGTTCCTTAGACAACTATGGATATGCGTTTATCGTTGAAGACATTAGTAGAGCCTGTGAGCTTGCTAATAAAGTAGCTCCAGAACATCTTGAGATTATTACAAAACAACCTTTTGACTATCTTCCAAATATAAAAAATGCCGGAGCTATATTTTTAGGAGAGTATGCCACAGAACCCTTAGGAGATTACATA
The DNA here is from genome assembly GCA_013153635.1 of Aquificota bacterium. Taxonomy (GTDB): domain Bacteria; phylum Aquificota; class Aquificia; order Aquificales; family Hydrogenothermaceae; genus JAADDZ01. The sequence continues at coordinate 1,246 of JAADDZ010000002.1, forward strand.
CTAGGACCTAACCATGTTTTACCTACAGGGGGAGCGGCAAGATTTTCCTCACCTCTTGGGGTGTATGACTTTATTAAAAGAAGTTCTGTAATCTATGTAAACAAAGACGGTTTCGAGAAAGTATCAAGACATGCCAAAAATATAGCTCAAGCTGAAGGTCTAGAAGCACATAAACTCTCTGTAGAGATAAGAGAAAAATAAACCTTTTGGCAAATTTTTTGATTACTTAGTTATTTTGGTGTAAGATATGAAAGATTAAAAGCTGGAGGTGTTTAATGAAACTACCAGCCAAGCTGGTGGAAAGAACAGTTGAGAGAATAGTAAAAGAGTTAGTAGAAAAAGAAATACTAATAGTTGACGACACTCAAAAATTCAAGCAAGACATCATGGAAATCATATTAAATGCAATAAAAGAAGAAAAAGAGTTAGAAGAAGAAGCAGAAAAGCTCGTAGAAGAACATCTACATCTTGTAAAAGACGAAGATATAGGATACAGAACAGCAGTAAGAAAAGTAAAAGAAAGACTTGCAGAAGAGAGAAATATCCACCTAGACCCTGTAGAAAGAATGAATCAGGTAGCACACAGAATAAAAAAATACATAGAAACTGAAACATCTGTAGATTACACAGAGCACCCTAATAAAATAAGAAGAAGAATCTTTGAGATTCTAAAAGATATAGTAAGAGAAGAAAAAGAGATAGATAGAGAAGTTAGACAGAGAATAAAATCCTATTCTAGGAAAATCGTTGAAGGAACTCCAGAATGGAGAATCCTGTATCAGAGAATATATGAAGATGCCTTAAAAAAAAGAGGTCTTATGTAAAACCATCTAAAATCATAAAATCCTTTTTAAAACCTACATAAAATTTTTAAAATTATCTACGACAAAATTTTCGTTTGGTTGAAGTATAAAAAGAAATTTTAGGAGAAAACTATGAAAATACTAATCATAGATGAAAATATGATTCTAAGTTCAAAACTTAGGAATCAAGCAAAAGATAAAGGATACGAACCTAAAATTTTATCTTTTGTAAGGCAAGATAGTTATGAAAAGATAAAAGGATTTAATCCAGACTACATACTTATAAACCTTGAATCAAAAGCAAATAGTTCTCTTGAGTTGATAGACAAACTAAAGAAAGATAACTTTAAAATAATAGGATACTGTGGGCATACAAGAATTGATTTAGCCCAAAAAGCAAAGGACAAAGGAGCTAACTTCATTGCAACAAATAGCTCAATTATTTCTCATTTTGAAGAGATAATAAAAGGAGTATAAGGAAAGTGGGGAAAAATAAAAGATGGACAGAACCACATATTTTTAAATTTATAATCCAGAATACACCCTTAGTAGCTATAGACCTAATCGTAAAAGACAAGGAAGGGAAGATTTTACTTGGCAAAAGGAAAAACAGACCTGCAAAAAATTTCTATTTTGTTCCCGGGGGAAGAATATTCAAAAATGAAAGACTAGATGAAGCTTTTGAAAGTATAACTGAAAATGAACTTGGAATACCTTTAAAAAGACAAAACGCCAAATTTTTAGGAGTTTACGAACATATATATCCGGACAACTTCTTTGGCAATGAATTTGGTACGCATTACATAGTCTTAGCACACATCATTGAAATAGATTTTGAACTTCCCCTTCCAAAAGACCAGCATGAAGATTACATATGGTTAACTCCTACCCAGATTCTAAAAAGAGAAGACATACACGAATACACAAAAAACTATTTTCGAGGAAATTTAGATGAGCTTAAATAAAAAACTTCTAAGTTTAGACATATCCCTAAAAGAGCTAAAACAGACCAAAGATATTAACAATTTAGAAACAAAGATAATACAAAACTTAGAAATACTCACTGATACCATAAATTCCTTTTTACAAGAATGGGAAAGCATGACCCCATGTAATAATACTGTAGAATGTATAGATAGATTTTTCCAAGAAGGATACCTTCAAGCTACAGACAAAGAAAGTATAAAAAAGATGATAAATTTTATAGATACCAATGACAAAACTAATATATATAGCAATCTACAGGACTACATAAATGCTGTTGAAAATATATTCCAAACAATCTATTTTGAATATAGATTCTGTTAAAGAGAAAAGTGATGAATGTTTATGCAGGTCTTACAGGTATTCCTGTAGTAAAATCTTCAATAAGTTATATAGACGGTCAAAAAGGGATACTCGAATATAGAGGAATTCCTATAGAAGAACTTGTAGAAAATTCAAACTTTTTAGAAGTATCCTATCTTTTAGTTTTTGGAAAACTTCCTACAAAAAAGGAATATGAGAAATTTGTATCAGATATAAAAGAAAATTTAGAACTAAATCAAGGGATAATAAAATTTTTAAAAGATATACCAAAAACTACCTATCCAATGAAAGTATTACAAGGTATCATTCCAATACTATCAGCATTTGACGAGAACAAAGAGGTACTCGATGAAAAACACCACTACTCCTCTTTAGTAAATCTTCTTGGGAAAGTACCTACTATAATAGCTAACTGGAAAAAAATTTTAGAAGGTAAAGAGCCTATAAATCCAGACAAAACTCTAGACTATGCACAAAACTTCCTTTATATGCTAACTGGAGAAATCCCAGAAAAAGAAATATCACAGATGTTTGATAAAACCTTGATTCTTCATGCAGAACACACAATAAATGCTTCTACCTTCACAGCTATTGTCGTAGTCTCAACCCTTGCAGACTTCTATTCTGCAGTATCTTCTGCTGTCGGAGCTTTATCAGGAAAACTTCACGGAGGAGCAAATGAAAAAGTATTTTATATGCTGAATCAGATTAAAGACCTAAACCAGATTGAAGAGTTTATAGTAAATAAACTCAATAGAAAAGAGAGGATTATGGGATTTGGTCATAGAATCTATAAAACATACGACCCTAGAGCAAAAATAATAAAAAATTTCTTAACCCGACTATCCCAACTAAAAGGAGAATCAGAGTTATACAAAAAAGCTATAAAATTCGAAGAAACCGCCCTAAAATATCTAAAAGATAAGAAAATCTACCCAAATATAGATTTTTTTACAGCAGTTTTTTACTCGTACCTAAAAATACCGCCACAACTATATACACCTATTTTTGCTATGGGAAGGATACCCGGTTGGTTAGCCCACTGTAAAGAGTATATAAAAGAAAACAAACTGTTTAGACCTACACAGATATACGATGGAGGGCATAACATTCACTATATCCCATTGGAGAAAAGAGGCTAATAACTAGTAAACAGTTATTCCCTGTTCCTCTAAAAGCTCTTTCATCTGAAAAGCAATATCCCTTATTTCCCATTGGGCATGAGGGTCTGTTCTTTTTATTATAAAATCTATAATCCAATTTAAAGTAGAAGATACTACTATAGTGGTTTTTCTACCGTGAGGTAAGATAAATCTACCATCTTCCCTTTTTACTTTTCCCACATAAACAGAAAACTCGTATACAACATCACAAAACTCATCAGTAGCTAAAAACAGCTCTTGTAGAGATAGGTTATCTTTTTTTGAAAATCTTTCCAAAAAGTCATCTATCCTCTTTAAAGCATTAGTTTTTAGACTTTCTTTTATTTGAGTCTTCTCTATATACTTCTTCAAAGAAGCTATAATCTTTAACATATCGCTAACTTCGTCCATAGGCAAAGAGGTATCACTCTCTTTTACTGATGGAGGAATTATTATTTTATTTTCATCTTCTTTTACATACCTTTGACTTCTTTGAGAAAAATTCAATGTAGTATGCCTTACTAATTGATGAGTCATAACTCTTGAAACATCATCTATATAAAAAACCGCATAACCGTCATACTCTTCTAAAAGTCCTACAAGGGTTACATTTCGTTTTTTTCCTAGAGGTTCTACTGGAACATCATACTGGGTCATTTTTTCAAATGTTTCAAAATATTTTTTCTCATCTATAGATAAGAGTTCTTCAAGATAGTGTCTCAAGGATATTCCAATAACTGTAGGTTTCTTAGGATTATAATGAACCTTAAAATATAAAGATGCTATTTTCATAGCTAATATTTGAGCTTTTACAACATGAGGTAAGGATAGATATTCTGGTTCAAGATGACTATTGATTTTTTCTTCTGATAGTTCTATCAAATCTTTATATGCAAACGAATGGGCAAACACACTAAAATGCTTATAGTTACCTAATTTTGATAAGAATTTAGCTCTTTCACTTTTACTTATCACTCTTGGGTCTGCTAGTAAAGTATTTAAGTCTCCCCCACTATAACAAGTCCTAGCACCAAGCGCGGTAAACGGTATACTTTTTTTAAAATCTTCTAGGGAAAAAATATCTGTAACAAGTCCCATTCACATCTCTTATACTTTAACTTTTTTAAATAAGATTCTCTTTAGTTTCTTTCCCATCTTAAATTGAACCACTTTTTTATTTTTCAACGTTATCGTTTCACCTGTTTTTGGATTTCTTGCTTTTTCGGCTTTCCTTTCTTTTACCTTAAAAGAGCCAAGTCCTCTGATTTCTATTCTTTCCCCTTTAGCAAGGGCATCAATCATCGCATCGAAGGTTCCGTTTAGAACTTTTGCTATTTCTGATTTAGAGTATTCTGGGAACTTTTCATAAAGTCTGTTTAAAAGGTCTGATTTCTTCATTTTATCCCCCTATACTTGTTATTTCAATATCCATTTTTTTTAATTCCTGCAAGCATCTATCACATACAGGTTGCCCATTTTTCCCGACAGATAAATCATAAATCCAGCACCTAGGGCATTTTTCTCCTAAAGCTTTCGTTATTCCAATTATAACATTTTTTGATTCTTTTCCTTCAAGTACTATGTCTGCATCAACCTTGTCTACAAGCTCCACTTGACTTACTGTAAAAAAGTATTTTATCCAATTTATACGTTGTTCTATCATATTTTTCAAATTTTCGTCAAGTTTTAGCAAAACTCTTGCTTCGTATGGGTGTCTAATAAGCCCGTTATTTCTTGCATGTTCTAACGCAGTCATTATATCACTTCTTAGTTTTAAAAGCTCTTCATAAGTTTCTTCAAGTTCTTTGTCAATATAATCAGTGTTAGGTACTGGCATCTCTTCTAAGTGGATACTTTCTTTCAAAGATGGATTTATATTTTTTGTGTATTCCCAGATTTCTTCAGCTGTAAAAGAAAGAATAGGAGCTAATATCCTTGTAAGGGAATCTAACAGATAGTACAGCACCGTTTGGGCAGAGCGTCTCTCTATCGATTTTGGGGCATATACATAGAGTCTATCTTTGAGTATGTCTAGATATATAGCTGACAAATCTACTATCATAAATTTTTTCAATGTATGATAGATTCTGTGGAATTTATGTTCTGTATAAGAGGCGTGGGCTATCTCTATGATACGCTGTAATTTTGATAGTATCCATCTGTCTAATTCTAGCATGTCTTCGTACGCTACTAAGTCTTTGTTTATATCAAAATCATACAGATTTCCAAGAAAATACCTAAAGGTATTTCTTATCTTTTTATAATCGTTAGCAATATTTTTGATAATGTTCATACCTATTTTTATATCTTCAGTGTAATCCTCTGTTACTACCCATAATCTTAAGATGTCTGCTCCATACTGCTTAATGACCTTCTCTGGAGCGATAACATTCCCTAGGGATTTTGACATCTTTCTGCCTTTTTCATCTAATATAAACCCGTGGGTCAAAACACTATCATACGGCGCTCTCTCATAGGAGGCTATACTCTCTAACAGAGAAGATTGAAACCAGCCTCTATGCTGGTCAGAGCCTTCTAAATATATATCAGCAGGCCATCTAAGCTCTTTCCAATCTCCATATTTGAGAACACAGGCATGGGATACCCCTGAATCAAACCATACATCTAAAATATCTTCTTCTTTTTCAAAATTTGTACTTTTGCAGGTTGGACATTGGAAACCTTCTGGAAGAAGTTCTTTTGCATCTTTTTCAAACCATATATCTGCTCCGTATGGATAATTTTGTACAAGATTCGCCACATATTCAAAGATTTCTTCATCAGAGACGATAGTCCCACAGTCTTTACAGTAAAAAACAGCGATTGGCACTCCCCATATTCTCTGACGAGATATACACCAATCTGGTCTATTTTCTACCATTGATTTTATCCTATTTTCTCCCCAATGAGGTATCCATTTTACCCTTTCTATCTCTTTTATAGCTTCTCCTCTAAGAGTCGCTCCATTCTCTAATATGGCGTCCATAGAGATGAACCATTGAGGAGTTGCTCTAAAAATCACAGGGTTTTTACATCTCCAGCAGTGAGGATACGAGTGTTTTATCGTTTCTTTGTACAAAAGAGCGTTTTTTTCTTCAAGTTTTTCAATTATCACAGGATTAGCATCAAAAACTCTTAGACCTCTAAGCCACTGGGGAACTTCTTCTGTAAATCTTCCTTCATCATCTACAGGAGCAAAAGGTTTTATCCCGTACCTACTACCTATAACATAGTCTTCTTGACCATGCCCCGGAGCCATATGTACAAGACCTGTTCCTGTACCAAGCTCTACAAACTCTGATAGATAGATTTTTGAAACTCTATCTATAAAAGGGTGGTAGTATTCTAAGAATTCTAAATCTCTTCCTTTTACTTCTTTGTATATCTTTCCCTTAATTCCTGTAATTTCTTGGAAAGAATCAGCTAGCTCTTTTGCTACAATCAGCATACCTTTTTCAGTATCAAGAAATAGATAATCGAACTCGGGGTTTACCATTATTCCTAAGTTTGCAGGTAAAGTCCACGGGGTAGTTGTCCAGATAACAGCGTACACATCTTTTTCTATATCAAATGGAGGCTCCACAAGTTTAAAAGCGACGTATATAGAAGGGTCTTTTTTCTCTTGATATTCTACCTCTGCTTCTGCCTCTGCTGTTTTGTCATATATACACCAATAAACAGGTTTTAATCCTCTATAGGCAACTTTCTTTTTGAAGACTCTACCTAATTCTCTTATCTCTTGAGCTTGGTAAGATGGATTCATAGTGAGGTACGGTTTTTCCCAATTGCCGATTATACCAAGTCTTTTAAATTCCCCTTTTTGAATTTCTACAAACTTTTGGGCGTAATCCCTACAAAGTCTCCTAAACTCCGCTTTTGGAATATCTTCTTTTCTTATTTTTTTCTTGGAAAGCTCTTTTTCTACATTTCTTTCAATTGGTAAACCATGACAGTCCCAACCGGGAACGAAAGGAGCATCTTTACCAAGCATCGATTGGTACTTAACAAGAATGTCTTTTAGTATTTTGTTCAACGCATGTCCTAGATGTATGTGTCCATTAGCGTAGGGAGGACCATCATGAAGTATGTACTTTTCCTTTCCTGTTCTTTCTTCTCTCAACTTTTTGTACAAATTAAGATTTTCCCATTTTTCTATAATTTGAGGTTCTTTCTTAGGTAAATTTCCTTTCATTGGAAATTGAGTTTTAGGTAAATTTAGTGTATCTTTAAACTCCAAAGTTAAAGTCCTCCAGAAATTTGATTAGAATTTATATTATAGTATTATTACCATATTAGGAAAAGCGAAACTGTTAGGTTAACTATTTATGTCTAAATATAGAGATTTGATGCTATCCCTTCCAAAATCTTTAAAGAAAATAAAAAAACTCGTCTTGATTTTCGCTATATTTATTTTTTCTTGCACCAAAACAGAAGAAGCCCCACAAATAGTTGTAGATATTAAAGTCTCTAAGAAAGGGTACTCCCCAAACTACATAAAAATTCCTCAAGGCTCTGTAGTTCTGTTTAGGATAACCGCTATAGATGAAGGTATAGGAGACGATTACTCACAGCGTTACTACGGACACTGTTTTTATATAACACCTCCCTACGATGTGATGATAGAAAATATAAAAAAAGGGGAAACTAAAACAGTAAAAATAAAGATGATATATCCGGGAAAACATATATTTACCTGTCCATACTGTTCTGGTTTTTTCCCAACCAAAGGAGAAATAATTGTAATATCTGAATAGATATTCGCTTTTTATATTTATACTAATTAAACATAAACATAAAATCACCGAACAATATAAAAAATTTAAAGCGGGTGTCATAAAATCAATTGCTTAATAACTAAAATTTGTTACAAGTTAAACAAATTGGAGGTATGTTATGAAAATAGAAGAAAAAATTTTGGATATAAAATGTAATCTATGTCAAAAATTTGATAAAAAAGATGAGTTTTCTGACAGAGAAAAAAGACAGATTGCTAGTATAACAAAGAATACTCTTCATTTCTTGATAAAAAAGGGAATCCCTTCAACTCCTAAGAACTTTAGAAGATGGTTCAATGTGTTTACGTACCTAGCAGAGCATAACCTTTTAGAAGAGAACATACCAGAAGAAAAACTTATAGATATATGTAAAACCCTAGCAAAAGAAGAAGAAAACGTAAACAGTATAAAAATAAAAAAAGAGCTTAAAACAACCACCGAAGTTCTCGACCAGTCTCTAAAAGAGATTTTACAGATAACAAACCAGTACTCAAAAAACCTGAACAAAGGGGACAAAGCCCTAACCGATGCCTCCCAGAAGGTAAACGATAAAGAACTAAAATCTGTACTAAACTACATATTAGATGAAATGAAAAAAATCAAAAAAGAAAACGAAAACTTTAAAAAGAAAATAGAAGAAGAAAACAAAAGAGTAGCAAAGTTAAGAAAACAACTCCAGATAGTAGAAACAAAAGCCAACACAGATTATCTTACTGGTCTGTACAATAGAAGGGCTTTTATAAAGATAATCAACGAGTATTTTCAAGGATACAAAGAATTTGGAGCTGTATTTTCTCTTATACTTTTTGATATAGATAATTTCAAAAAGATAAATGATACTTACGGACATCACATAGGAGATGAAGTACTAAAAGATGTAGCAAATGTACTAAAAAAATATCTTAGACCTGAAGATATACCAGCAAGATTTGGAGGTGAAGAGTTCGCGGTAATTGTTTCTGATGCTGATAAAGAAATCGCCTCAAAAGTAGCCCACAGATTACGTAAGGTGATGGAAACAAGACATTTAAAACTAAACGACAGTACAGTTATAGACTACACTGCAAGCTTTGGAGTAGCTTCTGTAGAAGAAGGGTTTGAAAACGTTGACCAACTTATAAAAAAAGCTGATGATAATCTATATAAAGCTAAAGAAAATGGTAAAAACTGTGTAATAGTTTGATGATAGTAGACGTAAAGGTAAAACCAAACTCAAAGAAGGAACAGATATTAAAGATAGATGAGAACTCTTTTGAAATAAGAGTAAAAGAACCCCCAGAAAAAGGAAGAGCAAATCAAAAAGTTATAGAACTGCTAGCAAAATTCTATAAAATACCAAAATCAAAAATAAAGATAAAAAAAGGAAAAACCTCTTCTAGAAAAATCATCGAGATAGAAATTTGAAAAAATCACACTATTGTTTTATGTTATAACTCAAATCTTAGATAAAGGAAGTTGTATGTTTCCAAAGCACATTTTAGAAAAGATAGATATACTTTTGGATAGATATATATCTACAGATATAGACCTAAACCTAGAAGAAAACTATGCGTTTATCTTTGAAGAAAACCTAAAACCTATCAAGAACTTTGTAAAAGTAGATTTAAATGACCTAATTGGTATAGAAGACCAAAAAGAAAAACTGTTAAAAAACACCCAAAGGTTTCTAAAAGGAAAACCAGCCAATAATGTACTTTTGTGGGGAGAAAAAGGTACAGGAAAATCTAGTTTAATAAAAGGAATGCTAAATCTATATTATTCTCAAGGACTTAGAATGATACAGGTCTTAAAACACAATATACTCTCAATCTTTGACCTATTTGATTTTATAGAAGAAAACCAAAAATACAGATTTATAATCTTTATAGATGACTTTTCGTTCAATGAAAATGAACCCCAGTTCAAAGAGCTTAAAACTATACTAGATGGTGGACTGTACCAAATCCCCAAAAATTTACTATTTTATGCCACATCAAACAGAAAAAATCTAATCCCCATAAAATTCTCTGATAGAGACCCCGATGAGAAAAACATAGAAGAAAACTTACAAGAAAAGCTCTCTCTAGCTGAAAGGTTTGGGCTTAGGATAGGATTCTTTAAGATGTCCCAAACACAGTACCTACAAATAGTTGATTACTATGCCCAAAAATACAATATAAATACTCCTAAACATATATTACACCAGCTAGCAATTAGATTCGCTTTAGACTACGGTAGAAATGGCAGAACCGCTTATCAATTTATTAAAAATTTGGATTACTAAAATGGACTGGTCTTTCATCATTCCTCCTTTACTTGGAGCTTTTATAGGTTATATAACAAACTGGTTAGCCATAAAGATGTTATTTAGACCTTACGAAGAAAAATATCTATTTGGGATAAAATTACCATTTACCCCCGGTTTGATACCCAAAAGAAGAAAAGAGATAGCAGAATCTATAGCCAAAACTATAGAAGAACATATCCTTCCAGCAGAAAAACTGAAAAAAATATTTGAAGAGAGCAATTACAAACAAAGAC
>JAADDZ010000024.1 GCA_013153635.1 Aquificota bacterium
GGGGATTCACAAATTCTTTGTCTATTTCTAAAAAGGAAGTTATTTTCTCTAGATTAGATTCATAATCTTTTGCTAAATCTTCTATTTTTATTTCTAAGTATTTATAATTTTGAAGATTAATTTTCTTTTTAAGATAAAAAAACTTTTTGTAAAGTTGTTTCATTGTTAAACACAACTTTTCTAAATTTTTACTCATCCAGAATTGATTCTTCATAGAAAAAATAACCCCTCTTGGGTCTCTCTTTATGTGTATGAAGAAAGCATCAGGATATAATTCGTATATAAAATCCAAGTGAAGTAAATTAGATGGAGTTTTTTCACACCATATGCTTTTTCCATGTTCATAAGTAACTTTGAAAAAAAGGTTATCTATAAAGTCTGCACATAATTTAATGAGTTCTTCTCTATTTTCAAAAAATTTACCTTCTTTTATTTTTCTGTGAGGCCAAAGATGTTTTCTTTCCAATTTTAATATTCTTATGAAGATTTTGGATATTTTGGATTTGTCTAAAAATCTAAAGATGGGAGAGAGTTGGTAAGATAAACAATTAGTCTTTATCGGATAATCAGAGCCATAAAATTCGGCAATAACTAATTTTGATAAAAATGCCGTTAATTGATTATAATAAAAATCCTTTCCAAACATTTTTTCAAAATTAAAGCCTATATAAGGTGGGTATGAAGCTTTTGTTAAATATTCTTTCATTAATTTTTCAAATCTATATAGAGACTCCCTAGCTTGAGGTATTGAGTATTGGTAAGTTAAAGTATCTACCAAGTTCAATATACCATCAGGGTCTATAATAAATCGCATTTCTAAAGGAAACGCATATATTTCTTTATGTGTTCTTAGTAAATCATAGAGGATAGTTGTTCCACTCCTTCCTGTCCCACCTATAAAAATTCTTTTTTTCATTTGCTTAGAACCTTTGAATAAAATTTTATTGAAATAAAAAATATTGTTAAAAGATATAACACATAATTTGTAAAAAAGGCAATGGTTATTCCTTTTAAACTAAAAATGTTGATAAATATCACTCCAAATATAATAAAAGTAAAAGAAAATACTATTTGAACAATAATAAGAGGCATTATGATAGCTTTTGATAATAATAAAAAACTAATCAACCAACTTGCTATTTTTATAACGTCTCCCATAAGTTGAAAAAAGAAAAGTTCAGACATTGGCATAAATTCTTCTGTAAAGATGATTCTTATTAATATATCTCTAGAAAGATATATTAAAATTGCAAGAAAGATAACTATTGGCATAATTAATTTATAGCCATAAATTATCTCTTTTTTTAATTCAGTTTTATCTTTTATACTAGATAACTTAGGAAGGTAATAAATACTAAGCGTTGTTGTAATTAACATTAAATAAGTTTCACTTATTCTCCAAACTCCTTGCCAATAACCAGCAGAATCCCAACCTAAGTTATTTCCGATATAATTTCTTAAGAAGATTAAACTTCCTGTACTAGTAACTGTAGTGGTTACCGTCATAGCTGAAAATTTTAGAAGGTTTTTTATAATTTTTTTATCTAAACCGTTAATAAACATAGATAATTTAAACCAGTTTGCTTTTAAAATAAAAAGAAGAGTTACAAAAAATACTATAGATTGGGATATTATTCCTGCAATCAACGCTCCCTTTATTCTAAGGGTAATTACAAGGGATACTGATACTATTAGTGCTATGATAGAACTTATGATATTTATTATTGTTAATTTTTTTATTTCTCCTTGTCCATTTAGTATGGCGAGAAAAATTACATTTAAAACAAAAAATATTACAGAAATTGAGAACAGAATAAATACAAAGTAGAATTCTGTTGAGCCTAATAATTTTAAAGATAGGTATTTAGAAAATATGGCAACAGTTATAGCTACTAAAAAAGTTAATATAAGAGCAAGTTTAAGTGCATTACTCCATATTTTCTTTTTTTCTTGCTCATTTTCTCTAAATTCTGCCGTATATTTTACAATTCCTGTTCCTATTCCTCCTGTAGCTACTAAACTGGTCATTCTAACAAAATTTTGGACTTGAGCAACAAGAGCTAACCCTGAAGGACCTATTATTACAGATACGATTTTAACAGTGATAAACCCAGTAACGACTTTTATTATTGTAGAAATGGCTGATAATATAGATGTTCTTATTAATGTCATTTTAAAAACTATTTACCATTTTTGATATATATTCTATATTTTCTGTTTTAAGGGTTTTGTATATAGGCAAGCTTAATATTTCCTTACAAATACTTTCTGTAATTGGGAAGGATAAATTATTCCATTTTTTGTAAGCCTTTTGTTTATGCGGTGGGATAGGATAGTGGATTAATGTTTGAATTCCTTTTTGTGATAGATATTCTTGTAGTTTATCTCTTTCTTTTGTTCTAATGACAAATAGATGCCACACGCTATCAGTTAATATCTTCGGTAAGATTATCTTTTTATTCTGTATATTCTCTAAATAAAATTTGGCAATTTCTTTTCTTTTTTTATTTTCTTTATCTAAATATTTTAGTTTTACTCTTAAGATAGCCGCTTGTATTTCATCAAGACGGGAGTTTATACCTTTGTAGTTATGCTCATATTTTTTATGGCTTCCGTAGTTTCTTAAAGCCTCCACAACTTGTGCTAATTCTTTGTCGTTTGTAGTCACAGCTCCTCCATCTCCTAATGCTCCTAAATTTTTACCGGGATAAAAGCTAAAACCACTTGCATCTCCTAAATTGCCTGCTTTTTTATCCTGATAAAAAGCTCCATGGGCTTGTGCCGAGTCTTCTATGATTTTCAAGTTATATTTTTTGGCTATCTCCCATATTTTATCCATTTCACAGGTTTGACCGTATAAGTGAACAACCATTATAGCTTTTGTTTTGGAAGTTATTTTTTCTTCTATGTTTTCAGGATTTATAAGATAAGTGTCTAACTTTGGTTCAACAAGAATAGGTTTTAAGTTTTCTTCTGTTATTGCTAAAATAGATGCAATATAAGTATTAGCAGGGACTATTATTTCATCACCTTCTTCAAATATTCCTAATTCTTTATATCCTCTAATTATAAGCCTTAAAGCATCTAAACCACTTCCTACACCTATGGCATATTTAGCTCCACAATAGTTAGCAAACTCTTTTTCAAACTTTTCTACTTCCTCTCCTAAAATGTACCACCCAGAATTTATTACTTTATTAACTGCTTCTTTTATTTCTTCTTCGTATATACTATTTACACTTTTTAAATCTAAAAATTTAATAAAAATTTCGTTAGACATTTGTAGTACCTTTATGTTTTTATAAATTTTTTGAATTTTTCTTTGAGCTTAGGATAATCCTCTTTTCTATACAGAAAGTAATAATTTAACTCATCTTCATCAATAAGTTTAGCTCCGTAAGATTTGTGAAACATTACAACCGTTTTATTATCTTTTCTAACATCAAATTTGACGACTTCTTTGTTTAGTATTTCAAAGATAAATTTGTAGATTAGTAATATAGATTCTATTGCATAGAGAGGATTGTTTGAATTTATTATCCAGCTTCCCCATGTACATTCATTTTCCTTTATATTATATACTCGTATAGTTCCTAGTTTTTCACCTGTCTTTAGATTTTTTATTAGAAAATAATGTTCTTTTTGTTCTTTTTCTCTTTTTTTATATTCTTCTATCCATTTTCTTTGAGAAGATAATTTGCCATCTACTTTAGACAAAAACCTGTTTAATCTATCATCTAATCTTAATTTTAAGATAAATTCTGCATCATCAGGGGTAACATATTCAAATTTTATGTTTTTTAATGAAAGGTTTACCAATGCTATTTTCTCCTAATTTTTTTAAATCTATCACCGAAGTTTACTTTGTCTACGAAGTTAATCTTCGTAGGAACTTTATAGTTATCTAATTTTTCTCTACAATGTTTTCTTATTAGTTTTTTTGCTTCTTTTTGGTCTATATCATCATTTATGATTACATCTGCAACTACCATCTGACCTGTTATTGGATTTTCTTCTCCATATACCATACAATCTAAAACTGACGGTAATTCTAATATTACTGCTTCTACTTCTGATGGAAGAACTTTTTCTCCTCCTACATTTATAACCTCTTTTTTTCTTCCTATTATCCTTATATAACCGTCTTTTGTTTTTTCTACTAAATCTCCAGTTTTAAACCAACCGTCTTTGGTAAAACTATCCATAGGTGCATTTAGATACCCTAAAACTTGTGTTTTACTTTTAATCCATAACTCTCCATCTACGATTTTATATTGGATATTTTCATCTTCTATTTTCAAGAAAAGTTCATTATCTTTTTTGTTTTTTACTTTTATGGCATTTGTTTCACTTGTTCCAAATTTTTGCTGAAATTCTACATTTGGGAAAATCTCTTTTAGTTTTTTTAATAGATTTTCTGGCATTGGCTCTGCACCATAAGCTATTATCTTTAGTGAAGATAAATCATACTTATGATAAACACCGCTTATAAGTAGTAGATTTAAAAAAGTTGGAGTTGTAGGTAAGACTTCTACTTTGTATTTTTCTATATATTTACTAACTGTTTCTGGTGTTCTATCATCTGGAATTGTTATTGTCCCACCAATGGATAAAAGTCTTAATAGTGTATCTATCCCTCCTATATGGTCAAATGTTAAAAATACTAAAGAATTGATATTTTTCTCTTTTCTGTTCTTGTATATATCGACCATTTTGTCCAAGTTATGCAACATTGCTTTTGGTTTTCCTGTGCTACCACTTGAGAATAAAATTAAACCTGCATTTTGGGATTGTCTTAAATTTTCTATTAGGTTATGTTTTTCTGTTTGAGGAAAGGTATCTATTTTTATATTACCATTATTTATCTTTAGAGCTTTGTCGCTGTAAGATTCCTTTAGTTTTTCTTTTATTTCGCTTTCTTTGTCTGATATTATAGGAACTATGATGTTTTTGTTCTTGTAAAGATAAAAAAATAAAGCTATATTTTCAAAGGAATAATCACCTAATATAGCGATGACTTCCCCTTTTTTTATATCTTTCTCTAAAAGAGTTTCAAATTCCTGAATTTTGTCGTATAGGTTTTTGTATGAATACTCTTTATTATTCCAGATGATAGCTGTTTTGTTACCGAAAGTTTTGAACTTTTCAAGTAACCAGCTCATTTAACAACTCCACCTAAATATACAATCTGTCCTGTTATAAAATCACTTTTATCGTCTATGAAAAAATCAATCACATTTACAACATCTTCAAATGTTCCAAATCTCCTTATTGCTTGTCTTTCTAATAAAGCATTTATTTTTTCTTCTGGCACATTTTTAATTAGGTCTGTAGGGACAGGAGTTGGTCCTACTGCATTTACAGTTATGCCAAAGTCAGCTAATTCCCGTGCCATGATTTCTGTAAAATTTTCTATTGCGGCTTTACTCGATGCGTATATGGCTTCCCCTTCTAATCTTAGAGGTGTTGCAACTGTAGCAAAATTTACAATTCTTCCTTTCTTATGTTTCATCATAACTTTTGCTACTTCCCTTGTAAAAAGAAATGTTCCGTAAAAGTTAGTCTTAAATATGTTATCTACAGTTTTATAAGGAGTAGTAATAATATGGTTCATAGAGGCAATACCTGCATTGTTAAGTAGTATATCTATTCTTCCAAATTTTTTCCTTACATCTCTAATCATATTAACTACTGCTTTTTCATCACTAACATCTAAAGTATAATGAGTATAATTCTTATGGTTAATACTTCCTTCTCCTCTGCTACAACCTATAACAATGTTGCCTTTATCTAAATAATACTCTGATAAAGATTTACCTATTCCTTTCCTTGTCCCAGTTATTACAAATACCTTGTCTTTAACCATCTTTATTTTCCTCTTTTATTAGTTCTTGTATATATAAAGATAGCGTTTTTACATCTTTAAAAGGACTTCTAAATCTGCTCATTGCTCTTTCATTAACTAATGTAATTCTATATCCTAACTCATCTTCTATTTTTTCTTCTAAATCTGTTATAAAGGTAACTAATGCCAGACTATCTAGTAAGCCACCTTCACCATAGATTTTTGTGTTTTCATCTGGATTTTCTAACTCTTTTATATTTAATTCTTCATTTAATTCTTTTAGGCTTTCAATAATAATATTTTTTATTGATTCCATATTTTCCTCCTTTATTTTGCTAATTTCAAAAATTCATTATAGTCTCTTATATAGTCTTTTTCATCATAGTATTGAGAAGCTAAAACTAGGCAAACTGCACCTGTAGAAAAGTTATCAAGTTCTCTCCATATCATTGTAGGTATGTAAAGCCCATAGTAAGACCTATTTAGGTGTACTCTTTTCCTTTCAAAACCATCGTCTAATATGACATCAAAACTTCCACTAACCGCTATGATGAGCTGTTGTAATTCTTTATGAGCATGTCCTCCTCTAGCTTCTCCACCGGGAACATCGTACAGATAGTAAACCCTTTTTATTTCAAAAGGAATATGTCTATTTCCTTCTATAAATGTTAAATTTCCCCTTTTATCATGTATTTTTGGAAGTTCAATAATTTTGCATAAGTCTAATCTTCTATTCATTTTGGGAAACCATTATATTACACAATTTTCGATATAATCCTTTTATATTTTTGTATTACTTCATATTAATACTTATATCCGTAATAGATGTCTTTTGGTTTTATATAGTTTAATACATATGCTATGTTTTTAATTTTATATTCGTTAGCAAGTTTATCTATATTTTGGATAAAAGCCTTTTTCGAATAACCTGCTTTTAGTACCACTAAAGATACATCTGAATCTTTCATAAGTAGTATAGTATCAGCTACTAAATCAATAGGAGGGGCATCTATAACTATATAATCATATCTTTCTTCCAAAGTATTTAAGACTTCCTTTAATTTTTGAGAAATAAAAAAATCACTTGAATTAGAGTTGACCTTACCTACAGGAATTATATCCAAGTTTTTAATATGGGTTTTTTTTATGACTTGGTCTATCGATTTTCTACCAATCAATACATCTAAAATTCCTTCAGGCTTTTGAAGCTTAAAGTATTCATGAACTTTAGGTTTTCTTATGTCTAAATCCAAAAGTATTACTTTTTTGTCTGGAGAACTTAAAATAGGAGCTAAGTTTACAGCAAGGGTTGTTTTTCCTTCATTGTCTATATTAGAAGTTATTACTATTTTCTCTCCTTTTTCTCCTTTTGGAAAGAGAACTTGCAAGTTTGCTCTTATTTTTCTAATTGCTTCGGTGAATATAGAATTTGGTTCTTTAATAGATAATATTTTTTTCTTTAATTTTCTTCTGCTAACTTTAGGTACTAAACCTACAATAGGTAAAGTAGATAATTTTTCTATGTCTTCTTTTGTTTTAACTGTATCATTTAAAAACTCTCTTACATAGCCATAAAAAGTTCCAAGCATAAGTCCAACTAATAAGCCAATAGCTAAGATAATTGGTTTTTTAGGCTTAATAGGAGTTCTTGGTAGAATAGCTTTATCTATTATTCTATTGTTTGCTACCACTGCCGCCTTTGCCATTGATGTTTCTACTTTTTTCTCGAGTAGATAAGAGTAGATTTTTTCATTTACTATGTATCTTCTTTTTAGATTCACAAACTCTCTTTCGTTTTCTGGAAGTTTTCTTAACAATTCATCGTATCTTTTTATTATATTAATTACCGCTTGTTTTTGATTTTGAATTTCTGCTCTCAAACTGAAGATAGCTGATTTTATACTACTTCTTATACTTTTGATTTTTTCATTGATTTTCTGTACATCTGGGTGCATTTCTGTATATTCTGCTAGTAATTCCTTTTTTCTTTCTAAAGCTTTATTTAATCTATCTACTAAAGATATTAGTACAGGGTCATTTATTCCGTATGCTTGTGGGGAAATATTTTCTATACCGTTTTCTATAACTGTGTTATAAAGTTCATTAATAAGTCTTTCTTTTATTTCTAATTCTGCTAATTTTGTGTCAAACTGACTTAGTTTCTGAATAGTTGTATTTATTTCAGTTTCTAAATCCATTAATCTTTTTTCTTTTTTGAAATTTTCTAGTTTAACTTCAGCATCTTTGAGATTTTTATTTATAATTTCAAGTTGTTTATTGATAAATTTTAGTTGTTGTTCTGCAGATGAAGTTTTATTTTTAATTGTCTGTTTTATATATTCGGTAGTTAATGCATTTACAAATTCTTGTGCCCTTAGAGGTACTGTATCTTGATAAGCAACCTTTACAAGGTATGAATCTTTTGAGGTTTTGAATACATGTAAGTTAGGTAGTATTCTAGATATAAATGATAGTTTATCATTTATCTGAAAGCTGTATTCTCCTTTTTCTATTTTTCCTTTTTTCTCTATTTTGATTATTACATCACCAAGGTCTATATTTTCGCCAAATTTGTGTAAATTTTTGTATTCAAAATTATCTGTAATACCTAATTTTGACAGAAAATTTTCACCGTATAGGAGAACAAATGTTCTATCATCTTTTACAATGAGTTTTATACGTTTACCAAAGATTGAATTTTTCTTTACTGCTAAAACTCTAACTTTAAATGGAGAGTTTTTGTACAGTTCTATATATTTTAAACCTTCTTTTTTGTAGTAGCTTACTTTGTATGGGATATGGTTTAAAGCCCTTCCTACCATATATCTTGATTTTAATAAATCCATCTCTGTATCTAAATTTACTATACTTCCTCCTGATAAAACACTAAGTAAAAGGTCTCTTGTAGGTGTTTGTTTAGTCTCCTTTATCTCTATAGTAGCATCTGTTCTATAGATATAAGATGATGTAAATATATAAAAAAGAGCAATTGCAGTACTTACTGCTAAAATAGTTAAAAACCCTATCTTATGGTTTAGGATAGGTCTTAAAAAATCCTTAATGCTTGTCTCCTTATAGCTTGTGTATTTTTGCTCCATGTTAACACTCTATTGGCTTAAGTATTTTATTTGTACAAAAGGTTGTAATATATTACTTAAAAGACGGAATGGAGGAGCTATCTGTTCCACAACGACGTTAGATTTTCTTAAGTTTGTAGGTGGGACATATACTATATCATGGGGCTGAAGAATCATTCTTGCATATTGTAATTCGTCTTTATCTGTAAAATCTACTGTGATTATGGTAGGATTGGCTAAATCACCCCTTATTACCATAACTCTATCTCTTTTTGCATAGATGTTGAAGTCTCCAGCCCTAGATAATGCTTCAACTAAAGATATTCTTTCATCAAAAAATTGAACCGCTCCGGGCTTGTTAACTTCCCCTAAAACATATACTCTTTGGTTTAATATCTCTATATATACGTGAGGATTTTTTAGATATTTAGATAGTTTTTCTTCTATTAAATCTGCCGCTTCTACCCTTGTTAAACCTTGGATTTTAACTTCACCTATCAGTGGTAAAGTTACTGTTCCTTGAGGAGATACCAAAAGACCTAAATCCCTTTGAAAAGCATCAAACTTTCTAGTACTTAGTTCAGGGTGTCTAAATACTACGATAGATATTCGGTCACCGGGTACTATTTTGTACTCTACAACGAATTTTACAGGCTTTTCTACTTGTTTCTTTAACTGCTTTTCTTCTTTTGAGGAGTCATCTTTTGATTTCTCTTGGAATAGCTCATATTTAGTACTACAACCAAAAGTCATAATTGAAAAAATAGCTAAGATAGAAACAAATAATTTTTTCATATTATATTTCCATATTTGAAAGGATTTTAAATTATTTGTATGCATATATAAGTTTATACACCATTTTCCTAATTTTTTCTACTCTTTCTGTGTTTAGATTAAATAGTATATAGAAAAAAGTGTAACTTATTGCAAAAATTAAAGCTGTTATTGTTAATATTTGGGTATTCTCTTTAAAGAGAACAGCTATGATGTCTATTCCAAAAACAATAAGTAGTAAAAAGATTGATGATATAGGGTTAGAGTTTATCTTCTTACATAAGATACAGTGTAAGTGGTTGTTATCAGGGGCAAAGGAACTTCTTTTTTCAAACAGTTTTCTTCTTAGTATAGAGAACAATGTTTCCCATACTGGATATATAAGTAAAACCAATGGGAACCAAGGAGATATTTCAGGGTGTCTATTTACCATAAGGATAGAAAGTTCTGCCAGCATAAAACCTAAAAAATAAGAGCCTGAATCTCCTAAGAAGATTAGACCTTTTGGGAAATTAAAAACGAAAAAGCCTGCTGTAGCCATAGCCAAGACCAAAGATACAAATAGAATGTCAACATCGTTGTAAATGTAGCTTACATAAGCAAAGGATAGAAATGTAAATATAGCTACCCCTGATGCCAAGCCGTTTAGACCATCAATAAGGTTTACCGCATTTACTATACCTACAACACCAATAATTGTAAATAGAAGAGCAAATATAATATGAAATTTTATATACCCAATATCAAAAACGATGGCGTTCAGTAAGACAATACCTAAAAATGCTGACAATGCCATAAAAATAAAGCGGATTTTTGGTGGAATATTTTTTAATAAATCTTCAAAGAAACCTGCCAAAAATATTGGTAAAGAAGCTATATATAGGGATACTCCTAGAGGGTTGCTCATTACAAATATACTTGACAAGTATATAGCTATCCCCCCAGACCTTGGAGTAGCTTTTTTATGTAAGCCGTGGGTTTTATCTATATCATCTATAAAAATACCTGTTTTTTGAGATAGTTTTATCATTAGAAAAGTTAGAAAAGCTGATAGAATGGGAATATATATAATACTTTCAATTAATTCCATACGATACCTCCAAAATTGACGTATATGGTGAAATTTTTAATGGAATTATGCAAAAAATGTACCAATTGATAAAATCATAAGCTCTCCTTAGATTTTCAATATTATAAACCTAAAAGCTAGATTATAGAAAACATTTACCTTTTTGTAAAAAATTTTTACAAAAATTTTTTTATCATTGTGGTATAACTATTAGATAGCTGAATATGTATGGATTATTTTTTTATTTAAGTAGGTGTAAAAATTTTTTACACCTAAAGAATTTAAGATTATCAAAAATTTACAGTTAAACTTAAACTTTTGGAGACAAAGATGGTACATATATTTTCTCTATTGTTTACTTTATTATTTGTTTTTTTAGTATATGGGGATAATAGATGTTTAGATTGTCATCAAGGTATAGAAAATATTAGAAGTCCTGATTCTCAAATGATGAAAGAGATACTAAAGGTAGCAGAAAAAGCAGGATACCCAAGCAATACATGTATCGTATGTCATGGAGGTAATCCATCTGGTAAAACAAAAGAAGAAGCTCATCAAGGCACTGTTGACTTTTTTTTTAAAAATAAAGGTCCTAAAAACTTCTATCCAGACCCGGGAAGTCCATGGATAAATAAGCATACCTGTGGTATGTGCCATCAAGAACAGGTAAGAACCCAGTATACATCTTTGATGTTTACAGAAGCAGGAAAAATTCAAGGGACTTTATGGGGGTTTGGAGGTATTAATGGATATAACCACGACATAGGAAACTACGATGTACAAGAGATAGATATTCATAATGTTCTTGGTACTCAAAAGTATAAAAAATATATACAAAAATTAAAACAGCTAGAGCCTCAAGTTTTTCCTAAAAAGATGAAATCTCTCCCTAAAGCTCCTACCGCTGAAGAAGTCCAAAAGAACCCACAGTTAGCTGTATATACATACATAAGACAAGAATGTCAAAGATGTCATACAGGAAATCAAGGAAGAAAAAAAAGAGGGGACTATAGAGGTATGGGGTGTTCAGCTTGTCATATTCCTTACTCCAATGAGGGATTTTATGAAGGCAAAGACCCTTCGATACCTAAAAATCAACCGGGGCATTTATTGGTTCATACTATTCAGGCTACAAGAGAAGCAAAAGTTACTGTTCATGGAATAACATATTCAGGTATTCCTGTGGAAACCTGTACCACTTGTCACGATAGAGGAAAAAGGATAGGTACATCTTTTCAAGGACTTATGGAAACAGCCTATAAATCTCCTTTTTTAGATGATGGTTCACCTCAACCAAAACTACATACAAAATACTATATACATTTAAAAGAAGACATACATATGAGAAAAGGTATGCTATGTCAAGACTGTCACACCTCCAATGATGTTCACAGTGATGGTACTTTAGCTGGTACTACATTAGCTCCTGTAGAGATAGAATGCCAAGATTGTCATGGTACTCCTGACAAGTATCCATGGGAATTACCTTTAGGCTATGCAGATGAAGTTGATGGTAAAGTTCCACCAATGGACGAACCTAGGGGAGTTACGAAGAAACTTCTTGAAGTTATGAAAAAAGGAACAGTATACGATGCTGAAGATGGTTACCTCTTAACAGCGAGAGGAAATCCTTTGCCAAATGTTGTAAAAAAAGATAACAAAGTGATAGTCCACACAGCAGGAGGTAAAGATATAGAGCTAAAACCTTTAAAATTACTTGTAGAAACAGGAAAACTAAATACAGAAGCAATGGTAGCTATGGTTCATGCAAAAGCTCATATGGAAAAGTTAGAATGCTACACCTGTCATGCTACATGGGCTCCCCAATGTTACGGCTGTCATGTAAAGATAGATTATTCAAAAGGTGTAAAACATGTAGATTGGGTATCTGTAGGTCATGATCATGATGAGAATGGTCTTACAGCAGATGCTAGAGGAGATTTAGACAAACATCTTATAGAAGGAGAGATAAAAGAAGAAAGGAGTTATTTAAGATGGGAGAATCCTCCTTTAGCTGTTAATGGTGAACATAGAATTTCTCCAGCTATCCCCGGCTGTCAGACGACAGTTACAGTAATAGGAAAAGATGGAAAACCTTTGCTTTTAAATCATATATTCAAAATTCCAAATGTAGAGGGAGCAGGAGAAGAAGGACAATTAGCTATAGATATTTCTCCTGTTCAGCCTCATACTATTCAAAAGGAAGCTAGAAGCTGTGAGAGTTGTCACAATAATCCTGTATCAATGGGATATGGCATAGAAGGAGGAAAAATCTATTCAGACCCTTCAAAACCGTATATAGTAGACCTAATGACTTCAGATGGTAGAATTCTTCCAAAAATTTTTAAAGTACAGATAAATGCTATACCAAACTTAAAGTATGATTGGTCTAGATTTGTTTCACAAGAAGGTAAACAACTGCAAACAGTTGGTCATCATTTTAGTGGTTCTAGACCACTAAACAATGAAGAACGGTCTATTTTGGATAGGAGGGGTGTTTGTTTATCTTGCCATCAGGAAATTCCTGAACAGGATTTAGCTATTAATCTTCTTAATCATATAAAGGAAGTATCAAATATAAAAATCGACAAAGATAAGCATAACAATATACTACATAAGTTAGTCTTAATTGGAGCATGGAGTCAGCTACTTATCGCTTTTCTTATACTAGTAGGGATAGTATTTATCATAAAAAAGCTAAAAAAATAAACTATTAACAGTTCCTAACCTAATCTCCGATATATTAGTATTACATTTAGTATGCTTAATCTGTTTTTTTCTAACGTAGATAAAAATATAGTTTTTATAACTAAATATAGTTGACACAAAAAAATCTATAATGTAATTTTATTACTAAAATTTTAAGTAAGTGTTTACTACAGAATAAGTGAAAAATAAAAAAGGAGGTACTAATATGAGTAGAAGTAGGCTACGGCACTTTTTAAAGCCAGCTACTTTGGCAGCAGCAGGGCTATTCGTTTTAAGTTTTAGCTATACATCAGCTAAAGCTGGAACACCTTACAATCCTAACCCGCCATTTGATTTTGATTTGTTAGAAAAGGTCAAAATCAAAAAAGGTTTCTTTGGTAAAAAGATAGAAGCATACAATCCAAGAAATCCTTACAATATCTTTATCAACTATGAGCTAGGTATGCACTGTGTTGGTTTTGACATCTCCTACTGTTGTGTAATCCCTCCTTACAATAGTATTCAAGCTCAAGCTGTAAAATCTGGGGTAAAGGGAAGTAAACCAAAGTTCTTAACTCCTCATAATGTAAAGCTCTGGTACTATGTAAAAGACAATAGTTATAGTGAAGGAAATAAGATGAGATACTGGTCTGTACCAAAAGATGTTAATGGAGATGGTGACTATACAGACCCGGGAGATAACGTTGCTAACTATGTTTGGACTCATCTTTTTATCTATAAAGACCTAGAAGGTACTATACCAAAAGGTGCTTCAGAAAAAGATAGACTCCACGTTGGTAAAGAAATACAAGTTCCAATAGATGCAGGACCTAGTGGAAAACATATGGCTGGCGGTTGGTTAGAATACGCTCATAAAGGTGGAGGTAATATAGTATTTACAGATTCAATGGTTCCACAAGTTAAAAATGTTCCGTTAGTTTTAACTGCTGAATATATATGGGACGCTTTGGGGTTACCTTTAACCGCTTTTTATGATAGTGAACGTAGGGGAACGATAAGGTCTATCACGAATAAAGATTTTCAGCCTTACCAGTACTCTATGGTTAGATTACACGATAAGACAGGAGACCCTATCCTCATAAATGGAAAACCTATAGAATTTTTTGGTACAAACCCTGTTGATATACCAAACTGTTATTCTTGTCACTCAAGAAATGGTATAGCTTCAAAGATGGCAAGAGAAGAAGGCTTAACATTACATGACAAAGAGTACGAATATTGGAAATCTCAATATCCAGATATATCTGAATATATGGCAAGGTTATCAGAAGGTTCTATAAACATTCTAGAGCTTCATGATGCTCATCACGGAACAGATTTTCTAAGAGATTACAATCCAAACTCTCCTACTAACAGATTAGGTTCTGTAGGACCTGTTAACTGTGCAGACTGTCACGGGGATAATATATCAGGAAACCTACAATCTCCAAGACCGGGAACATCTGGTTATAAACCTAAAAAAGCTAAAACACTTACAGAAGCGATTCACGCAACCCACGAAGCTTTCCTTGGAGAAAGATATGCAGATAAGGCAGGAAGAACACAGAGCTGTCAAGCTTGTCACCCAACCCACTGGCAGGCAGAAGAGAGAAGAACTGTTACTCTTGCAGAAAATCCTTATCAGATAATCGATGATTTTGGAAATCCAAGATTCTCTAATACAGACCTTAGATTATCTGGTGGAGGTTGTTATCTAAGAAGAGATGCCCATGCTAATCCAGATGTAGAACCTCCATTCTTCTTAAACGAGCTTGGAAAATGGTATTTAGAGAACGTAAGTTTAAGAGATGAAAAAGGTAGAAAAATAGATGAGATAAGAGGTCTGTACTGTACTAACTGTCATAACCAGTTAACTGTAGAGCTTTACAAGGCTGACAATCTTAAAAATCCAGTAACTCAAGATGGAGAAACATTGAGAAATAAATCTATCGAGGAAATTATAAAAGTTGTAGCTGGGGGAGACGAGAAAAAGTTCAAGCAGTGGTTTGCTGACCCTATAGTAAATACAGAGTGGGGAGACCCGTTATATGACTTTTATGCAAACCATGGAGAAGGTGCTACTATCGTAAAGGCTACAAAAGATGAAGAAGGCAATCTAAAGTTATTACCGTGGAATGCAGATGAAGGTCAAGAAGTTCCTTATGGAGCGGCTTCAGCTGGGAAAGATTGGTGGTTAGCCGCATCAGAACCTCACTGTGCAAACTGTCATATAGCTCCTTTTGTTGAAGATTTAGGTGGTAAATATTTCCCAATAGACCAACCAAACAAGTATGCACTTTATAGATATTCAAAAGCACATGGAAAAATGGCATGTCAATCTTGTCACGAGTCTATACATGGTCTTTATCCTGTGAGATATGAAGGTCAGGACAATACTGTAGACCTTACAACCCATGAGCAAGCTCTTCAATTCTCTCCAGACGGTCAGTATGCAGGACCTGTTACTTGTGCGGCTTGTCACACTGTTAATGATAAAGGAGTACCTATTGAGTTGGCTGGTACCCAGTACGCAAATGATTACTGGGCTTCTGTAGTTCTCATTCACTTCATGAGAGAAGGTGACGAATCTCTTGATATTAATGAGTTAGTTAAGAAGTTTCCTTACAAAAAAGCTCAAGAAATTGTAGTTAAGGGTTGGGGAATGCCAAACAAATAATAGTTTAAAATAGGTCCCTTCTATTTGGTTCTGCCCTCCGTTTGGAGGGCTTTTTTTATTTTAGACTCCAGTTATAAGGCAGGTATCTGATACTAAGCTTGTCTTTGTTTAGTTCTATAAAATCTACTTTGTCATCGTCTACTGTATATTTTTTTATAAATTCTAATATTCCTTGTTTCCCTCCAAAATCTCTTTCATACCATTTAAATATTTCAGAAAGAAGTATCTTATTCTCTTCGGGAATGATAATCACTTCAGAGCTGTTAACGAAACTTTTGGCGGCAATATCTAGCTCTTTGTCTATGTTTTGGGGTGTGAAAAATTTTATTGGCGCACAAGAAGAAGCTCCACAAGTAATTGCAAAGTGAATCCTTGGGTCTAATTCATCTACCATATATTTTTTCCTTGAATCTATCAGTATGAATTGTTTAAAAAGTTTGCCATAAGCTCTTTTGTTTTTGCGAAGTATTCCATGTAAAATGTCGTCTAAGGAAAATCTATATTTACCTATTCTGTATTTTAGTTTTGAAAAAAATCTTAAAACCTCTTTGACAGAATTTTCTATTTCCAGTGAGATTATTCCATCTATTACCATAGCATTGTATAGATTTATCCAGAATGCTAGCTTTTCTTCCTTTGTTTTTAATATATCTAAATCAAAATATCTAAGACTTGCAGATACTTTTTTGTATTCTTGATATTCTTTAGAATGTTTTAGTAGTTTGTAGTTTATCATTCCTTGGGATATAAACTGTTTGGATTCTAAATCTTTTATAGAATCTAATAATTTTTGAGCTATATTCTCGGAAGGTAGTTTAATTTCCTTTCTATTTGGATAATCATTTAGTATTACTGTATTCCATAGTATCTTTTTGACGTTTTTGAATGGATTTTTGCTAAGATAGTTCCCTTCATAAGCTATATCTATAAAAAGGGCGGCTGTCCATGAAAAGTCTTTTGTTCCATAACCTCTCCCATCAAAAGAGTCAAAGTATTCGTAAAAATCAAATCTTATTGGTAGTTCTAAAATGTTTTTTGCAAGCTGTACAGCTTTCTCTTTGAAGCCATAGGATTTTAGACCTTGATATAACATCCAGTTTATATTAATCCATACAGGACCTCTCCAATAATTTTTTCTACTAAAGTCTTTTCTTGAAGTGTTATAGTTTGGTATTGTAAAGCAGTTTCCTTGATGGAGCGCACAAAAGCTAGTTGAGTTCAGATATTCATAGATTTTTTTTGCTTGATAAAAAGATGCCGCATTTCCAAAAAGTGGCATGAAACCTGCCGCTGTATCTACATTTATCAGTTTTTTTTGAGTTAAGTCGTAGGCATCAAATATCTTTCTCTTTTCGTTAAATAGGTTTTCACTTATTCCTTTTTTTGTTAAGAGATACCATTCTTCTGGTTCACTGATTGAGAATCCAAGTATGTCGGCTAATTCTATCAGTGCTTTATTAGAGGCAGAAAGTATTGAGTTGAATAGAGGGTCATAAACTAAAAATGGGCATTCTTTGAATATTTCTCTTTCTATGTATCTGTTTTTTTTGAAAAGCTCCACAAGATAGATATATCTTTTATAGTCTATATCTTTGGGTCTCATTTCTGGGTCAATTACGCTAGTATCTTTTCTTTCGAAGTTAGGAATATCTACTTTATTTACATCGATTCTGTCTAAGATTTCGTCCCAAGTAGGAGAATTGTCCATTCCTGATTCCCAAGGGTGTCTTATGTAGATAAGCCCGTTGTTTTCAGGGTGACGTTCGTTATAAAAGTATCTATGTAAATTCAGTAAACGAGGAAATAACCATTTTAGAAATTCTTTTACTTTTTCTTTATCTTTTGCGTGAGTATATATCTTTAGTGCGGCGACAGCATGGATAGGAGGCATTGTTATTCCTGATGTCAAAAATTCTTGGGGGGCATTTGTAGATAGTAGGTTCGTTTGCCATACATCAGGCTCTGGAAAGTATGTTCCCAGTCTTTTTTCGTCAAAAACGATTTGAGGAAGCATACCATTTTTCCATTGGGCGTTGAAGAGTCTTGTTAGTTCTTTTATGGCTCTGTTTGTGTTGTATCTTGAATAACCGATAGCTATAAAACTAGAGTCCCAGTTCCATTGATGTGGGTATAGGTGTACTGATGGGACTGTAAACTCTCCTGTCCAATTTTTATCTAAAATTTTTTTTGCTTTTTTTACATATCTTTTTATAGACATAATTAACCCTTACTAAAATTTTCACGAAATAATAGATATATTTCAGTTTGCATCAATTATCAAGTTATATAATCTTTTGTTAGAAAATATCGATAAGATTAATGTAAAATTTTAGATAAATACAATCTATAATGGGGATATTTTGTCAATCGATTTTGAAATTAATGTAAAAACTATTTTGGATAATTCTCCAGACATTATATTCACTATTGATACTAAAGGGAAGGTTCTCTATGCAAATCCAGCTTTTTATAAGCTGTTAGCCTATAGTAGAGAGGAAGTTATTGGTAAATCCATAAAGAAATTTTTACCAGATGAGAATATTTATGATTCTTGTATGATGTCTGTGGTACAGTCAGGAGCTTGTTTAAATCAAGATACATATTTTCTAAAAAAAGATGGCTCTGTTATTCATGTTGTTAAAAATGTAAGAGCTGTGGTAAGAGAAGGGGAGGTTTTGTATCTCATTATTAATGCTAGAGATATATCTGTTTTAGACTACCTAAATTCTCTTTTACAGCAGGCAAAAGAAAAACTCAAAGAACAAAATAGAAAATTAGAAAAAATTGTAAAACAAAAAACTGAAGATTTAGAGTTCAAAAATGTCTTGCTAAAAGAGATAAAAAATTCTCTGCCGGTAGGTTTTATTTTTATTTCTGCTGACGAAAATAATATCATTTATAATGATGTTATCAAGTATCATATAGAAGTGTCAAAAATATCAAGTTTAAAGTCTTTACTGTTTTCTGTATCTAAAAAGTTAGAAAAAAACAGCAAAAGATTTTTCTATGAAAATATAAGGAATATTATTAAAAATAATGTTTGTGAAGGGAGTTTTGAGCTTTTCTTTTCAGATAAAAAGTACATTTATCTGACAATTAAAACGGTAAAGAATGAGGATAACTTCTATGGATACTTGTTTATATTCAATGATGTAACAAAACAAAAAAGGATAGAAAAACAGTTAAAAGATAAGTTGTACAAAGACCAGTTAACTGGTCTTGATAATAGATTAAAGCTAATAGAGGACTTAGATATAGCTATAAACCCGACAATAGCAATCATAAATATTGATGATTTTAAAGAGATTAATGATTTTTATGGACATGAGATAGGAGATAGAGTCTTAAAAGATTTCTCAACCTTTTTAAAGGCTTTTTGTTCTAAAGAAAAATTTCGTGTGTATAAGTTATCTGGTGATGAGTTTGCGATTTTGTCTACGAGATACTATCCTAGGAATGATTTTGAAAATTTTATACAAAAACTTGTTTCAATTGTAGAGAAGAATGTATTTCACATAAGAGAGTACGATATACACCTAAACATAACAGTTGGTATCTGTGATGAGAAAGAAAATATCCTATCAAAAGCTGATATGGCTTTAAAACAAGCGAAAAAGAAGAAAAAACCTTTTTTAATTTTTGATAGTTCTTTAGACCTTTCTAAAAGGTATGCTGAAAATATAAGAATCATTAGAGAGTTAAAAAGAGCTGTAGAGTCTAACGATATAGTAGTTTACTATCAACCTATTGTTAATAATAGTACAGGTAAAGTAGAAGAATACGAATGTTTAGTTAGGCTTATAGACTCTCAAAAGAATATACTAGCTCCTTCAAAATTCCTTAATATTGCTATGAAAGCAAAGATTTATCCTAAAATCACTCAAGCAGTGATAAAACAGGCATTTTCAAAATTCAAGAACAAAAATGTAAGATTTGCTATAAATCTTTCTATTAGTGATATTCTAAATCACGAAACGGTAGATTTTATTTTGGATATGTTAAAAAATTTCAAAAATAAAGATAAGGTAGTGTTCGAGATACTTGAATCAGAAGGTATAGAAAATTTTGAAAGTATCTATAAGTTCATCAAAGAGGTAAAATCTCTAGGGGCTAAGGTAGCTATAGATGATTTTGGTTCTGGTTACTCTAATTTCGAGTTTATTTTGAAATTAGAGGTTGATTACCTAAAAATAGATTCATCTATAATAAAAAATCTAGATACAGATATTTATTCTAATATCATTGCAGAAACAATTGTGAGTTTTTGTAAAAAGTTAGGTATCAAAACGGTTGCAGAGTTTGTCCATTCGGAAAATATATACGAAATCGTAAAAAGTTTAAATATGGATTATTCCCAAGGATACTTTTTAGGAGAACCTTCTCCTTTTTTAAAAAATAAGGGGAGTGAGAAAATAGTCTAGAACAAGTATCAATACAGATGCTACTACTACTCCTTTCGTTGTGGCTTTTCCAACTCCTTCTGCACCTCCAGATGCGGTATAACCAAAGTAGCACGCTACCATTGTTAAGCTTATACCAAACACTACAGATTTTATTACACCACCTATAATGTCATATAATTCAGTCAAATCCTTCATTCTTTCCCAGTATATAAATGGGTTTACATTAAAAAATTCAGTGCTTATGATGTATCCCCCTATCACTCCAGAAGCTATTGACAGTATGGTCAACGCAGGAACCATAAAAAAAGCGGCTATTAATCTTGGAGCTATTAAATATCTAACTGGGTCAACCGCAAGAACTTCCAATGCATCTATCTGTTCTGTAATTCTCATAGTCCCAATGTTTGCAGACATAGCAGAGCCAGACCTTGCTGTTACAAGAAGTGCTACTAATACAGGGGAAAGCTCTCTAGACAAAGATATAGATACAACCGCTCCCATCAAAAACTCTGCATTAAATTTATGGAAAGTTGGATATATTTCGATTACTATCACTCCTCCCATAAAAAAACCTGTAATAGCTATAAGTACAGCCGCATTTACCCCTATCTCTTCCATCTGTTTTAGGATATGTCTCAATTTTGGTGGGTGTATGAATATAATGGCTAAAGCTCTTAAAAAGAGGAGTGTTGCTTCTCCTATTTTATTTACAAACTCTTCTATATTTTTCCACATAATCAAATATCCACTTCATCTATCTCGGAAAATTCTTCTAAGATTTCTTCTTCCAAAGGAGTATCAGGGGTTGTTTTTGCTAAGTTTTCAAACTTGGTTATCTCTTTTATAAAGGCAAGGTCTACTGTTCCTGTGGGACCATTTCGTTGTTTTGCTATAATGATTTCTGCCAAACCTTCTTCTTCTGGAGTTGGATTTTTTTTGTAATATTCTGGTCTGTGGATAAACATAACGATGTCTGCGTCTTGTTCTATAGAACCACTTTCCCTCAAATCTGCTAATTGGGGTCTTTTGTCTGCTCTGATTTCTGTTTGTCTTGAAAGCTGGGCTAGGGAAACTATTGGGATTTCTAACTCTTTAGCAAGGGCTTTTAAGCTTCTAGATATTTCTGCAACTTCTTGCTGTCTGTTTTCTATTCTTCTATGAGATTTTAGAAGCTGAAGGTAGTCTATAACTATTAGACCTATATCTTTTTCTTTCTTTAGTCTCCTAGCTTTTGCTCTAAGGTCTAGTATTGTTAATGAAGCGGTATCGTCAATAAATAAAGGGGCTTTAGCCATGTTTAACGCCGCTTCAGTGATAGAATTGAGTTCATCTTTATTTAAAAAACCAGCTCTAACCTTTTTTAAGGGTATTTTAGCTTCATTACATAAAAGTCTCATAACTATCTGTTCTTTTGACATCTCTAGGGAAAAGAAAGCGGCAGGAATATTTTCTTTTACAGAAATATGATGCAGAATGCTAAGAGCAAAAGAGGTTTTTCCCATGGCTGGTCTTGCGGCGATGATTATCAGGTCTCCTCTATGTAAACCGGTGGTTTTTTTATCTAGCTCGTAAAATCCTGTAGGTATTCCGGTTATTACAGTATCTTTTTTGTATAGCTCGTTGATAATGTCTAAGGTTGTTTTTAATACTTCGTTTAATGAATAATAGGGAGTGGTAGTTTTTTGATTTGTTATGTCAAATATGAGTTTTTCAGCTTCTTCTATAAGTTCGTCTATATTTTTTGATATTTTTGCTTTAGTCTCTATGATTTTTGCTGTTTTTATAAGATTTCTCAATATAGATTTTTCTTTTATCTGCTGGGCTAGGTCAGGTATTACTGTAGGAGGAGCCGCATCTCTTTCTAAGAGAATTGTTAAATATATATCTCCTCCGATAAAATCTAATTTCTGATTTTTTTCTAAGTGGTCTTTGAGGATTATTCTGTCTATCGGTTTTCCTAGTTCTACTAGCTCAACTATAGATTGATATATAACTTTGTGTTTAGGGTCATAAAAGTCATCTGATTTTAGTATGTTTAGAACTTCATCTACTTTCGAATTATCTAAAAGTAAACCACCAAGTAAGGCTCTCTCTGCTTCTGTGTTTTCTGGGAGAGAGCCTTCATTTAGTTCTTCTTCCATTTTACTGTTCTTCAGGTTGTACATTTACCTTTATAGTGGCAGAAACTTCTGGGTGAAGTCTGATTTTTATAGTATATATCCCAATATCTCTAATAGGGTTTCTTAGCATAATCTTTTTTCTGTCTATTTCAACGTCAAACTGGTCTTTTATGCTTTGAGCTATATCTGCCGCAGTAACAGAACCATAGAGTTTTCCAGTCAATCCTACTTTTTTCTTTAAGACTATTTCTTGATTATCTATTTTTTCTTTTATCTGTAGTGCTTTTTCTTTTTCTTTTTCTAGTTTCCTAGCTTTTTGTTTTAGTATATTTTGTACCATTCTTACATAGTTATCTGTTGCAGGGTAAGCGTATCCTTTTGGTATTAGATAGTTTCTTGCAAACCCATCTTTTACTTCTATAATATCTCCGATTGTACCCCAACCTTCTACGTCTCTTGTTAAGATAACTTTCATTTGATTCCTCCTTGTTAGCTTAGTTTTAACTAAACGATTACATAAGGTATAAGAGCTAACTGTCTTGCTTTTTTTATCTCTACTGCTAGTTTTCTTTGGTGCTTGCCACAGGTTCCGGATATTCTTCTAGGTATTATTTTTCCTCTATCTGAAATAAATTCTTTTAGTATGTCTACTTCTTTGTAGTTTGGTTCTTTTCCTTCTGCACAAAATTTGCAGTATTTTTTTCTTTTTTGATAAAAAGGTTTGTTTCCGATTGATGGATTAGCCATTTTTTCCTCCTTTTTTAAAATGGAATATCTTCGTCAGAAGACAAATCTTCTGGTTCTTCTACTGCCTCTGTTTGAGGCTCTTGTATCTCTTCTGTCTTTTCAGGTCTAGAGAGTATACTCACTTTTTCGGCTACTATTTTGATTTTGGTTCTTTTTTCTCCAGAGGCGGTCTCCCATTTGTCTTGTCTTAGGTGTCCTTCTAATACGATTTGTATACCCTTGTACAGTTGTTTTCCTAATCTCTCTGCTAGATAACTAAATGCCTCTACATCAAAATAATAGGTTTCTTCTTGCCATTGTTCACTATTTTTGGTTTTGTACCTTCTGTTTACTGCTAGAGTGAACGATGTGACCTGACTACCACTTGGTAAAAATCTAATCTCTGGGTCTCTTGTTAATCTTCCTATAAGAAACACTTTATTTAACAATTTAAAACTCCTTAATGTTTAGTCTGTTTCTTTTTGAGGGGTTGTTTGTGCTGTTTGTTCTTTTGGTGGTTTTATCTTAAAGGTTAAAAATCTTATTACATTTTCATTGTATCTGTATAGAGGTTCTAGCTTGACAGGGAGTTCTGTGTTAGTCGTTTTGAAGTTAAAGGCGTAGTAATATCCAGAGTTAAAATTTTCTATAGGGTATGCTAACTCTTTTCTTCCCCATTTTTCAAAGTTGTATATCTCTCCGCCGTTTTCTGTGACGAATTTTTTTAGGTCTTCTACAAAAGAGTTCATCTCTTCTTCTGTTAGTGTTGGTTTTAACACAAATACAGATTCGTAATGTCTTGTTAACTCCATATAAAACCTCCTTATGGTTAATTTGTTAAGTATTTTCTTAGCCTCCTGATATTTCACAGGAAGCAAGGAGTTATCTGTTTATATTATGCTTTTATTGCATAGATTCAAGGATTTTTCTATACCATATTTTATCACATTTAATAGGCATTCTACTGTAGAATGTATCGTTTTTTCAACTAGGAGTCTTTCTTCTTTTTTAAAGGGAGATAGCACATATTGGGCTACTTCTTTTTTATTTTTGGGTCTTCCTATTCCTATCTTCAATCTAGGGAAATTTTCAGTTTTTAGATTTTCTATTATGGATTTTATTCCTCTGTGTCCTCCGCTAGAGCCAGATTTTCTAAGTCTAATTTTACCAAGGGGTAAATCTAGGTCGTCATATACTACTAATATTTGAGAAGGTTCTAGGTTGTACTCTTCTAACAGATTTTTAACTGCTATTCCGCTATTATTCATGTAAGTTTGGGGTTTTACTATGATTAGGTTTTGGTTTTTACATTCGT
Source organism: Aquificota bacterium (assembly GCA_013153635.1). GTDB lineage: Bacteria > Aquificota > Aquificia > Aquificales > Hydrogenothermaceae > JAADDZ01. The sequence continues at coordinate 24,695 of JAADDZ010000024.1, forward strand.
ATATCTGGGAAAAACAGCATTCCTTTTTGTGTTTTTTACATTTGAGAGCAGATGCTAAAGCATCTGCCACCATAAAACCTATATTGTGACGGGTATCTTCATATGTTTTCCCCGGATTACCAAGACCTATTACTGCTTTTATCATGTAGAGGTTTCTGTTTCTACCGCTTCTTCAGGGATTTCTTCTTCTATTACTTCTTCTTCAGGTTCAGTCACAACAGCAACAACCTCATCAGGAGGTGTTATTATTTTTACATCTTCAGGAGGTTTTATGTCTCTAACGTAAAGTACATCTCCAAGTCCTAGCTCTGAAACATCTATTTTGAGTTCTTCTGGTATTTTTCTTGGAACGGTTTTAACTAGTACAGAGTGAAGATGCTGTTCTAGAACTCCTCCTAATTCTACACCTTTAGGTGTTCCTACGAGTTCTATAGGTACTTCTACCTCTAGCTCTACTCCAAAGGTAACCTCGTAAAGGTCTACATGTATAGGTTCATCTCCAAGATAGTTGTACTGAATATCCTTTAATATACATATTCTTGGTTCTTCTTCTTTTTGGAGTTTGATATGAATCAAGAAGTTACCGTGTGGTCTAGAAAGTAGGTCTTTTTTTCTTATGTATATATGTGCGTTTGAGTGTCCCTTTCCGTATATTTCTGCAGGAATGTACCCTTGATTCCTTAGTTCTTTAACTTGGCTTTTTTTTCCGGGTATTCTTTCTACTGCTTCCCATTCTATTGTTTGTATCATTTTTTTTGTCTACCTCCTTTAAACAAATAATGAACTTACAGAGCTTTCTATGTTTATTCTTTTAATTGCTTCTCCTACTAGTTCTGCCACAGAGAGTACTTTTAATTTTTCAAACTCTTTTCCTCTTACTGGGATAGTATTTGTAACTATTACTTCTTCTATTGGAGAATTCTTTAATCTTTCTACAGCTGGTCCAGAAAAGACTGGGTGTGTACATGTAGCTATCACTGATTTTGCTCCTTTTTGGAGGAGCATCTGTGATGCTGATACTATTGTGCCAGCTGTATCTATTATATCGTCTATTATTATCGCATTTTTGCCAGTTACATCACCTATTACGTCAAATGTTTCTACTATATTAGGCGCTGGTCTTCTTTTGTATATAATTGCAAGCCCACAGTCTAATCTGTTTGCTAACATTCTTGCTCGTTCTACGCCTCCTGCGTCAGGGGATACTACTATAGGATTTTGTATATTTTTTGATTTTAGGTAATCTAATATTACAGGTAACGCATATAGGTTATCAACTGGGCAGTCAAAGAATCCTTGTATCTGGGCTGAATGTAAATCTACTGTTAGTACTCTATCTGCTCCTGCTTTTTGTATGATGTCAGCAAGTAATTTTGCACTTATAGGGACTCTAGGTTTGTCTTTTCTATCTTGTCTTGCGTATGCGAAGTACGGTATTACAGCTGTTATTCTATGAGTGGAAGACCTTTTTAGAGCGTCTAAGATTAAAAGAAGTTCCATGATGTTATCGTTTGCTGGGTAAGAGAGGGTTTGTATCACAAAAACGTCTGCTCCACGGACATTTTCTTTTATTTGGACTCTAACTTCCCCGTCACTAAATCTTGTAATTAAAGTATCGCATAGTGGTACATGGAGATAATCAGCTATCTTATAAGCAAACTCTGGGTTTGCTGTACCGCTAATTATTTTTAAATGTTTTCCTGCCAAGAGTTACCTCCAGATTTTAAAGAAAGTTTAAGCTGGGGAGGCAGGATTCGAACCTGCGACACCCGGATCCAAAATCCGGTGTTCTGCCAGCTGAACTACTCCCCAGCAGTTTATTAGATTAAATTTGCTTCATATAGTTTCCAGTCTCTAAGTTTACAAATATCTTTTAATCTTTGGTTTGGTTTTCCAAAAACAAAAACAGCACTTCCGCTACCTGTAATGTAACCCTTGTATCCTAAGAATTCAAGGGTGTTTAATACTTCATTTATCACAGGAAAGTTTTCTTTAGAAATGTTTCCTAAACTGTTTTCTATACTTGCTAGAAATTCATCTAACCTATTCTCTTTTAACAGAGTATCTATTATATTTATCTGTTCTTGGGTTGTCAATATATCAGATGTAACTTTGCTGTATACTTCTTTGGTTTTTACTTCTATGTTTGGATAAATGATAAAGATTTCTTTTTCTAGTTTTGTTTTTAGGTAGGTGATTTTATCTCCTATTCCTTGGGCTACTGCCATACCTCCTTCTAAGAAGAAGGGAACGTCTGCTCCTATGTATACTGCGAGTTTGTGTAGTTCTTCTTGTGTTAATGGAGAGCCAGAGAGTTCGTTTAATTTTTTTAGTATAACAGCCGCGTTAGAGCTACCACCTCCTAGTCCACTTCCAATGGGGATATTTTTTTGGATAAATATTTTGTAATTCTGTTGTATTCCTGTAGTTTCTTCAAAGATTCTAACCGCTTTTGTTACAGTGTTTTCTTCTGGTATGTTTGGGTTTGAGAAGGTTATTTCTAGTTTAGGTGCAGGTTTGATAGTTATTATGTCGTGTAAATCGATGGTATGGATAACTGTGTAAATATCGTGGTATTCATCTGTTCTTTTTCTTAAAATCCATAGTCCAAGGTTTATTTTTGCAGGAGATTTTATTGTTTCCATTTCTATTTTCCTTTTTGTTTTATAGATTTCAATCTAAAATAATAGTCTGGTAATTTCTAAACTTCAAGGAGATTATGATGATAGGTGTTATAGGTGGAAGTGGTTTGTATGAAATTGATGATATTAAGGTTGTAGACACAGTCGAGTTGTCTACTCCTTTTGGTAACCCTAGTGACAAGTATGTTATAGCTGATGTTAAGGGTAGTAAGGCTGTTTTTCTTCCAAGGCATGGAAAAGGTCATAAGTATCCTCCTCACTTGATAAATTATAGAGCTAACATTTGGGGATTTAGGAAGCTAGGTGTAAATAAAATTTTGTCTATAAGTGCCGTTGGAGGTATAAATCCTGTCTTAAAGCCCGGTGATTTTGTTATCGTTGAGCAGTTTTTGGATTTTACTAAATCTAGACCTGTCTCTTTTTATGAAGGGATATTTTCAAAAGATGATGATACTGATTATGACGATTTGGTGAAGGAATATATGAACACTAAAAGGGTAGTTCATATCGATGTAACTTCTCCTTTTTGTTCTTTTATGAAAAAAAAGCTAGATACAGTTTTAAAGGATAAAGGTTTTTCTTATGTAAAGAATGCTACTTATGTTACTACGGAAGGTCCTAGGTTAGAAACAGCCGCAGAGATAAAAGCTTTTTCTTTACTTGGTTCTGATATTGTGGGAATGACCTTAGTCCCTGAAGTTGTACTTGCACGGGAGCTTAATATTCATTTTGTTGCCTTGAGCGTGGTAACGAATCCTGCCGCTGGTATTGTTGGAGAGAGGTTGACCTCTAAGGAGGTTGTGGAGATGATGCATCGAAAAAATCAAGAGATTAAGCAGGTCTTATTAGATTTTATTCCAAATGTTACAGATAATTTCGATTGTAGTTGTGAGGAAGTTCTTTTAGATGCGGCTATCTGAAAAATATCATTGATTATAGTAAAATGTAGGTCTATTATTCTGTATTGTTTGTTAATAAGTTTTTAGGAGAGGGTAATGAGGAGATTTATATATACTTTTTTTTCTACTTTTATCTTTTTTTCTGTTGTTCATGCAGATGTACAAAATCTAGACCCTAAAACCTTTTTTGAAAAGCTCACTAAAACAAAAACCGCTATCTTACTAGATGTTAGAACTCCTTATGAGTACGAAAGAGATGGTCATATTCCTAATTCTAATCTTTTGCCTATACAGGTTTTACCGAATTATGCGGATAGGCTTTTAAAATATAAGGAATACACTGTTTTTGTTTATTGTAGAAGTGGTAATAGAAGCTTGGTTGCGGCTAAATATCTGGAAAAACTTGGATTTAAAAGGATTTTTAATCTAAAAGGTGGAATAATCGAATGGAAAAAGTACGGTTTACCTATTAAATATGGAAGAAACTAACCTGTAGATATTGTCTTGAGTGACAAAAACTTTTGTGTTTTTGTATGTAAAAGCTATCTTTAACTCATATCTATTTAGTATGTGGGTCTCTTGAGTGTTGTTTCTTAGTTCTTCTAGATAGTTTTCAAGTAAATATCTGTCTGCTAATTTGAAGGAAACTAAGGTAGATAGAAGTAGAGCATCTTTTGTATCTGATAACTGAAGGTTTTTAAGTGCTTCTGTGTAGTGCTTTTCTGTTATATGTTTACAACCTCTGAAGAACCATGTTTCTTTTTTGGTCTTAGTTGTTTTTATAAACTGCTCAAAATCGATATTTTTCAGCTGTTTATCATCTCTTATAAAGATGATATGACTTTTTCTTAAGTCTTTGTATTTCATGGGATTGTATTTAGGGTATAGTATATTTTTTTGGCTTTTACAAATTCAAAGGTTTCTAAATCAGGAAGATAAGCTGTTAGTTTATTCCCAAAAACGCACCCTGTATCTATTCCGTAACATTTATTGTTTATATAGGGTTCTTCAAAAACTACATGTCCGTATACGATTTTTGGGGAATCTGGGGTTACTTTTCTTTTTTTTGTCCAGTCTAATCTCTCTGGTAGACCGGTAGGTGTGAATTTTCCTGTTGTTTCTCCATATAAGACGAAACTTTTGACTTTTTTACCTGTTTTACCTATCATTTCGTCTTTTATTCCTGCGTGGGCTACTACTGTATCTTTGTTTATTATTAGATACAAGGGAACTTTTTGGTAGTAGTCTATTATTTTTTTTCTGTATCGCTCTTGAGTATTTTTTGATAATGTTAAGAATTCATTTACCGTTTTTTGCATACCGTAGCTTATTTTTACTTTGTTTCCTTTTAACCATCTTACAAATTTATCCATATGGTTGCTCTGGACTTCTATAAATTTTCCTTTTTCATATAAATCAATACATAAATCAAGTGTTTTTAGGTTGTAATCTCCTCTATCTATGTTATCTCCAACTGAAATAATCAAAGTGTCTTTACCGTATTTGTCCCATACATTAGATAACATCTGCTTAAATTCATAATAACAGCCGTGGACATCGCCAATTACAGCATATAACTTTTGGGTATCTATTTTAAGAAAGTTATCCATCTGTTTATTTGTTCCTGGCAAAAATTAAATATCCTGTGTGGGCTACCATTCTATCTTCTGGGCGTAATCTCTCTGCAATAGGTTTGTATTCTCTTAATAATATCTCTTTTACTTCTATTTTCAAAAAGGAATGTCTCTCTAGTTCTTGAAGGAGATTTATTATCTGATTTGCTGTTGGGACTAGAAATCCTATGATTGCTCCTTTTTTTAGAGCAGGTTTTATATGCTTTATATGAGTCCAAGGTTCTTTAACATCGATAAAAGCCGCATCGAAATCTTTTTCTTCTATGCCTAGAGATATATCTTTATTGTGGAAGTGGACATACTTATCCATCTGTGCAAGTTTTAGGTTTTCTTTTGCTGTTTGTAGATGTTTGATTTCTTTTTCATATGCATGAATAATTCCACTAGGTTTGACAGCATTTGCCATTACTATTGTTAATGCTCCACTTCCTATTCCAGTTTCAAATACTTTCATGTCTGAAGTAAGTCCCAGTTTTAAGGTTATATATGCTGAATCTTTTGGGTATATAATTTGGGTTTTTCTTTTTATTCCATACATTATTATGTCGTAAAGCGTTGGTTTTAGTATTAGAAATTCTTTTCCTTTATGTGTTTTTACTGTATCCCCGTACTCTTTTCCTATGATGTCGTTATGATAGATATTTCCTTTATGTGTACTAAATACTTCATTTGATTTTAAGTTTAGAAAAAATACATTTTTGTTGTCTGTTAGTTCTACTAGTTCACCCTCTTTTATAGACATAATAGATTAAACCTTAAATTAATGATTTTTATCTTGCTAACAGGTCTAAAGCAAATTCTTTGTTATTATACAGGTCTATAGAGTAGTTATCCCAAAACACACATGTACCTCCTGCGATAAGCGCACCACCAGAACCTAAATCTCTATATTCTGCAAATAATACCTTTTCTTTACCTAATCTAGATATAGCTGTATCTTCTGCATAAACTATAGGTTCTACAAGGTCGTTAGTAATAGTTATTGAATCTGTACAAGCTAGCATGATTTTGTTTACATTGTCTTTGAAATGTTTTATTTTCGTTGTTGTCAAAAGAAGGTCGTCTTTTTCATAATTATTTTCTGCATCTGCTACAATATCTCCATTGAAAATGATACCAAACTCCTCTGTAAGAGAGTTACAGGTGTCAGCTATTTTGTCTTCATTTTTGTAATAACCAAGTATAAGTATTTTTTTACCTTTTCTTATAAGCTCTGATAAAAAATGGACTTCCTCTTTTTTAAAAGGTATTTCTGGATAATTAAATACTACAGTGTCATACTGGGCAAATCTATCTATATCATCTATCTCGTCTACTATTATGTTATTTTCTCTTGTATATCTTTGTAATTTAGAAAAGTAGTAGTGGTCTGAAATGATAAATTCTTGGTGAGCTGTACTCCATGCAACTTTTATCATAGGTATTTTCTCCTTTTAAATTTAGTTCAAGTATAATATTCTAAATCAATTTTAAGGTAAGAGGTAAATGTATGTTTAGGGTTTTTTCTTTGTTCCTGTTGCTTGTTGTAACATTTTCCCACTCTCAAGAAAAGGTTGAATATTCTAATCAAGATTATTTAAATATGATAAAAGAAAAGGCAGATTCTCAAAATCTGGTAGAGGATTTCCAATTCCAAAACAATCAAAAAGAAAAATTAGAAGATATGTATAAAGAATCTCAAGAAAAAGAACTTCCTACTTATAGTGATGAGGAAGAAGCTCTACAGGAAGAAGAAGAGGGTTTTTCATTAATAGAACAGATGTATCATGAAATCGGGGGTAAAAGGTTTGAGCTGAAGCAGTTTGGGTATGATTTCTTTTCTAAAAGGGAAGATTTAGAAAATTTTTTACCTGTTGGAGATGATTACGTTTTAGGTCCTGGAGATGTTCTTTTTCTATATCTATGGGGAGACCCAATAGACATTTTAAATATGGAAAGTTTCTATGCAGTGGAAGTAGATAGAGAGGGAAAGATATTTGTGCCACACGTTGGTATTTTTTATGTTTGGGGACTTTCTGTAAAAAGTGTAAAAAAACTTTTGTCAAAAGCCTTGTCTAAAAAAATAAAAAACTTTGAGTTAGAACTGTCAGTAGGAAAGCTAAGGAAGTTCCCTATATATGTTGCCGGGTTTGTTAAAAAACCGGGAATTGTTATGGTTACAGGGGTAAATACAGTTTTAGATGCTATCTCATATGCAGGAGGAGTTGATAAAAGTGGTTCTCTTAGAAATATAGTTCTAGTGAGGAAAAAAGGAGATAAAAAAGAAAAAATACAGATAGACCTATACAGGTTATTTGTGTATGGAGAACCTGTAGATTTTAGGATAAAAGAAGGAGACACGATTTATGTATCTCCTATAGGAAAGACAGCCGCTATTGCAGGAATGGTTAAGAGACCAGCTATCTATGAGATTCTTTCAGAGAGTTCTCTTAGAGAGCTTTCGATACTGGCAGGTGGTTTTTTACCGTCAGTTTATAAGTATGGGATAAAGGTTTATAGAGTTGTTCAAGAGCAAAGGCATATAAAAGAGTTAACGTATACAGACTATTCCTTGCAAAGTTTTCAGATTTTAGATGGAGATTTAGTTGTAGTAAATAAAATCTCTGATTTTATTGATAATAAGGTTGTTGTAGAAGGTTACGTTCAATATGAAGGGTTATATGATGTGTCAAAATATCCTAACATGAGAAGCTTATTAAAAGCGGTAGGTTTGTATCCTGACACTAATTTGTTTTATGGAGAGATAGAGAGGGTAAAAGAAGACGGCTCTTTTGAATATGTAACGTTTAAACCTTTGGATATTTTAAATGGAAGTTCTGATATAAGCTTAAAATCAAACGATACTGTAAGGTTCTACAAATTTGGTGATTTAAAGTCTATTGATTTTAACAAATTTAAAGATGTGGTTATAATCTCTGGTAATGTGAAATACTCTGGAGCTTATGCATTTAAACAAGGTTTAAAACTTTCACAGATTTTAACCTATAACCAGTTGTTAATAGATACAGACCTAAAGTATGGGGAGATTCTTAGAAAAAGCTATCCTGATTTAGAATATCAGATAATAACATTTGTTCCAGAAGAGATTTTAAAAGGGATAAAAGATATAAACTTACAAGCTATGGACGAGGTAAGACTGTTCCCAAAATGGGTTTACAAACCTATAGAGGTTAGTGGAGAAGTCTATGAAACGAAGTTAATACCGTTTTATGAAGGTATTACTCTTATAGAAGTTTTAAGAGATATAAAGTTTAAAGATAAAATAAGAAATCTAAAGGCAGTTATTTTTGAAGAAAAAATTCAAGAAGAACAAAAAGAAACAATCTCTATGTTAGAAACTGACAATGATGATGAACAAATATTACAGCAAGAAAAAGAAGAAAATCTTCCTACAGAAAATTCTCAAGAAGGAGAAGATATATCTGTAGCCGAAATTCAAGAAAAGTACAGAGAAGTAAAACAGATAGTATACCTGTATGACCTTCTTATAAAGGGATATAAAGAGGCTAATATAGAGCTAAAACCCGGATATAAAATTGTTATAAAAAAGACAGAAGATACAGAAAAAGATAAAGTTGTTCAAGTTTTAGGTGAAGTTAAAAAACCGGGGATATATAAATACCAATCTGGTATGAGACTTTATGATTTGCTTGTTTTAGCAGGAGGTTATACTGAAGATGCATATCCACAAGCCCTTATCTTTATAAGAGAAAGTGCAAAAAGATTGCAACAGGAACAGCTAGAAGCATCACTCCTTGCAATGGAGGAATCTATAACCCAAAATGAAGAAGGTTTAGCGGCGGCAGGAGCTACTCCAGAAGAACAGCAACTTGTAAAACTTACCTTAGAAAAACAAAAAAAACTGTTTGACATTCTAAAGAGAAAGGCACAGATAGGCTTAGGGAGGATAGCTCTTGAGATTCCAAGTAGTTTAGATAAACTGAAAAAATCCGAAGATAACATTATTCTGCAAGATGGAGATTTTATATATATACCATCTAAACCTAGTTATGTTTTGGTTTTAGGAGGAGTGTACAATCAGATTTCTCTGCCGTATAAGAAGGACTGGAAAGTTATCGATTACCTTCAAGAGGTAGGAGGATTAAAAGAAAATGCAAAAGAGTCTGATTTATTTATTATAAAGGCAAATGGAAGGGTTATATCTCGTAGGTCTATGAGTAATTCTTTTACTTTTGTAAGATGGAAGAAAGACAAATTGATTTTTGGTGGAGATTTTTACAGTTTAACTTTGGAACAAGGAGATACTATTGTAGTTCCTACAAAAATAAAGGTACCGATTTTGTGGAGACCTCTTCTTAGAGATATAACCCAGATAATATTCCAAGCTCTATCAACCGCTGTATTAGCACAAAGATTATAGGATACGAGGAAAAAATGAAATTTAGGTATATATACTTATACATATTACTGGTAGTTACCTTTGGATATTCAAATCCTTTGATAAACCTAAATACAGAAGAAACAGAAGTTTACGATAATGCTGTCTCTTCTATTTCTTCTCAAAGATATACAGTAACAATAAAACCTTTTAGTGGGTATAAAACAATTATGTTACTCGGAGAAAATGTAGATAGGGTAAAACCTTATCTAAATACTTTTGAGTATCCTTTTAGATATATAAAACCCCTAAATAGTTTTACAACGAAGCTATACATCACAAATGAAGAGTATTCTTTTATAGAAGGTCAGGCAGGTTTAAAGCTAAGAAAAGGTGTTAACCTTTTTCTCATAGAAGATGGGCTTTTGTCTATAGGAGAAAACTTTGCCGTTTACTACCAGTTTAGACAAAATTGGAACAAAAAGTATGCTAAATTTGAGTTTCTAAGATGGTATCTTAAGTTTAAATTTTGGAAGCTTTCAGTAGAATTAGGTAGAGATAACGTTAATCTCGGTCCTGGTGAGTATGGAATGCTACTATCAAATAACGCGTATCCTTTTCCTATGGTGAAGATTCAAACTGAAGAATCCTTAAATTTTTTAGGAAAATGGGATTTTGTATTTTTGAGAGGTTGGCTTGTAGAAGACAGAAAAGATGTAGATAACCCAAACATATTAGCTCTAAGAATTACATGGAAGCCGAAAGATTGGCTAGAGATAGGAGGGACAAAAACAACCCTTTATGGAGGTGACGGTAGACCAGGATATAGCCTTTTAGAGTACTGGGATTTAATAACTTCTTCAAAAGATAACGTCTCTTATAGTAAGTTTGATAACGATAGCCTAGCTCAATGGGATATATCTTTATATCTTCCATTGAAAAAATGGTTCAAAAATGTAAAGATAGCGAAGTTCTATTGGTTAGAAGGAGGTTCTGATGTTACAGCTTTTTGGCAAGAGGAAGAAAATGGAGAATTTAGACTTCCATTTGGGTTTCAGTTCCATTACTGGTGCTATCAGGTAGGATTTTTGCTGTCAACTCAAAAATCTATATTTAGATTAGAATATGCAAGTACAGATGATAGAGTTTTTATTCACCACATTTATAACTATGAAGGTTATACATATAAAGGAGTTTCTCTTGGCTATCCATACGGTAGGAATATACAGAGTTTATTTTTTAAACATAGATACTACTTTGATAACACTCTATCTGTAGAGTACAAATTAGGGGCATTTAAACAGCCCGGAAGAGATAGAGTTGCTGTAAAATTTCCTATTAAGATGACAAGGTATTATGCTCAATTTCTTGTAAACAAGAAAATAGGTAATTTTATTTTAGAAGGTTTCTTTAGATTGGATAAAACAGATAACTATGATAAAAATCCTCTTCCTACTCAATTTGATATGGTTGAAGAGGATAAAACTTTCTATATATTAGGATTTTCTTTTAGTTACAGAATTTAGGAGGAAACTATATAGTGAACCAAGAAGAATCAAAAACCAAGCAAGTATGTGAACCTTACTATGAAGATGATGAGATTGATTTATACGAACTTTGGCTTGTTATAAAAAAAAGAAAAAAGTTAATTTTAGGTTTGTTTTTTTCAGTGGTTGTTTTAACTGTGGTAGTGAGCTTTATCATGACCCCTATATACAGGTCAACCGCAACGGTTATTCCTATATCTGACAGTAAATCATCTCTTGGGAGTCTTGGAAGTCTTGCGGCAGTAGCAGGTTTAGCTGGTATCTCTTTAGGAGAAAGTGATGAATCTCAAAAGGTTCTGGCTGTTTTAAACAGCAGAACGATAAAAGAAAATGTTATTAAAAGATTAGACCTTATAGCTATATTAGCTAAAGATGTGTCTGAAGATAGGAGACCTCTAAATGTAGCTATAGAAGAATTTGAAAAAATACTTTCTATAACCCAAGATAAAAAAACGGGAGTTATCTCTATATCTGTAGATTTTAAAGACCCTAAGATAGCAACTCAAATAGTAAATGCATACATTCAAGAATTACAAAAAATCTTAAATGAGAAAGCCCTAACAGTTGCAAAAATGAACAGAATCTTTCTGGAAAAACAGTTAAAAGAAGAAGAAGAAAGATTGAAAAAGTATCAGTATGAACTTGCCCAATTTCAGCGAAAAACAAAGTTGATAGAACCTAAAGAACAGTTAAAAGGAACGATGGAACTCTATGCTGGTCTCATTGCCCAAAAGATAAGTCTCCAAGTACAGTTAAGACAGTTAGAATCAGCTCTTTCAGATAATAACCCTAAGATTCAGATGATAAGAGAGCAGTTAAAAGCTATAGATTCCCAGATAAAAAAATTAGAAGAAAAAAGTAAAGGAGCTTTTCCTTCTATAGCAGATGTTCCAGAAAAAATGACCCAGTATTTAGACCTTCTTAGAAAATTGAAAACTTCTGAAGCTATCTATGAGACCTTACTAAAAGCTTATGAACAGGCAAAATTCGAAGAAGCCAAAAAAAGCCTCTATGTACAGATTATAGATGAACCTTTTATTCCTGACAAACCGATAAAGCCGAAGAAAGCATTAATGGTAGCGGTAGCAGGTGTAGGTTCTCTATTTATTGGAATATTTTTAGCATTTTTCTTAGAATGGATTGAAAATATAAAAAGAAGACATCAATCGATTGAATAAAGAGAACAAAATGATATATAATCCATGCTTAAGATTAGGGGGATATTTTGGTATATAAAGATTTTTTACAGATGAGTTTTTCCGAAATAGGAATAGGTACTTATCTAGGAACTCCTGACGAATATACAGACAATTTATACTATAAAACGATAAAAACAGGGATAAACCTTGGTATAAATGTTGTAGATACCGCTATTAATTACCGTAATATGAGAAGTGAACGAGTTATAGGAAAGGTTCTAGATGAGATTGACAGAGACAGAGTTATCCTATCTACAAAAGGAGGATATATACCTGTAGACTCTAATTTTGGGGATAATCCTAAACAATGGTTCAAAAGTCAGTTACTTGACACTGGGATAATATCAAAAGAAGATATAACCCCCTTTGGAAATGTACTTACTCCAAAGTATATAGAATGGTCTTTTAATAAAAGTCTAGAAAATTTAAATACTTCTTATGTAGACATCTATTTTATCCATAATCCAGAAGACCAACTTCAGACATATTCAGTAAAAGAATTTTATGAAAAACTAGAGGCAATTTTTTCTATTTTAGAAAGAAAAATACAAAAAGGAGAGTTAAGGTTCTATGGGTTTGCTACGTGGAATGGTTTTAGAGTACCTGAAAATCATGTTCAGTTCTTAGATTTGGTAGAGATTTTAGAAATAGCTAAAAAAGTAGGTGGAGAAAACCATCATTTTAGATTTATCCAGCTCCCTTATAACTTAGCAATGCCTGAAGCCTTCCTTTTCAAGAATCAAACGATAAAAGGAAAAAAGTATTCAGTATTAGAGACTGCTAAATTATTAGGTATATACACATATACCAGTGCACCTTTACTCCAAGGAAGATTACTAAATAACATAAATTCTAAGCTAAAACAGGTTCTAAAAGTACCAAAAGAAAATTTGGTACCTTTACAGTTTGTAAGAAGTACCTTAGATATGGGTACAATGCTTGTAGGTATGAGTAAAGAGGAACATTTAAAGGATAACATAGAGATATACGAATATGAAGAAGTAGATAAGGAAGTTATACAATCTTTGCTAGAGAGTATGCAGATAGGTCGAAGCTTGTAAAATTTAGTTTTGATACTATTTTAATAACTCAATTAGTTTTAGGGAGGAGTGCCATGGATTTAGAGAAGATAAGAAAGGAACTTTTGGAAAAGAGGGCTCTTATCATAGAGCATCTAAACAATACTTCCGCAGAAGAACTAAATAATAAAGATGGTGTTGAAGATGCGGCTGATGTGGTTACTTCAGAACTCAATAGAGAAACTTTCTACAAACTAACTCATGCAGAGAGAGAGACTCTTTTTCTTATAGATTTAGCTTTAAAGAAGATAGAAAGTGGTACTTATGGAATATGTGAAGAATGTGGAGCTGATATAGGAGATAAAAGATTAGATGCTATACCTTGGGTTAGACTATGTATAGACTGTAGTCAAAATGAGGAAACTATGAAGATGTTTTCTTCGAACGATGATTTGAGTTATTATAATATCATTCCAAATACTACTTTTGATAATGATGAGGATAGGAATATTATAGAGTGACAGCTTTTCATAAATTTATAACTTTAGTTGTTTTTATAGTCTTACTAGACCAGATTACAAAATGGATAGCTGTTAAGTTTATCGGGGTAGGGAATATCACTATAATACCTAATATCCTTGACCTTACAATTGTGTGGAATAAGGGAGCGGCTTTTGGAGTTTTAGCACAAGCTCCAGAATACATTAGAAAGCTCATTCTTATTGGTGCATCTTCTATAGCCGCAGTTGCTACTATATTTTATGCTTATAAAAAAGCAAGTCAGCTTTCTAAGTTGGAGCTTTATTCTCTTGCTCTTATCGCTGGAGGTGCTATTGGGAATCTGTATGATAGGATAATTCTTGGTTCTGTTAGAGATTTTATTGATTTCCACATTGGGAAATATCATTGGCCAGCTTTTAATATAGCTGATGCGGCTATTACGATAGGTATAATAGGTTTTGTTGTGAGTGAACTGTTTCTAAAAAAGAAGAGATAGATTCTATCTTAAATGAGCTATGGTTACTCCCATTCCCCCTTCGTGATATGGGGCGTCTTCGTAACTTATGTTATAAGGTGTTCTATCTAGGTACTCTCTTATAGCTTTTCTAAGAATACCAGAACCGTATCCATGTATTATCCTTACTGTAGGTATTCCCTCTGTAACGGCTTTGTCTAGATATTTTGCAAGCTCTCTTATCGCTTCTTCTTTTGTTTTTCCTATCAGTTTTATCTCTGGTTTTACGTAATTTCTTTTTTTGCTTATAACGAATTTTGTTTTTTTCTTAGTAGAGGGAGGATTTACTTTTGTTAAATCAGATAGTTTTGCCCATAATTTTATACCGTTAAATTCTATGTAAGCTTTGTTGTCCTTTATCAAAAGGATTTCTCCAGTACTACCTTTTCCTTTTAGTTTTACCAAATCTCCTACTGTGAGGAGAGGCTCTTTTATATGTGTATCTTCTGGAGGTAGAAGTTCTTTTATCTCTCCTTTTTTTTCTTTTAGGAATTTTTCTAAATCTTTTCCTGAAGCGGTTGTTTTTATTTTTTCTATAATAGATTGTCCTTCTTTTTGGAGTTGTTTTAAAAATTCTTCTGCTTTTTGCAACTCGGTTTTCCATTTTTCTTTTTTCTTTTGTTGGAGTTCTTTTGTGAGATTTTCATATCTTGCTATCTCTTTTTGTAGTTGTTCTGTGAGTTTTTTTAGTTTAACCTGTTCTTGCTGGTACTCTTTTTGGTATGTCTCTAATATTTTTACCGCTTTATCTAGTTTGATTGAATCTTTATCTAGATATTTTTGTGCGATATCGAGAACTTTTTGTTCTATACCTAAATTTTTGGCTATATAAAAAGCCATGCTTTCTCCAATGGATTTGTAATGTATTTTATAAGTGGGAGATAAGTTTTTTTTATCAAATCCTACTGAAGCTATCTCAAAGTATTCTTGTGAAAGTGCATATATCTTTATCTGTTTAAAATGGCTTGTTGCTAATATGTATGCTTTTTTTTCTTTTAGGTTCTCTAGTATTCCTATCCCGATTGCTGAACCTTCATCTGGGTCTGTTCCGGGAATAAGCTCGTCTAATAAGACTAGGCTTTTGTCATCTGTATGGTTTAGTATATCTTTAATATTTTTTATATGTGCTGAATATGTAGATAGGTTCTGTTCTATACTTTGCATGTCTCCGATGTCTGCATAGATTCCTGTAAATATTGGAAGTTTACTGTTTTCTTCTACAGGTATAGGGATACCTGTTTGATTTAGTAGAGATAGAAGACCTAAAGTTTTCAGAGCTACTGTTTTTCCTCCTGTATTTGGTCCTGTTATTACTAGACCTTTTCTTTTGTGAGGTATTTTTATGTCAATAGGTATAAAGTTTCTGTTATCTAATAAAAACAACGGGTGTTTTGCTTCTTTTAGGGAGATTTCCTCACTGATTTGAGGAAAGATAGCTCTGTATTTTTTGGCAAATTTTGCTTTTGTGTATAGTAGGTCAAAATCTACGATAGCATGATAAGTTTTTGATATTTGAGGGTATCTGCCTCTAAATAAGTTTGTTAAAAATTTAAGAATCTTTTTTATTTCTAAGTGTTCTTTTAGTTTTAGGTCTGTTAGTTTATTGTTTAGGTTTATGATGTTTTCTGGTTCTACAAAGAGTGTTTGACCTGATGAAGACCTGTCGTGAATAATTCCTTTTAGCTTAGAAGAGAAGGTCTGTTTTACAGGGATAACGAATCTTTCTTTTCTTTGGGTTATGATTTTATCTTGGATAATATCTGTGTATCTTGAGCTGGTTAGTATATCTTCTAAGATTAGAGTAATTCTGTTTTCTAATTTTTTAATATTGTTTCTTATTGTTGATAGGTCTTTACTTGCGCTGTCTTTTATCATACCAAATTTGTCGATACTGTCATCTATTATTTTTTCCAATTCTCTAGATGAAAAAAGGTTTTTGTATAGGGGATATATATATGTGGTGTGTTTTATATAAGGACTTAAAAATTTTTTTATCTGTCTTGAGATAGATAGTAGATTTTTTATCTCTAGTATCTCTTTAGCTGATAAGATGCTCTCTTCTATATATAAGAGTTTAAGAGTGTTTTCTAGATTTGGGTATTCAGAAAGAGGGAAGAAACCTTCTTTGTTAAAGATTTCCAAAAATTCTTGGGTTTGTTGTTGAATTTTTCTTATCTGCTCATAGTTTGATGTAGGTTTTAGGTTGTGGATATATTCTTTTGTCTTTTCGTTCAGAGAAAAGTCAGCTAATTTTTCTAAAAATTTACTGTATTCTAATAGCTCTAAATCTTTTGTCCTCATGTTTTCGTTTTGTTATTTTAAATTTTTGCTAAATATATTCATCGATTACTGAATTTCAAGTTTATATTTCTCTTTGTATAACTCTTTGAATTCTTCTAGTTTTTGTTGGAAACCTTCTCTCCCCATGAGAGCATATGTAAAGTTTTTCCCTTCCTCTACTGCTGGTTGGTCAAATGGGTCTATCTTATATAAATATCCAGAAAATCCGGTAGCTAATTCGTACATATATATGAGCATACCTATATTGTAAGGGTTTATCTCATCTAAAGTGATTGTTAGGTTTGGTATTTTACTTTTTATTAATGCGGCTTTTGTACCGAGAAGTTCTTTGTTTAAGATTTCACTTAAAGTGTGTCCCTTTAGATAGGATATTTCTTCAGGGATATTTTCTGGAATTTTTAGGTCTCTTTCAAAATTTTCTACTTGAATGAAAGTTATTATTTTATCTCTTGGTCCATCTCTGTATAGCTGGATTTGTGAGTGCTGGTCTACAGTTCCTAGAGCTTTTACTGGAGTCTGCCCTAAGCCGTCTTTTCCTAAACTTTCTGCCCACAACTGTCTCCACCAATCAACAAAAGCGGTAAGTCTTTGTGCGTACGGCATCATAACAGCTATATTTTTTCCTCTTCTCATATTGGCTAGATAGTGTAGTACAGCAATGAGATATGCAGGGTTATGCTCTACATGTTCTTCTATAGAGCATATCAAATCCATCTTTTTAGCACCTTTTAACAGTTGGTCTATCTTTATACCAACTACTGCTGCAGGTAGCAGACCTACTGCCGAAAGAACAGAGAACCTACCTCCTACTTTTGGAGGTATATCAAACATTTTTATTCCATGTTCGTTTCCAAATGCTCTTAAAAATCCTTTTTCTGGGTCTGTTGTAAAAACGAGATGTTTTTTGTAGTCTTTGCCGATGGTTTGTTTTAGTATGTCAAGCACTATTGCAAAATTTGCTATCGTTTCTACTGTAGAACCTGATTTTGTAACTACATTAAAGCAGGTTTTTTCTATCTCTATTCTTTCCATTACAGCTTCAAATTTTTCTGGGTCTACATTGTCTAATACGTAAAATTTTGGGAAATCAAAATGGTTGTGGTTTAACCATGTCAAACTCTCAAAGAGCATTTGCGCCCCTAGTGATGAACCTCCAATTCCTATAAGAACAAAGTAATCAAACTCTTTTCTTATGTATGAGGCATATTCCTCAATTTCGTAAGTGTCTTGATATGGAAGTTTTGTAAAGAAGAATTTTTTTTCTTTCTCTTTTTGGATTTTTGAATGAATATCTACTATAAAGTGCCTAAAAGATAGTAATTCTTCCCTTAAGATACCGTCTCTTTCTCCAATAGTTTCTGCCATCACATTTGTGTAATCTATTTTTATCAATTTAAACCTCCTCCTGTGAATAGGCGAGTTCTATAGCTCTTTTAATGTCTTGTAGTAAGATAGGTTCAGCTTGTAGATTCCTAAGTATATATGCTGGGTGATAAGTAAGATATAAAATCCTACCATTCCATTTTATTATCTGTCCTCTTTCTTTTGTTATTTTTACAGGTCTTTTTAAAAAAGCGTAACCAGCCGCCGCCCCTAAAAGACATATAACTTTTGGGTCTACTATCTCTATCTGTTTCTCTAGATATTCCCAGCAAGCTTCCTGCTCCCAAGGGGTGGGTGTTCTATTTTTTGGAGGTCTACACTTTACAGTATTGGTTATAAAAAATTCTTCTCTCTTATGTCCAGTTGCTTCTATCATTTTGGTCAATAATTTTCCAGCTCTTCCTACAAAGGGTCTTCCTTGTTTATCTTCATCTCCGCCGGGTGCTTCTCCTACAAACATAAGTTTTGCATCTGGATTTCCTTCTCCGGGTACTGGGTTTGTTCTACTTTTGTGAAGGTCACATTTGGTACAGTTTTTAATTTGCTGTGCTATCTGTTCTAACAGTTTTACTTTTTCTTGAATTTCCACGCTTTTTTCCTCTTTGTCTATAAAGATTTCGTTAAAACCAAGACTTTTTAAAATGTTTAAATAATCTCTTAATTCGTCCATCTTATTATAAACTTATGTTTCATTATTTGTTAGCTGTCTTATCCCTTCATAAGTGTACCCAATAGCAGAGGCAAATGTAAATATCGTTGCTATATAAATAACACCATAAATAGCTTCAAAGGGTACAAAGGTTATATTTGCTATAAGTACAGTGATAACAGATAGTATCTGGAAGAATGTAGTAGCTTTCCCTAGTATAGACGGTTTTATATCTATATGCCCTTTTAATAGATAAATTATAAGGCTTCCAACCAAAATGTATAAATCTCTACTTATTACAATAACAATGTACCAGAAAGGGAATTTTACATCTAAGTTTGAGTTGTATATAAAAATAAAAGCAGACAGTAAAAGAGCTTTATCTGCTATAGGGTCAAGGATTTTGCCTATAGTAGTTACTTGGTTTAACTTTCTAGCTAAAAACCCATCTAGAGCATCTGTTATACCAGCTATAAGAAAAACTATCAACGCATACAGAGGTTGATTGTATCCTAGAAATATTATAAATATAGGTATCATAAATATACGAAGGATTGTAATCTGGTTAGCAATTTCCACTTTTTATTTTCTCTATGATTTTTGTTGTAGATATGTCGTAGATAAAATCTATAGTTTTAACTGTACCTCCATAAGAGGTTACATAGTCAGCTCCGACAATGTTTTCTACTTTCCAATCTCCACCTTTAACCAGTACATCAGGTTTTATCTCTTCTATTAATCTTTTTGGGGTATCTTCGTCAAAAATTACTACCAAATCTACAGGTTTTAGAGCTTCTAAAACTTTTTTTCTAAAGTTTTGAGGATTTATCGGTCTACATTTTCCCTTTATTCTAGATATAGATTTATCGCTATTTAGACCAACTACAAGAAAATCTCCAAGAGCTTTTGCTTTCTCTAGATAATCCACATGTCCAGCATGCAAAATATCAAAACACCCATTAGTAAAAACGATTTTTTTCCCTTCTTTTTTGGCAGATTTGATGATTTCTTGATAGTCCATTTTAGTCCTCAATAAAATTTTGTGTAGGTACTATTACTAAATATGATAAAAAGAAAATAGGAAACAGTAAAACAAAATAAAGGTAATTTTTATAAAAAATAGAAAAAAAAGTGCCTACTGCTATAGGTATGTACCCAATAATACATAATTTTAAAAAAGTTTTTTTATCCACCTTTCTTTTTTTCCACCTATACAAAAACAGACCTGTAGGAATAAAAGCTAAAAGTACAGACACTATCTTAAAAGTGCCTGTAATGTTTAATGGACTTGTGTTTTTGCCGATTATCAAAATAAGCATAGAAAAAAATATAAAAGAAGAAAACAAAAAGCTAAAATATGTTTTCCTTACATAGATTAGATTTGGGTTCATTTTTTCTTTCTTCTTTTGTTTGTCTCATTTACAGCTTTTTCTATCTTGTCTAGTATCTTGTCAAACTCCTTGATGAGTTTTTCTGCCTCTTTCGTCAATCTAGAACCACCACCGCCAGCTCCTCCTATTTTGGTTTCTACTAATTTCTTCCCAAGTCTTTTCTCCATAGCTTTAATATAGCTCCAAGCTTTTTTGTAAGAGATACCTACTTCTTTTGCCGCTTTTGATATAGAGCCGTGTTTTTTTACAGCTTTGAGTAATTTTTCTCTGCCAAGACCCATTATAATTTCACCATCTTTCTCGAGCCAAACCTTGAACTTTACTTTGTACTTCATTACATCATGCCTCCAAAGTAAAAATCTTTTATTTTTTCTCCAAAAAACAGGTACACTACCGAAGCTACACCAAGAAAGGGACCAAAAGGTATCTCTAACTGACCTTCGTATTTTTTCTTTTTAAGAAGAGAAATCCCTACCCCAAGGAGAACACCTAATACAGAACCAAAAAATATAGTAAACAGAGAACCAAACCAACCAAGATAAGTTCCTACAAATGCTAGCATCTTAACATCTCCTAACCCAAGACCTTCTATACCTCTAAGTTTGAGATACAGGTAAGCAACTACATACAAAAAACCAGCTCCAACGACAGAGCCAATAACCGCATCTAAAATAGAAAAATCTTCTCTAAATAAAGAAAAGGTCAGACCTGTTAAAAACCCTATAAGGTTTAATTCGTCAGGAATGATTCTAAAATCAATATCTATAAAGATGATAGATATTATTAAACATAAAAATATGAAATAAAAGACAGACTCTATAGAAAAACCTGACTTTAGATATACAGCAACAGCAGAAAAACCTGTTAACACTTCTATAAGTGGATAACGCATAGATATAGGTGTTTTACAGTTTTTACATCTTCCTTTCAAAAAGATGTACGAAAATACTGGTATGTTCTCATACCATTTTATTTTGTAACCACAAGATGTACAGTGAGAAGAAGGGAAAACTACAGACTTTCCTCTAGGAAGTCTATAGATAACCACATTTAAAAAGCTCCCTATCATAGTTCCAAAAACAAAGATAACAATTAATAAAAAAGTTTCATTCATTTTTGAATAATCCTGTTTTCTGCATAACTAACCATAAATCTAATCACTGCAAGGATAAAAAGGGTAATCACATAAAAGTAGCTGTACTCTAAAGGACCATGCTCCGAAAGATTTATAAGTATAGCTCTTATATCACTAGCAATAGCAATATCTACAAAGAGATTTATACTAATCGTTTGTCCTCTTAGAAGCTGTATCTCTGCCTTTAAAAGCTCTGATAAAGGCCAAAGTATGAGGGCTGTCCCAAGAAGCCTCAAAGCCCCACTTGCTATATCACCAGTAGTTAATTTGTAAATATCATGAAAAAACCACACACCTATAGCAAAAGAGATGATAATAAGTACAATAGCTAAAAATACATGAACAGCTTTATAAAACTGTTCAAAAAAGAGTACAAGGTCATTATTTAAAATCTGGAAAAAATTTATAAAACCATTTTTTATTTTAGATATAGGAGAAAATTTTTCCTTATCTGATGTTCTATTTTGCTGAATTTTCTCTAAGGTTTCCTTCTTCATTTTGGTGGTATTGTTTAGCCTCCTCTTCTACTTCTTTTTTTAGCTTTGTACCTCTTTTGATAAGAAAAATCGTCTGAAATGTAGTGAATCCAAGTAAAACAGCTATGATTCCACCTATACCAGCCAAACTTCCTAATAGAACCGCTACTATAGGAAAGGGGAGTCTAAAAAACATACTAAACATAAGTCTTTTTTTGTTTGCCCCGTACTCTACAAGGCTTTTCCACATGTGGTAAAAATAGAAAAAACCAGCTACCAAACCAAGAAAATATAGAGGAATGTATATAACTAACTTTTCGGGCATTACTTATTCCCCTTTTGAGTTAGATTCTTGATTAGCAGGGGGAGGAGGTGATGTATCTTGTTTTTTAGGCTCTAAATCTATTTTAGTTTCTATAGGGATTGATTCAATAACTGTTTGAGACTTGACCAATTTATGGTGTATCAAAGTTAAACTAAAGACAAGAGCCAAAAATATTCCACCTAACCAGTAGGTTATCTTAGTTATTATGTTAGCCGCTCCTGCTCCAAGGACTGCCGCCGCCGCCCCAGAACCAAAAACAGCACCGATTTCTGCTCCTTTTGTTTTTTGCATAAGAATGATAATTATCAAAAGGATACTGTCTACAACAAGGGCTATAGATAGAAGTATATACAGTAGCTCCAAAGCTAACCTCCAAAATTTCATGGATTTTATAAACTTATAACTATATTATAACTCTTTAATGCTAAAAGTGCCTCTTTTATCAAATATTTGGATAGACATATACCGTTTTTCTAGGTAAAGAGTGTCTATTTTGATTTTAGGCGGATAATAGATACCTTTTATATTAACATAAGCTTCATCTATCGGATAATAATCTGTATCAAAAGGTAAAGGGATAAGAATCTCTTTTATTCCCTCTCTAGCATAGAATAAGCGGTGTTTTTCCTTAAAAAAGATTTTCTCTGGAATCTTTTGAACCAAAACAGAGCCTCTTTTAGACAAGAAAAATCTAAACTTGAAATTATCATAATCTATAAACCTAAAACTTTTTACAAAATCTTTATCTTTAAATAGTACAACTTTATAATCTAGATTATAATCACTGTAAACAGGAAAAGCCAAAGCTTCAAAACCTTCAGCACAAGACACATGATAAAAACTCGGATACTTATATGTAGGAGTCATAAGCTTATCATTTTTATCAGCATACTGATATAGAGAAATCTCTTTTTGGGAAAAAGAGCCGTTGTTATCCAGTCTATAAAGTAAAACAGTTTCATCTTTTAACACCCGAAATAAAAAGCTATCTCCACAAGAGGATACAGCTCCCTCACCTGCATAGAAGAAAAGCTCTTGATTGTCTTTGTACAGAGGAGGAAGGATAAATTCGTTATCTAACTCTTTCTCATCTATGCTAGGCTTATAACTTACAAAACTAAAGTGAAAAAAAGATTTGTAGCTATAAATCTTTTTCCAGATAAGAAGAGCCTTTTCTCTATTCAAAACTATCTGAACTAGCCTAAATCCATCATTCCTTATGAATCTTTCTTTATCAGACCATTTGAAATGTTTTAATATCAGTGAGCGGATATTATTCTCTATTTGAAGAAAATCTTTTTTCTCCCTTTCAAACTTTATTTTTGGAGGTTTCACTACTACAGAAATAGTTTTGTCTAAATTTTGTGCTTTGAAAGTTATAGAATGTTCTCCATTGTTAGAAGACAGTTTAACAAAATGATGTTTTGCTTCTTTGGTATTTACTATAAGTTTTTTGTCTAGATACAGACTGCCCTTTAGTCCTTTTGGTTTGATAGTTTTAACTTGTCCAAACAGCAAAGGATTAAATACAAAAGTATCTTCCCAGCTAATAGAAACAGCTAAAACATAGAAATTATAAGGAACTTCCATCTTGTCAGAAGGATAGACAATATCTACTACTTTTCCAGATTCTACCCTTTCTCCACAGGAATAAAACAGCAATATAAAAAAGAAAAAAAACAGGATTGGTCTATTCATAACTCTATCCTAAAACCATCAAATACAGGTCCTTCATAACAGACCCTAACATATGTATTCTTTTCGGTATCTTTTACAACACACCCTATACAGATACCAAAACCACATGCCATCTTGCTTTCAAGAGAAACAAAACAGGGAACATCTATCTTCTTTGCCAGCTTAACAACAGCTTTCATCATTCCATAGGGACCACAGACCGCAAGAGCGGTGTTTGGTTTTTCCTTTGCAAACTTTTCTAAATCTTGAGTTATCAGTCCCTTTTTCCCGAAACTACCATCTTCAGTATATATAATCACATCAAAATTGTTCTCCTCTATCCACTCTAACATAGACAGTTGTTCTTTTCTTCGTACACCGTATAGAGCCTTGAAAGATTTCCCCTTTTCTCTCAAATATTTCATAAATAATGATAATCCTGCAAATCCAATACCTCCACCTACAAGGATATAATGGTCATAATCTTCAGGGAAAAAATTATTTCCTAGAGGAGCAAGGACTTGTATGTAGTCTCCAGATTTTTTCTGTGTAAGGAGTTTTGTTCCTTTTCCATACACATCGTAATAAAACCACAACTCATCATCTACAACATCTGCGATAGCAAAAGCTCTTCTTAAAAGAGGGTCATACTGGTAATCCAAAGATGCTCTAAGCATAGCAAAAGAGGCAGGTTTTATGTGAGGTACTAGATTTGGGGCTTGTACTTTCATAACCCAAGTTCTACCAGAGATAAATCTATTTTCTGTAATTTTGTAAACTCCATCTGTTATCTCCATAAAAACTCCTTATCACTAAACTAAAAAGTTTATGTTTTCTGATATAATTTTAAATTATTTCATACTAAGTTTTAATAGCTTTTTAGGAGGCTAAACATGCTCAAATATGATGTACTTATAGTTGGTGCTGGTGGTGGAGGATTAATGGCCGCTTTAGAGGCGAGCAAAGCAAAAGATGTTAAAGTAGGAGTTATAACAAAAGTATACCCTACAAGGTCTCATACCGGAGCCGCTCAAGGTGGAATAAATGCGGCTTTAGCAAATGTAGACCCTTCAGATAGTCCAGAAGTACATGCCTTTGATACAGTAAAGGGTAGTGATTACTTAGGAGACCAAGATGCTATAGAGTTCATGTGTTATGAAGCTCCAAAAAGAATCTATGAATTAGAACATCTAGGTGTTCCTTTTTCACGTCTTCCTGATGGAAGAATAGCCCAAAGACCTTTTGGTGGGGCTGGTTTTCCTAGAACTTGTTATGCGGCAGACAAGACAGGACACGTTATGTTACATACCTTGTATGAACAGTGTCTAAAAAATGACGTTGAATTTCTAAACGAATGGTATGTTCATGAGCTTATCGTTGATAACAATGAACTAAAAGGTGTAATAGCCATAGATATTAGGAATGGTGAAATACATGCTATCCAAACAAAAGCTGTTATCTTTGCTACAGGAGGATACGCTAGAGTCTACTGGGTAAGGAACTCTAATGCGATAGGTTCTACTGGAGATGGGATAGCATTGAGCTATAGAGCTGGAATACCTCTAAAAGATATGGAATTTATGCAGTTTCACCCTACAGGTTTAAGGTCTACAGGTATATTAGTTACTGAAGGTGCTAGAGGAGAAGGAGGATACCTTATAAATAATCAAGGTGAAAGATTTATGGAAAGGTATGCTCCAGAGAAAATGGAGCTAGCTCCTAGGGACTTAGTAGCAAGAGCTATAGAGACGGAAATTTTAGAAGGTAGAGGTTGGGGTGAAGGTATGTATGCTTATGTTCATCTTGATTTAAGACACCTTGGAGCAGAAAAAATTAAACAAAGGTTACCACAGATAAGAATGCTTGCTATAGATTTTGAAGGGGTAGACCCTATTGAAGAGCCTATACCAGTACGACCTACAGCACATTACTCTATGGGAGGAATCCATGTAACAGACTACAAAACTAGTTTATCCACTGTTGATGGTGTTTATGCGATAGGGGAGTGTGCATGTGTGTCTGTCCATGGAGCAAATAGATTAGGAGGAAACTCTCTTTTAGATATAGTTGTATTTGGAAAACCTGCAGGAGCGGCGGCAGTAGAGTATGCAAAAAATAAACCTGAAGATAAAACATTTAATCTAAAAGCTGAAGAAGAAAGGGCAAAAAAAGAGATAGAAGCTCTACTAAAAAAAGAAAGTAAAGAAACGATAGGTTCTATTAGGACACAGATGGCACAAACGATGTGGGATAAGGTAGGTATCTTTAGAGAAGAAAAACCTATGCAGGAAGCTTTAGAAAAAATCAAAGAATTAAAAGAGCGATACAACAATAATCTTGCTCCAGGAGATAGTGGAAAGTTATTTAACACTGCTTTGATAAACTATCTAGAGTTAGGTAATCTACTAGATATTGCTGAAGTTATAGCGACAACAGCCATTCTTAGAAAAGAAAGTAGAGGAGCCCATGCAAGAAGAGATTATCCAAAAAGAGATGATGAGAACTTTTTAAAACATAGCCTAACTTATTACACACCAGAAGGTCCAAAAGTAGAATATATAGATGTAAGAATTACCAAATGGCAACCTCAAGAAAGGAAATACTAAACATTTGGGAGCTAAAAGCTCCCTTTTATATTTTTTTTACTTGATATTTATCTTCTTTACCTTCGTAAAAGAGTACTATGTCAAACTCTTTTATCTCATTTAAAAGAGACAGCATCTTATCATCACAGACCTTGATATGTTTTCTGTTTTTAGAAAGGTTCACAATACAGTCACAGAGAGTATCAACACTAAAAACATTATCATTAGTCTTCCATACTCTCTCGATTTGACCCATAGTTGGGTGTTCTTGGAGTTCTATAGGAAACATAGATATAAGTTGGTTAGGTGTAATGGTGATTTCTATGTAGGCAGGAACTTCTCTAATGAGTTTAAACATTACTTTCCCAAATGATTTTAGTTTTATTATGGAATTCTACATCAAAACCAAAAAAAAGAAAAGGGTGGCTTTAAGCCACCTTGCTGTATTATTCCAGAGCTTCAGCAACTCTTCCAACTAACTCTTCTGAAGGAGTGAGGGTTTTCTTTCCCGGTTCCCATTTGGCTGGGCATGCTTCTTCTGGGTGAGACATAAGATATACATTTGCTTCCATCTTTCTTAGAAGTTCATCAGCATTTCTACCTACATTGTAGAAGTTTACTTCAGAACCTACCAGTTTTCCTTCTGGGTTTATGATAAAGGTACCTCTAAGAGCTAAACCTGTCTCTGCATCATACACCCCAAACATTCTAGATATTTTTCCTGTAGGGTCTGCTCCCATTGGATACTTTACATCTTCAAGGAGTTTTTCATCTCTGTGCCATGCTAGGTGGACAAATTTTGTGTCTGTAGATACAGATACAACTTCACAGCCTAGCTCTTTTAGTTTTGGGTACACTTGGGCTAGGTCAGCTAACTCTGTAGGGCATACAAAAGTAAAGTCTGCTGGATAGAAGAAAAGAATCGTCCATCTATTTTCCTTTTTTGCGTCGGCAAGAGAAAATTTACCAAACTTCCCTGTTTCTGGGTCATATGTTTCCATCTCGAAATCAGGGACTTCCATACCTACTGTACATACTTCTGACATGATTACCTACCTCCATTTTAATTTTTGATATAAATGATAACCGTTATCATTTAGACCTTTAAATGATTTTCATCATATAACAGAAAATATACTAACTATAAATAATTATATCATCTATAATAAAGTCTATACCAGTAGTATTATTCCAGTTGTTTATACGAGGGGTATAGACAATATCTACTTGTGTACCTACTGATAGGTTCTTGATATATTTAGACGCACCCCACCAAAGCCCCGGAAAAGCATTAGAATCTTCTTTAAACCAAAATTTTATATGTTGCTGATTATTGCCAATAAGCATAAAATCTTCTATCCTTACATTTTTTGCAAGAAACCTTGGGAAAGGGTTTTTCTCTCCAAAAGGCTCCAAAATCTTCAAGCTTTCGATATGCTCTATATTCCAGTAGCTAAATGGTACGGACATGTCATATTCTTTTATCATCACAGGTTTTCCACCTGTGTGTTCGTATATTTTAGATTGAAAAGCTTCTTTAAACTTAGACAGGTTATCAGTATAGAGACTAAGTCCAGCGGCGGCAGAGTGTCCTCCAAATTTTGTTAACATATTGGAAAAATCTTTTATACTCTCATAGATATTTATTCCAGAAATACTTCTAGCTGAACCGATAGCTTTTCCATTTTTTATAGAGAGTACTATAGAAGGTACTCTATACCTTTCTGCTAGCTTTCCTGCTACGATTCCTACTACACCTTCATGCCAGTTTTCTGACCAAACTACAATGGCAGAGTTCTTGTCTTCTTCTGTTATCATCTCTTGGGCTTCTTTGAAGACAACTTCTGTAAGTTTTTGTCTTTTTTTATTTAAAAAATCTAGCTCTTGAGACAGAGCATTTGCCTTTTTTAAGTCCCTTGTTATTAGCAGTTTTACTGCTTTGTTAGCATCATCTATTCTACCAGAGGCGTTTAGTCTTGGGGCAAGTATAAACCCTATATCAATCGATGAAATATCTCTATCTAAAGAGGCACTCTCTAAAAGAGCTTTGATTCCTACTCTCTTTTTTTTGTTTATCTCTTCTAAGCCTTTCTTTACAAGGATACGGTTGATAAGAGATAGAGGAACTACATCTGCTATTGTTCCAATAGATACTATATCCAAGTAAGGTTTTAATCTAATGTCTAAATTTAGCAAAGACCGAAGTGCTATCATAAGATAGAAACTAAGACCTACAGATGCTAGATGTTTAAATACTGGATTTAAGTCATCGTGGAGTTTTGGATTTAGTATAAACACATCTTCTTGTTTCCATGTTTTATCTTTAGGTTCATGGTGGTCTAAGATGTACACTTTTAATCCTAAAGATTTTGCGTATAGTAGCTCTTCATAAGAACTTGTACCGCTATCCACTACAATCATCACATCAGCTACTTTAGATATTTTTTTTATAGCTTTTTTATTTAAGCCGTACCCTTCAGAGAATCTATTAGGTATGTAATAACTTACCTTTACACCTATATCTGTAAAAAAATTAGCTAATAGAGCAGTGCTGGTTATCCCATCTGCATCGTAGTCTCCATATATAGCTATTTTTTTGCCTTTTTTTAAATCCTCTGCAAGAGAATAGGCTACTAATTCTATATCTTTAAACAAAGAAGGATGAAGTAGATTCTTTAAATCTGGAGTAATTTTGTCTTTTTCCAACTCTTCAAAGAGAGATTTCCTATTGTACAAGAGCTGACCTAAAACCTTCCCAAATCTCTGTAAGATATGAGGGGGTGGCGTGTTGTTTTCCGATAGGTCAATCCAGTCATAACCAGATAACGATATTTTCATAATATTCCTTTTTTCGTAAAATTTGTTAGAAATTTCAGGAAACTTCATTATATCATATTTAAGTAATTCTAATAAGTAAGTCAACTACGAGGTTAATAATGGGAAAAATTATAAAATTTTCAAACGCAGATGATAATGAAGACAGACAACCTAAAACAGATAAAAAAGACAATACAGTTATTAAAACATTTAATAATCAAAAAGAGGAATTTAATCTACAATTAGAAATCAAGAAAGCTATAGAATCATACCTTTTAGAGAATTTTGCGGTGAAAAATGTGTTAGGTATAGACATAGTCTATAAGACAAATAAAGCAGGTGAGTTTGGGACTATAGGGATAGTGTTGTATGAGCATAAGAGAAAAAGTGGTACTTTCCAAGCAGATTTTATAGCAAAAGGTATATGGGATAAAAATAAGAATAAGGTATACGTCACAGAACTAGCTTTTTCTGCAGGAGAACCAGAGCTTTATAAGACGATATTCAACTTCCTCAAGGCTAAGCATATACTACCTACTGTTACAGGTTGATTAATCCTATAAAAGCACTATAATTGATTAAATTGAGTATTTTACGAATACTATACTATACAAATAATAATCAGGAGAGAAGGTTATGGCACTTCCAGCATTGAGAATTGGTAAACATGAAGTTCAGTATCCTATAATTCAAGGTGGTATGGGAGTTGGTATATCTTGGGAAAATCTTGCAGGTAACTGTGCAAGAAATGGTATCGTTGGTGTAATCTCTGCTGTTGGTACAGGAGCAAGACACCCCCAGTTAGTAAGACTAAAAAATGGATACCCTATAGGTTCTAAAAATTCTCACAGTAGAGAAGCACTACATCAGATATTAAAAGATGCTAAAGACATAGCTGGAAAAGGAAGCGTGATAGGTGTAAATATTCTATGTGCTATCACTGACTATGGAAGAGTTGCGAGAGATGCAATAGAAGGAGGGGCAGACCTAATTATTTCTGGAGCTG
Organism: Aquificota bacterium; assembly: GCA_013153635.1. Classification (GTDB taxonomy): domain Bacteria; phylum Aquificota; class Aquificia; order Aquificales; family Hydrogenothermaceae; genus JAADDZ01. The sequence continues at coordinate 54,734 of JAADDZ010000024.1, forward strand.
GTCTTCCTTTGAGACTTCCAGAATACGCAGAAGGTTATCCTGATGTAGCTCTTGTACCTATAGTTTCTTCTGCAAGAGCATTAAGAGTAATCTGTAAACATTGGAAAAGAAAATACAATAGACTACCAGATGCAGTAGTATTAGAAGGACCGAAGTCTGGAGGTCATCAAGGTATTCCATATGAAGATTGTTTTAAACCAGAATATCAGTTAGAAAATCTTCTTCCTGAAGTTCTACAAGAGAGAGACAAATGGGGAGACTTTCCTGTTATTGTAGCCGGAGGCGTATGGGACAAAGATGATATTGAATACTATATCTCTCAAGGAGCGGCAGGAGTCCAGATGGGTACCAGATTTGTAGGGACTTATGAATGTGATGCCTCTAACACTTTTAAGAAAGTTCTGTTAAATGCAGATAAAGAAGATATAAAACTTCTAAAGTCTCCTGTTGGTTATCCAGCAAGAGGGATAGTAACAAAACTGATAAAAGATATACAAAATGGAACAGCACCAAAGGTAAGCTGTATATCAAACTGTATAGTTCCTTGTAACCATGGAGAAGAGGCTAAAAAAGTCGGTTACTGTATAGCTGAAAGGCTCACAGATGCATATAGAGGAAAATACGACACAGGTCTGTTTTTTAGTGGTTCTAACGGGTATAGAGTAAAGAGATTAGTACATGTTAAAGACCTGATAGACGAGCTAACCCATGGTATACCATCTGGTCAAGACATACCTATTTTAGAACAAGAAAAACAGTCAAGTCCCACATTCATAAACATATGAAATTGATATGCTTCCTAAAAATCTATATATTATTATTTATTTTTTATAACATCTTTGAGGTGGAAAGATGTCTTTTCAGTTTACAGAAGAGCAGATTAAAAGATACAGTAGACATATAATACTGCCAGAAGTAGGTGGTAAGGGACAAAAAAAGTTATTAGACTCTAAGGTTCTTGTTATAGGAGCAGGAGGTTTAGGCTCTCCCTCCTTGTATTATCTTGCCGCCGCTGGAGTAGGGACTTTAGGTATAGTAGACTTTGATGTTGTTGATTTTTCTAATTTACAACGTCAGATACTACACTCTACAGATAGAGTAGGAATGCCAAAGGTTGAATCTGCAAAGAAAACTATCCAAGCTTTAAATCCAGATGTTAATGTTATAGCTCATAACGAAAAGATACATAAGAATAATGTGATGGACATAATAAAAGATTATGACATAGTGTTAGATGGGTCTGATAACTTCCCTACTAGATTCTTGATAAATGATGCATGTTTCTTTTTAGGTAAGCCTCTTGTTTCTGCGGCTATACTAAGATTTGAAGGACAGCTAACTACTTTTGATTACAGGGATAAAAATAATTCTCCTTGCTATAGATGTCTGTTTCCAGAGCCTCCACCTCCGGGGCTAGTACCTAGTTGTCAAGAGGCAGGTCTATTAGGAGTTGTAGGTGGTATAATGGGAACTCTACAGGCGAATGAAGCTCTAAAACTGATTTTGGATATAGGTGAGCCTCTTGTTGGTAAACTTTTGGTATTTGATGCTCTTCATACAGAATTTAATGTTGTTAAACTAAGGAAAGATAAGGGCTGCCCTTTATGTAGCGAAAATCCTAAAATCAAAGAGTTGGTAGAGTACGAGCAAGCTTGTGATGTTAGATTTTAAATAGAGGTGGTGTATATGGAAAACATACAGATAGATAAAGAATTAGACTTAAAAGGTGAGGTTTGTCCATTTACTTTTGTGAAAAGTAAACTGATTTTAGAGCAGATGAATCCCGGAGAGATATTGAGAGTTATACTTGATTATGAGCCTTCAGTAGAGAATGTGCCTAAAAGTATGAAAGAAGAAGGTCAAGACATCTTGGAAGTAAAACAGATAGATAAAGGACTGTGGGAAGTTATAGTAAGGAAGGTTAGATGAAACTTTTGATAGTTCTTGCAAGTAATCCATATTCTCACGATTTTAATACAGCTGTAAAACTTGCAAATGCAGGTATAGAGAGAAATCATACTGTTTTTCTCTTTTTTATGGCAAATGGTGTGTATTCTCTAGTTAGAGAGGAAATAAAAAATCTTGCAAAGTTAGGAGCAAAAATCTATTATTGTGCGCATAACGCTAATCAGAGAAAAATAAAACCAGAAGATTGGGCTGAAAGCAGTAGTATGTACGGTTTATCCAAGCTAATGAGTGAAGCAGACAAAGTTATTATGTTGGATTGAGGAAAATGGCAAAGAAAAAAAATATAGTGTTTATACTTAAATCAAATCCTTTTAGCTGGAAAGCTTTTGAGGCATTGAGGCAGGCTGTAGGAGCTTCTATAGAACATCGTATCACCTTTATCTTCTTAAAAGATGGAGTTTACACTCTTACTGACTGGAAGCCTCAACTAATAGGTATAGAGCCGATAGATAAATCGATAGAGTCTTTAGGAATGATGAATGCTGAAATAGTTGCAGAAAAAGAGGCGGTAAGAGAAAGAGGGATTTTATTTAAAGATTGGGGAGTTGAAATTCATATAAAAGATAAAGATGAGATTTGCGATTTAGTCAAAGATGCAGAGGTTGTAATAACATGGTAAACACTGTTTGGATTATAAAAAGAATGGCAGATTTTCCAGAGCTAGAACTCCTTGATGAAGAAGACCTTATAATACTCGTACAAGATGCTGTTTTAAGAACACCTTCTCTCGATAATTGGTATGCTTGTGAAGAAGATACCATAGCAAGAGGAGTAAAAATATCACAGGACAAGTTAGTATCTTATACAGATATAATAGATATTATAGAAAAAGCGAACAAAGTTGTTGTATGGTGATTTGATAAAAATAGGAATTACCTTAGGAGACCCTTGTGGAATCTCTCCAGAAATTCTTTTAAAATCTCTTAAATATCTACCCAAAGCTACCTATGTGATATATGGTTCTAAATCTATTTTAGATAAACTTTCAAAACAGTTAGATATACCTTTTGAACCTCTTTTGATAAAAACACCCTTAGAAATAAAAAAAGAGGGAATCTATCTTATCAATATTTATGACCGAGATTTTGAGGTAGGGAAACCTTCTGTAGAATCAGGAAAAGCATCGATTCTCTTTTTGGAAAGGGCTACTAAGGATATTTTAAACAAAAACCTTGATGCTTTGGTTACCCTTCCAATATCAAAAGAATATACGATGAAGGCAGGATTCAAATATGCTGGTCATACAGATTTTTTGGTAGAAAGTTCCAAAGCTAAAGAATACTCAATGGTTCTAGCTTGTAACCAATTAAAAGTAGCGTTAATTACTACCCATATTCCTCTAAAAGAAGTTCCAAAATATATAACAAAACAAAGAATCATATCCAAAATCGAGCTGATAAATAAAGAATTAACCACAAAATTTGAGATAAAATCTCCTAAAATCGCTGTCTTAGGACTGAATCCTCATGCTGGAGATGGCGGTAATATTGGAAAAGAGGAGATTGAAATAATTCAACCTGCATGTGAAGTTTTAAGAGAAAGAGGTATATATGTGACCAATCCCCTATCTGCTGATACCGCTTTTTGCAGGCGCAAAGAGTTTGACATATTTGTCGCTATGTACCATGACCAAGGGCTTATACCTTTAAAAGTTCTATGTTTTAGAAAAGCTGTGAATATAACCTTTGGTTTACCTTTCATTAGAACTTCTCCAGACCACGGAACAGCTTTTGATATTGCAGGGAAAGGTCTAGCAGACCCTTCCTCTTTTATTGAATCTGTGAAATTAGCTCATAGTTTAATACTTAAGGCAAAAAACACAAGCTTTTGATAATTTAAAATCATAGAAAAATTCAGAAGGAAGAGATTTTTCTCTTGTTATACTTAGAGTTGGAACTATGAGTCCCCCTTGGGATACTTTTATAAATACTTCTTTTTCTTTATTTATCCTAAAGATTTTTATGTCACTGTAACTTGCTCCATGAGTAGGTACATTTATACCACAGTAGATAAGGTGAGCGCCCGGTTGAGCAGGGACAATTAAAAATGTTTCATCGTTTAAAACGCCGATAAAGTTCTCATCTAAAAAACAGTTAACAGGTTTTGAGACTCCTCTTATCCCATCATCTCTATACACATACACTAATGTTTTGACCTTCTTTTTTATAGAGTTTACCAAATAGTATGTTCTTTTTTCATCGTAAGTTGACACTTTTTGGCTACAGGACGTTAGTATTGAGGCTGTTAGTATTGCAATTGAAAAAATTGCGGCTTTTTTTATCATGGATAGTTCCCCACTTTTTCTTTTTTAGCCATTATAAACAACTATTTTTTTAGTTTCAATTTGTTTAACCGCTGTTGGTTTTTGTTAATCTTTCGATAATCTCTTTATTCTTTTCTTCTATATGTAGCTGTTTTTTATAAACATATATAAGAGTGAGTATATATCCAATGAAACAAAAAAGGTGAAAAACAAGCTGACCCGGAGCTAAAAGGTTCTCTCCTAGCAAGAAACTAAGCATCTCTGAAGTTATCTCTGCAAAGAATATAAATAAAAAAGTAATCCCAAAGAATAACGTTACCCTTCTATTTAAAAGATATTCTTTATCTGTATTTTCCAAGTTTGTACTCCTAAAGCCACCCTTTTTTCTTAAATATAAGGAGAGGAACAACCGCAGACAATATCATCATAAAAATAGCAAAAGGGTAGCCATACTTCCATGATAATTCTGGCATGTTTTGAAAGTTCATTCCATATATGCTTGCAATTAGAGTAGGAGGCAGAAATATAACTGACATAACTGTGAATATTTTTATAACTTTATTTTGTTCTATGTTTAGTAAGCCTAAGAAGGTATTTTGTAGATAATCTAATCTTTCAAAATTAAAGGTGGTATAGTCTATGAGAGAATTTACATCTTTTATCATTATTCTAAAATCTTCTCTAAGATTTTTGGGAACTTTGTAGCTTCTAAGTAGAGAAGATAGAATTCTTTGTTTATCTATGAGATTTTCTCTTATTGTCATATTTAAATCTTCATATGCCGATATAGATTCGATGATATGCTCTGTTATATCTATACCTGTAAAAACCAATCTACTTAACTTAGTAAGTTCTTTGGCAAGATACTCTAAGGTGTCTGCATCTGAATCTATCCTTATCTCAAATATACCAGCTAGTATGTACAAACCATCTTCATACTGTTTTGGGTTTGTTTTCAATTTTTTTATAAATTCATTAAAAGTTCTTAGTTCTTTATATCTTGTGGTGATTAAAAGGTGTCTTTTTACTATAAAGGTAACTGTTTCATTGTAAGCTGTATCTTTTTCTTTTATAAGGAAATAGGTGTTTATCGTGATGCTCTCTTCATCTTCCCAATATCTTGAACTTATTTCTATTTCTTTAGTTTTTTGTCGAGTAGGAAACTCAACATCAAAATTTTTGGATACCCAGCTTATCTCTTCTGGAGAAGGATATAAAAGGTCTATCCATAGAATATTACTGTAATCTAAATTTTGCTGATTTAGGTAGGTGTCTATATTTTTCGACAGGTCTGTGATTTGAACTGACCTTATTTCTGAATCTAGTTTAACAAACATTCTAATCATAACAGGATAAATTATAAATTATTTTTATAAATTATTAAAAAGTTCTATATATCTTATCGTAAAAAGATAATTCTTATGATATTCTTGCCGATACAAAAAAGGAGTATATATAATTAAAAAGGGGGGTGAGTTTGAACCTAATAGATAGAGTTTTGGTCTTTGAGGTGTTACAAAGGTATATAATAAAGAATAATATGTCTATTGAAGGAAAGGTTACTTTTATGAAAACTGTAAAAATATTTTTAATCTTTATACTTTTTGTAGTTTTTGGCTGTAGTTCAGACAACTCTCAAGAAGACGAATGTAAAATAGAACTAATATCAGCTATAGAAAATGAAGACTTTCAGTTAGCACTCTCTATATTAGAAAATGAAAGCTGTAACTTTACACAAGAAGAAAAAATCATAAATAAAGCTCTCATATATAACATTCAAGGAAATGTAGACTTTTTAGAGATTTCTGCATATTTAGCTGAATTAATATCCGAAGATGAAAAATATAGAAAAATATCCCTATACCTATCTACAGATGCTTCATCTCAAAATCTGCAAAATATAGAAGAAGCTTTGCAGGTTTATTCTCAAATAAATAGTGATGATGATTTAGTAACCTACTGCTATACGTACAGAGAAGACCTAACTAGAAAAGAACAAGACATATGTTATTTTGCTGGATTATCGTTTCTTACAAAGTCAGTTCATACCCTTTTTATAGGGTTAGCAAATGAAGGAGGAAGTACTGCAAAACAGGTAGCAAATAAATTTTTACTGCAGGCTAAAAGGTACACCTTTTGTACAGAAGATAGAAATCAAAACAATATAATAGATGAGGTTGATGCCCTTTTATGTGCTGTAAAATACTCACAGGGGGATAACTGTGATATTGATAATTTACTTTTAACTACAAAAGATATAACAATCGATGTTCAAGGTAATGTATACAACTATTCTCTTTTAAAGATAAAAATAAAAAGTGACGAAGACCAATGCTCTATATATGAAGATGTGATACTGTACAAACTCTACAGTAAAGATACAAATAAAATAATACTCACAGAAAATTACTGTGACCAAAATTATAGTCCTTGTGATACTCCAGATGAAAATAGCTGTTTTCCCTGTCCTGTATTTATAAATGGACAGATGATTCCTATAATAGACACAGTTACATACTCGTTAAACGCTTCATACAAAACTATATGGAGTTCTTTTGATGCTCCTGAAGATACAAACATGGCAAAAGTCTCTAGAGACTTCTTAAAAGAGATATGTTTACCAAAACCTGAAGACTGTATATGTGGACGGACTGACCCATGTACAGAAGAAGATTTAGATTACTATATAGTTCCCCTTACAATAACAGAGGAAGCTTTGATAAATTACCTTCAAACCCACTACCAAGAGGAAGAGGATTAAATGAGAAAAATAAATTATATTTTTTTACTGCTTTTCATAGTATTACTAAAAATATCAAACGCCCAGATATATGAATACCCAGTTATTTACAAAGACCCAAGGATTATGGGAAGGGGAGGGGTGAATATAGCTTTAGGAGGCTATAGTACATCTGTACTATACAATCCAGCCTCTATTTCTTTGAATAAGAAGAACAAATATTTAGTAGATATGCTTAGGATTAATCTAAGTTATGATGAAAACGGGATACCTTTCTTTAATGACATACAAGATGCGGTATCAACTGGAGATAGAAATCAGAACGGTTATGTAGAAGATGATAGATTGAAAGAAGTTTTAAATGTTTTAAACAGCTACAGCGGTCAAACCGCACATGCAGGGTGGGATACTGTTGTTGCTATCTCTAGAACAGGGAGCGATATAGCTTATTCTTTTGGTCTTTTAATATCTACACGGTACACCGCAAAGATATACAAATACTCTCATACAGAAGGCGTGATAAACGTATACTTTGATAACTACATAGTACCTTTTGCTGGAGTTTCTTTTAACTTCTTTCAAAAGAAACTTTCCTTAGCTCTATTGTGGAAATATATATTTAGAAGGTCTACATATGACAATGTATCAGCGAGAGAGATAGCATATAAAGGATACGAAATAGACAGCTATATTATAGACGACTTAGGAGATGAAGGAAAATCAAACGCTTTTGATATAGGAGCTGTGTATAGAATTCCTCTCTTACCTATCCTGAAACCAACCTTAGGAATATCTATTCAAAACATTGGAAATCCTGATTTAGGTGAATTAGGAGAATTTCCGCAAACGATAAATGTAGGATTTGGTATGAATCCTATTATCAAAGGATATAGAGGCATAAAATTAGGAATAGATTACATAGATATAACAAAAAACATAGATACAGACAAGGACACCAAAAAAAGACTTAGATATGGAATGGAGATAAAAGTAATAGATAATCCTATATTAAACTTTACAGTAAGAACAGGTATCTACCAAGGGTATCTTACCGCAGGGATAGAAGCTAGATTAACAGTCGTTAGTTTTATATTTACAACCTACGCAGAAGAGTTAGGTATAGAATCTGGACAAGACAAAAACAGAAGGTATATATTATCAGCTGGATTGTCATGGTGATTTGAAAATAAAGCCTGTCTATTATATACTATAAACTTGTCTGATTTTAATACTGGAGGAAAGATTTATGAACGCTTTAATTCAAGAAGTAGAAGAAAAGTATATACCAAAGAAAGAATATGATTTTAGACCTGGAGATACAGTAAAGGTACATGTAAAGGTAAAAGAGAGGAATAAAGAAAGAATCCAGATATTTGAAGGAGTAGTAATAAGAATCAAAGGAGCAGGGGCAGGTAAAACTTTTACCGTTAGGAAAGTTTCCTATGGAGTAGGGATAGAAAGGATATTCCCATTTGCATGTCCATCTGTTCAAAATATAGAAGTAGTTAAAAGAGGAAAAGTAAGAAGAGCTAAACTCTACTATCTTAGAGAGAGAAAAGGAAAAGCCGCCAAGGTAAAAGAAATAAAAGAATGGGAAATTATGAAAAGAAGGAAAGAATCCCAAGCCGCGAAAAAATCGAAACAAGAAAACTCCCAAAACCAGTAATCAATGTTAGAAATAGAAAAAGACCTAACATTGAAAGGGTTCAGATACATAGCTGGAGTTGATGAAGCAGGAAGAGGACCCCTTGCAGGTCCTGTTGTATCTGCATCAGTGATATTCCCAAGTAATATAAAACCTTTTGTACCAGCAGATTCTAAAAAACTTTCGAAAAGAGAGAGAGAAGAGTTGTATTACCAGATAAAAGAATCTGCCTTATCTGTAGGAATAGGGGTAGTAGATAACACGGTAATAGATAAGATAAACATATTAAACGCAACCAAACTAGCCATGAAAAGAGCAGTTAGAGATTTAAAAATGAAAATAGAGGTTTTAATCTCTGACTATGTAAACTTGGAAGAATACTATTGTTTTGCTTTGAAAAAGGCAGATGAAATAAGTCATACAGTTGCCGCATCAAGTATTGTAGCAAAAGTGTACAGAGACAAAATAATGGAAGAGTTTGCAAAGATATATCCTCATTCCTTTGATAAACATAAAGGTTATCCAACAAAACAACATATAGAAGAACTAAAAAAATATGGGGTTTCACCTATACACAGAAAATCCTTTAGATTAAGCTTTTGATATTAAACTCCGAAAAAAATTATCAACCTTCATAAAAATAAAAAAAAAATGGAAAACAAAATAATAGATTGTCAGTTATATAAAAAACTTTTAAATAACGAAAAGTTATCCACAGAAGATATTAAAACACTTATGAACATAGTCAGGAAGGAGATAAATTTCCTTATTCGTAATAATATTATTCTATCTCCAATGAACTACGAAAGATGGTTTAGGATATTTTGTTATCTACATGAAAAAGGAAAAGAACTTACAGATTTAGAGATACTAGGCTTATACAAAGACCTCTTTTTTAAAGATAGCTCTACAATTAGCTACCTCCCAATAGAAGAAAGACCTATCGGATTTGTAGAAAAGCTGAAAAAAGTAGCAGACACGATAGATGAAAAATTAAAAGAGATAATAGAATCAATAAACAACCATCAAAAAGAGATAGACCAACACTCTAGCGTTATAGAAGAAAACAAAGAAAAAATAAAAGAAAACGAAGAAATTACAAAAGCACTTAACCAAATATTAAAAGAGTTAGAAGAATTAAAACAGCAAAATAAAACCCTCAAAGAAGAATTACACAGATACCATCAAGATATAGAAAAACTCAAAGAAGAACTAAATCAAGCAAAAACAGAGGCAAATATAGACTTTCTTACAACCTTATACAACCGAAGAAGATTTGAAAGAGCGCTTTTAGATATGCTAAAAGACTACAAAGAGAGAAAATATCCATTTTCTATCATTTTGTTAGACATAGATGACTTTAAAACGATAAATGACAAATATGGACACCCGGTAGGAGACTTAGTTTTAAAAGAAGTAGCAAACATACTAAAAAATTACCTTAGAGCTAACTCTGTATCTGCAAGAATAGGAGGTGAAGAATTTGGGATATTACTTCCGGGAGTGGAGATTAAAGATGCAGTTAAAATAGCAGAAAGGTTAAAACATATCATAGAAAATAGACATATAAAAACTGATGGAACTTTTATAAAATTTACCGCAAGTTTTGGTATTACTCAAGCCAAAGAGGGAGATACACTAAACTCTATCATAGAAAGGGCTGACAAAGCTCTATACAAGTCAAAACAGACAGGGAAAAATAGAATATCTGTGGAGCTTTGACTATTTTAAAAACCGCTTAATCCATTCTTCTAGAACTTTGTAGCTATGTCTTCCAAGAAAAATCCTTCTGATAGAGAGGTCTTTATCTAAAAGATACGTGGTAGGACTTCCAAGTATCCTGTACTTCCTAAGAATATCTTCATTTGCAAAAATACAAGGAATCTCCTCTATTCCTAACTCTCTTTTCATCTTCTTTACCTTTTGAGGACTTACAGTATCCATAACCATAATTAAAGTTTTAAAACCTTTATCTTTATACTTCTTGTACACATACAAAACATCGTAAGGAATGTACTTTTTACATACTTTACAAGTGGTTTTACAAAAAACTATCAAACTAACGTAACCTTTCAAATCAGAGAGCTTTACAATATTCCCATTTTCATCTTTTAACTCAAAATAAGGAGCTTTTAGCCCTTTACCATATGTGTAAGTTAATGTTATTAATAATAGTACAACAATAAAACCTTTTATTTTCATAAGAATAAAATATAGGCTATATTGAAGATATTGTAAATATATAAAATATAAAAAGGTGAAAAGATGGAAAAAGTAAAGATAAAGATAAAAAGGTTCGATGGGAAAGTAGAAAAAATAGAAACATATGAAATACCATATGACGAAAGAACTACCATAATAGAGGCTCTCATGTACATACAATCAGAGATAGACCCTACCATAGGGTTTAGAGTTCAGTGTAGAGCCGCAATCTGTGGAACTTGTGGTTTGCTAGTAAACCAAGAGTATAAACTAGGCTGTAGAACAAAAATAGTAGATATTGTAAAAGATAAAGAGATATTTTTAGAGCCAATGAAAAATCTAAAAGTTATAAAGGACTTAGTAGTTGACCATTCTGAATTCTTGCAAAAATTAAAGAATGTAAAGGCATGGTTTGTACCAAAAGAGCCTTTTGAAAAAGTCTTTCCAGAAGACCTGAAAAAATTTGAAAAAGAGACAGACTGTATCCTATGTGGACTTTGTTATAGTATATGTCCTGTTTTTGAAACAGACGAACCTTTTGGAGGACCTATAAACTATGTAAAAACATATAGATTTTGGAAAGATAAGAACGATGCCCTTGGAGATGAAAGGATAGTTCTTGCAAGAGAAAACCATATAACGAGCTGTGTACACTGTAAGTACTGTAGTATGACTTGTCCAAAAGAAATTCCAGTAGAGCAAGATATATTCCAGATAGAATTCTATGGAAAACAAAAAGGAATTATAGAAAAAGAAGAAAATCAGTTTGATTTTGGAGATTTTGGAAGCTTTTAAGATATATATTTCGTTTTAAACATATTTAGCATGTTATCAATAAGAACAAGGATAATAGGAGCTAAAAAAAGTCCAAGGAATCCAAATAGATTCAGTCCCCCTAATATTGCAAAAGCTAAAACCAATGGGTGGATATTAGTTCTATCTCCTATAACTATAGGTTTGATTATGTTATCTATCGTACTAACTAAAAAAGTTCCCCATAAGGTTAGAAAAATCCCCCACCCTATACCTTTCACAAAGAAAACATATATAGCTATAGGTATCCAAACAAGAGCGGCTCCACCAACAGGCAAAAATGCAAAAAGAAATGTTAAAAAAGCCCAGAAGATAGACATCTGAACCCCAGCTATAGAATAGCCTATAAAAGCTATAATACCTTGAGCTATAGCTGTGAAAACCATTCCTAGAACTACTCCTTGAATAGCTCTATAGCTCTTGGCAAACAGAAAATTTTTCTCTGAATCTCTCAACGGTATAAGGGCATATACCTTTTTGTATAAGGCAGTTCCATCTTTAAATAAGAAAAACAATGTTAGAACCATAAACAAAATACCAATGATAAGCAAAGTAAAATTTATAAAAAAGGTCTTACCCTTTTCAATGAAAAAATTCAGCACAAACATAGATACAGCCTTTAGTGTTTGAGCTATATCTATCTCTATTCCATAACTTTCTATCGTCTGTTTTATTTTCTGGTAAGCGGTATCTATTATAGGTATGTTTTTTATACTCTCGTCTAAATGCTCTAATTTAGAGACAGCATCAATAACAGAAGGATATATGTCTATAAGTTTTTGAGTGAAAAACACAATCATAAAAATACTTGGAAAGATAACAAAAAACATCACAATGAATGTAGAAATGAAAGAGGCGATTATAGGTCTTTTGATTTTTCTTAAAAAGAAACTATGAACAGGGAAAAAGACAACTGCTAGAATTATCGAAGCTATAATAACCTTTAAAAAAGGCTCAAACAGTAAATATCCTAAAAAAAGAGAGAAGGAAAGGAGGAGAAAAAAAAATATATTTTCTACAACTTCACTTTTAGACAACGTAGATGCCCAAGATTAATCTTCTCCTCTTTTTAATGCCCCTCCTAAAAAAGCTACAATTCCTGTTACTACAGCAAAAATCACCATAACAATAAACGCTGTCCATGCTTCCATCTTATTTAAACCCTCCTTTTTAATTTTCTTTTGAAATACTCTATCGTAAGTTCTAATCCTTCGTCAAGAGATATTTTAGGTTTCCAGTCTAACATATTTTTGGCTTTTGTTATGTCTGGACATCTTCTTTTCGGGTCATCTTCAGGTAGAGATAAAAACTCAATGGTTGATTGAGAATCTGTCAGTTTTATTATTTTTCGTGCCAACTCGATAATAGAAAACTCTTCAGGATTTCCTAAATTAAAAACTTCGCCCTCTATACCTTCTTTGATAGATGCAGTAAAAATCCCTTCTACAAGGTCGTCTATATAGCAGAAACTTCGTGTTTGAGAGCCATCTCCGTATACAGTGATATTTTCATGCCTTAAAGCCTGACCGATAAAATTAGGTATAACCCTACCATCGTTTAGCCTCATTCGAGGACCATAAGTGTTAAATATTCTCAAAATCCTTACATCTATATCATGTTCCCGATGATAAGCCATACAGGTAGCTTCAGAAAACCTTTTTGCCTCATCGTATACAGACCTTTTACCTATGGGGTTTACATATCCCCAGTATTCTTCTGATTGAGGGTGTACCTGTGGGTCTCCATATATTTCTGAAGTAGAAGCAAATATATATCTTGCCTTTTTTGTTTTTGCTAAACCTAGAGTATGAAAAGTCCCTAAAGAATCTACCTTTAATGTTTGAATAGGGAAATTTATATAATCTACTGGACTTGCAGGGCAGGCAAAATGGAGGACAATATCTATATCCTCGGGTATATGTATATAATTTGTTATGTTGTACTTTATAAATCTAAAATTATCGTTGCCTATGAGGTGTGATATATTTTCTGGGTTACCAGTTAAGAAGTTATCTATTCCAATTACATAGAAACCTTCTTTTACAAATTTATCACATAGATGACTCCCTATGAAACCAGCCGCTCCTGTTATTACTACTTTCAATACTCTATTCCTTAGAATTTAGATTTTTGTATATAAATATTATATATATTTTCGAATTTTAATATATTAAAATTCTCACATTTTATAAAATTCTGTATTAACTAGATTTCTTTTCCATCAAATTTGTACATCTTGTTGATTTTTAAGGTGTGTGCAATTAGTTTAAGTTTTAGACTAATATGATTTATATCACAAATGGAGGGTGGCTATGAAGATAGGTTGGTTAGAAGTCACTGTGGCTTCGATTTTTATCGTCATTTTTCTTACTTTAATATTTTCTAGGGGTTCTAATTGGCTGGAACCAAAGTTTTGGAGAAATGCGGCTATTTTCTCTGGGGTTATAATGACTATATTCCTTATATTCCTTACTTTTGATACTCACCGCTATATAAATATGGGTGGCATAAATGTACCGGAGCCTGATGTTATAAATAACAAAATATTGTACGTCTATGACGATGCAAAAGGTTATTATGTTCCCAAAATTGAGGGACAGGAAGGTTTCTTTGGGAAGATTTGGTCAAAGGAAGAAGCAAGCGCTCTTATAGACAAAGGAAAAAAGACGATTCAAAGTAGAAACTGTATGGACTGTCATACATTACTTGGAAACGGAGCTTATTATGCACCAGATTTGACTAAAGCATGGTTAGACCCTAAATGGGAACAGTTGATAATGCCTGTTGTTGGAAAGTCTATGAAAGAAGAAGCTATGGCTACATGGCTTCAAAATCCTGATAAATATCCCACTTGGACTAGAAAGATGCCTAATTTGAGATTGACACCAGAGGAAGCAAAGGCGGTGGTTGCTTATCTAAAATATATGTCTGCAATATATACAAATGGTTTCCCAGACCATTTTGGCGTAGCAGCAAAATAATAAGGAGGGTTTGCAATGGATAAGCTTTATGAATCACAAAAGCTGGCTATATGGTATTTTGCAGTAGCTATAGTCCTTTTCGGTGCGCAACTTTTGTTTGGTCTGGTAGGAGCTATACAGTTTGTAAATCCTGATTTCTTGTTTGGGGTTCTCGATTTTTCTATAGGTAGAATGCTCCATATTAATGCTCTTGTTGTTTGGCTTTTACTTGGTTTTATTGGAGCTATTTATTGGTTTTTACCTAAGGAGTTTGGTAGAGAGGTCGTTGGTATAAAGCTTGGTAAGTTGGCATTTTTTATCTTGGTAGCGGCTGTTACCGTTGTTGTTTTGGTTTACATATTTATCCAAATAGGTCCCGGGGACTGGAAGACTCTATGGTTTATTACTGAAGGAAGAGAGTACATAGAAGCTCCAAGATGGGCAGATATAGGTATTGTTGCTGTTGCTTTGGTAGTCTTTTATAATGTCGTTGCTACTGCTTTAGCCGCCAAAAAAATCACTGGTATTACAGGAGTTCTCATTGTAGACTTGGGAGCTTTGTTTGGTCTTTATCTAGCTGGAATGTTCTATACTCCTAATATTTCTGTTGACCAGTTCTACTGGTGGTGGGTTGTTCATCTGTGGGTTGAGGCAACTTGGGAAGTTCTCATTGGGGTGTTAATGGCATGGTCTTTAATGTATCTACTAGGTTCTTCTAGAAAACTGGTGGAAACTTGGCTTTATGTGGAGGTTTTCCTTGTTTTTGGAACAGGTATTCTAGGTCTAGGTCATCATTATTTCTGGATTGGAACTCCTGAATATTGGCTAGGTATTGGTGGATTTTTCTCTGCTTTAGAGCCAATTCCTTTGGTTGCTATGATTATTCACGCTATTTATGATGCAGGTATGCATAAGTTGAGAACTGCTAATAGACCAGCTCTATTTTGGGTATTTGCTCAAGCTTTTGGTAATTTTTTAGGTGCTGGTGTTTGGGGATTTATGCAAACCCTTCCACAGATAAACCTCTATTCTCATGGTACACAGATGGCCGCTTCTCACGGACATTTGGCGTTTTTTGGTGCTTATGTTGCGGCGAATTTGGCTGTTTTATACATCATTGTTGGAGAGCTTAGAATGAAGGGCATAACACCTCAAAAGGGTGTAAAGTATGTACTTGATAGTAAGGCTTGGAGGTATGCTTATGTTGGTATGATAATAAGTATCATAGGTATGACTGCGGCTCTTTTAGTGGCTGGATTTGAACAAACTCTCCAAGAGAGGGCTATTGGTGGAAGTACTTGGCAGGCTTATATAGATGCTCAAGAACACCCTTGGTTTAAAGAGGCTATGCTGTGGAGACTTGGATTTGGTGTTCTGTTTTTTGTGTCATATATTATTTTGATATATGATTTATTAACTATAAAGCCTAAGCCTGTTAAAGAAGAAGAGATAGAGACAGAGCTAGGTGCTGTTCCGGAGAAAGCATAATGGCAGAAGTTTTAGGTGAGTTGATTATATATGGTTTTATTCTTGTTTTTGCGGCAGGGTTTTATACCCTGCTTTATGGAGTAGGAAAAGTCTTTAATAAGAAGTATCTGGTTAATATTTCTTATATCTTTGCTGGTGCTCAATTTATGAGTGGAATTGCGATGATTATTCCAGACTTTTTTACTATCTTTTGGAAAGTGACTATTTTAATCTGTATTGTTGCCTATCTTTTTGTACCTCAAGCTATGTGGTACATTGTAACTAAAATTCATAATTATCATGAAGATTAAGTTTTTATCTTTGATAGGATTTTTTTATATGTTTGGTTTTCTTTTTGCTTGTGAATCTTTTGAAGAAGAGAGCGGTAGTATTGAATACTGTGAAACTAACAAGGAGTGTAAAGAAGGTTTCTTTTGTAAGAAAGAGATAGGGGATTGTGAAGGAATTGGTACATGTGAAAAGATGCCTATGTACTGTTTGGATTATTACAAGCCTGTTTGTGGTTGTGATGGTGGGATTTATTCCAATGAGTGTTACGCTTATAGAGTAGGTGTAAACGTTAAAGATACTAATTGTGAGTAATTACTGTGTAGGTTTTCCATAACCTCCTCCTCCGGGAGTTTCTATTCTTATTTTTTCTCCTTTTTTCAAGGTTAGATGGATTTTTGATGGTAAGGTTTTTTTTCTGTTGTTTTTGAATATTTTGTAATTTCTTCCTACTTTGGCAGGTTCTCCTCCTGCTAATCCATAGGGAGCTATTCTTCTTCTCTCTGATAGTATTGTTACTTCTACGTCTGTGAGGAATTGTATCTCTTTTATTATTCCATCTCCTCCTTTATGTAGTCCATTGCCTCCAGAGTTTTTTCTTATGGAATACTGGGTTATTAGAAATGGATATTCAAACTCTACCGCTTCTATTGGTGTATTTAAGGTGTTTGTCATGTGAGATTGGATAGCTGATTCTCCATCTCCTTTTAATGATGCTCCTAATCCTCCTCCTATTGTTTCATAATAGCTAAAGGGTTGGTTGTTTTCTGGATTTATTCCACCAATCGATAAGTTGTTCATCGTACCTTGACTTGCGGCTGGTATATGCTCTGGTATGGCTTTGAATAAAGCTCCTAATACTACATCTACTATTCTTTGGGAGGTTTCTACATTGCCTCCTGCTACAGCGGAGGGAAATTGGGCATCGGTGATTGTGTTTTTTTTGGTGATTACTTTTATCGGTCTAAAACAGCCGTCATTTGTTGGTATATCCTTTTGTGCTAAAGCTCTAAATACATAGATAACTGATGAAAGAGTTATTGAGTGTACCGCATTTATACTTCCTTTTACTTGGGGGCTGGATTTTGAAAAGTCTAATATGGCTTGGGATTCTTCTATCTTTAAACTTAAAGATATTTTTATGTTTTCGGATAGGTGTCCGTCGTCTTCCATATAGTCTTCAAAGTGGTAAGTACCATTTGGAATTTTTTTTATTATAGATTCTATTATGGTTTGGGTATATTTTATGAGGGCGTTTTGGTATGTTTTAGATGTTTTTAAGTCATACTCTTTTATTAGTTCTTTTACCCTTTCTATTCCTATATTGTTAGAGGCTATTTGGGCTTTGAAATCTCCTTCTCTTTCGTATGGTGTTCTGGTATTGTTTAGTAGTAGCTTAAATATGGTGTTGTTTAGTTTGCCTTTTTCTACTAGTTTTACTGGGGGAATTATTATGCCTTCTTGGAATATGGAAGTTGATATAGGCATTGAACCTGCGGTTATTCCTCCTATGTCTGAATGGTGGGCTCTGTTTGCTACAAAGTATTCTAAAGAGTTTTTTATAAAAACTGGTGATATTAAGGTAATATCTGGAAGGTGTGTTCCTCCTTTGTAGGGGTCGTTTAGTATGACGATGTCTCCTTCTTCAAATTTTATCTCTTTTATGGCTTTTTGTACTGACATTGGCATTGAGCCAAGGTGTACTGGTATGTGTTCTGCTTGTGCTATTAGTCTTCCTTTTTTATCAAATATTCCACAGGAGAAATCTTTTCTCTCTTTTATATTTACAGAGTAAGAGCTTTTTTGGAGTATTATGCCCATCTCTTCGGCTATTGAGGAAAAACGGTTTTTAAAAATTTCTAATAAGATGGGACTTATTTTTTTCATTTCTTTTGAAGAATGATTTCTTTTTTTCCTATTATTTCTATTTTGTATGGATAAACGCTGTCTTTTTTGACATAGAAGGCTACTTTTTTTGTTTTACTGTTTTGAGGTTTAAATACGAATATGTCTTCGTTTCTTGTTTCTATAATGTATATTTTGATTAGTTTCTCTCCTATTTTGACTGTTTTTCCGTTTAGTTTTTTGAAATACTCTTTGTCTTCTTTAAAAAAGGATACTATTAGTGGAAGCCATGGCTTTTTTTTGTTTATTTTTTCTCCTTCGTATACTTTCTTTTTTTTGCCTTCTTTTTCTATTAGTTTCATTTTTCCATGGTCGTATAGGAAGTAAAATTCGTATTTGTAGAATATATTTATCAACCCTTTTGTTTTTCCTTTTACTTCTATTTTGTTGTTATTAATGATGACTACTGTTTTTCCAGCAGGGATACCGTGAATGTATGCTGTATATTCTATTTTGGTTGGTTTTTTTGCATATGAAAGGTTTATCAATAGTAGAATAATAAAAAGTGTTATTTGCTTATACAAATATTTCCCCCATTGTTATACTTTTTTTATGTTTTTTCCTAATTCGGATATATGTTTTCTTCCTGCAAATCCTTCGTGTATTCCATGCCAATATTCTATTTTTTCTTCACCTTCTTTCCAGCATAGATATATTGGCATTCCGTTGTGTTCTGCTGGAAAGTCTATAAGGAATGGGTCTATACCTTTTACTGTTGCTCCAAAGCTTTCTATTATCTCTATAAGTTCGTTTATATCTTCGTTTAAGGTTTTGATTTCTGTTTTTAGTAACATTATTTCTAGTTTGTCCTTGTCATTTTGTTCATCTACCATCTCTACATATGTTTCGTATTTGTCTATAATTTCGTATAGTTTTTCTCTTTTTTCTTTTATTTCGTCCACTAGGAGTTTTATTTGAGGCAAAATGTTGTTTGCTTCATATATGGTGAAGTATTTCACTGTTTTCCTCCTATCACTTCTTAGGATACATTATAAAACAATAATAATTTTTATCAATCTATCAATATTCTTATAATCTAAATGTCTAGGTTTTTCACTTCTTTTGCGTATTTCATAATGAACTCTTTTCTAGGTTCTACTTTTTCTCCCATTAATATGGAGAATACTTCGTCTGCTAAAGCCGCATCTTCTAATGTTACTTGTAGTAGTCTCCTTGTTTTTGGGTTCATTGTTGTTTCCCACAACTGTTCAGGGTTCATCTCTCCTAGTCCTTTGTATCTTTGGATTTCTAGTCCGTACATTCCTGCTTCGGTTATTGCTTCAAATAGATTATCAAGGTCTTGTACGAGTATCTGTTTGTTTTTGTATGTTAGTTTGTACGGTAGTTCTCCGAGTATCGATTTTATTTCTTTTTCTAGTTCTTTTACTCTTTTGTATGCGAATAGGGTTAGTAGATGGGCGTCTATTTTGTTGATTACTTTTCCAAATCTTTCTTTTCTTTCGCAGAATATATTGTATTCTCCTTCTAGTTGGTTGTATTCATAATAGATGTCGTATTCTGGGAGCATTTGTTTTAGTTTTTCTACGTATTCTTTGACTTTGTTTTCATCTGCTAGCTCGTCGTCTTTTATGTAGAGGTTTAGTACTGCATCTATAACTTTTTTGTCTTTTCTTTTGTATAGGGTTTGTTTTAGTTCTGTATATTCTTTGGCTAGTTTTGCTATCTCTTTTTTTTCTATTTTTGTTAGCTGTTTTTCAAATTCTATTTCATCTGTGGCAAAGTCTATAATGAGTTTATTTAGCTCTTCGTCGTCTTTTACGTATATTTCAGTTCTACCTTTTTTAAGTTTGTAGAGGGGTGGTTGAGCTATATATAAGTGTCCGTTTTCTATGATTTTTGGAAAGAATCTGTAAAATAGGGTTAAAAGTAGTGTAGTAATGTGAGAACCGTCTACATCTGCATCTGCCATTAGTATTATCTTGTGGTATCTTAGTTTTGATAAATCAAATCCTTCGTCTTTTTCTTCTTCTTCTGATTGTATCGGTAGTCCTATTCCTGTTCCTATCGCGTTTATTATCGACCTAACTTCTTCGTTTGACAGTATTTTGTCTATTCTTGCTTTTTCTACATTTAGTATTTTTCCTTTTAGGGGTAGTATGGCTTGTGTTTTTCTATCTCTACCTTGTTTTGCTGAACCTCCTGCTGATTCTCCTTCTACTATGAATATTTCACATTTTTCTGGGTCTGTTTCTGAACAGTCTGCTAGTTTTCCCGGTAGGGAAGTGTCTTCTAGGAAGGACTTTCTTCTAGATACTTCTTTTGCTTTTCTTGCGGCTTCTCTGGCTACTGCGGCTTCTATGGCTTTTTCTGCTATTTTAACCGCTATATCTTTATTCTTTTCGAAGTATTCAAGTAATCCTTCGTAAACTATAGATTCTACTATCTTTTTTACTTCTTGATTTCCTAGTTTTGATTTTGTTTGTCCTTCGAATTGGGGTTCTGGAACTTTTACAGAGATTACTGCTGTTAATCCTTCTCTTAGGTCTTCTCCTGTTACTCCGCTTTTTAGTGTTTTTGGTAGTCTCATACCTGATAGAGTTCTATTCATGGCTTTTGTGAGAGCGGCTCTAAACCCTGATACGTGGGTTCCTCCTTCTACTGTTTTTATGTTGTTTACAAAGCTTTCTATTACTTCGTTGTAGCTTTTTGTGTATTGAAATGCGACTTCTACTATTACTTTGTCTTTTTCTCCTTTGATATATATGACTTCATTGAATAAGGGGTCTTTTGCTTGGTTTAAGACTCTTACAAAGTCTTTTATTCCTTCTTTGTATAGAAATTCGTCTTCTATATCTTTTCGTTCGTCTGCGGTGAAGAATCTAACTCCCGGAAGTAGAAATGCTAGTTCTCTACATCTTTTTGATATTGTGTCGTATTTGAAGTTTGTGGTTTCAAATATAGAATCATCTGGCATGAATGTTACTTTTGTTCCTGTTCTTATGGTTTCTCCTATTACCTTTAGTGGTGTTATTGGTTTTCCATATTCATATTCTTGTCTGTATACTTTTCCGTCTCTGTATACTTCTACGACTAACCATTTTGAAAGGGCGTTAACTACAGAGGCTCCTACTCCGTGTAGCCCTCCAGAGTATTGGTATGCTTTTTTTGAGAATTTTCCTCCTGCTCCTAACACGGTGAATACCATTTCTACTGCTGGTATTTTGTATTCTGGGTGTATGTCTACGGGGATTCCTCTTCCGTCATCTTCTACGGTAAGAGAACCGTCCTCATGGATAATGACAGATATATTTTTAGCATAACCAGCCATTGCTTCGTCTACTGCATTGTCTACGAGTTCCCATACTAGATGGTGAAGCCCCCTTTCTCCAACGTCTCCTATGTACATGGCTGGTCTGGCTCTAACGTGGTCAAGACCTGTAACTGCTTGAATTGCTTCTGCTGTGTATTCTTCTGATTGGGGGTTATTATTTATATTTATCTCTTTTTCTGACATGTTTCCTCCTACGAAAATTTTTCACAATTAATATATCCTTTTAGTCTTTTACTTCCATAGGCATGATAATTGCTATGTATTTTTCATTTTCTTCTGGGACTATCATTGTTTGGGCGTTTGGGTTTGTAAATTTTATGATTATATTTTCTTCGTCTATTACTTCTACTGCATCTATTAAGTATCTTGCGTTGAACCCTATGGCAAATTCTTCTCCTTCATATTCTATTTCAAGTTCGTCTATAGCTTCTCCAAATTCTGGAGAAAATGCACGGAGTATAAGTTTTTTGGGTTCTAACCTTAGTTTTACTGGTTTTAGGTCTCCTTCAACTACTGCCGAAACTCTTTTAACAGCTTCTAGGAATTCTTTTTTATTGATTTTGATTTCTATACTAAATTCTGTGGGAATTACTTCTAGGTAGTTGGGGAAGATACCTTCTAGGAGTCTTGACATCAGTAACCATTCTTTTGTTCTAAAGAATATGTACTGTTGTGTAGAAGCTATTTCTATATCTTCTAGTCCTGTTAGTAGTTTTTTTAGTTCGTTTAGGGCTTTTGGTGGTATTATTGCGTCTAGTTCTGCGTTTCCTTTTTTTTCTAATTTGTACAGGGCTAATCTGTGTCCATCTGTGGCTACAGAGTCTATATTGGTTTTTATGGATTTATACTTTACTCCTTGTAATGCATAGGTGCTTTCTTCTTTAGAAGTTGCATATAGGGTTTTTTGTATAGAGTTCAGTAATTCTTCTCCAGATACCACAAATGCATTTTCTTCTGGAAACGGATATAGACCGGGGAAATCTTCTGGAGGTACTGTAGGAAGGGAGTATTTTGTTTTCCCTGATTTTATTTTTAATGTGTTGTTTTCTAATTTTATATAGACTTCGCTTTCTGGGAGTAGTCTTGATATTTCTGTGAGACGTTTGGCGTTAACACAAGCTTTTCCTTCTTCTTTTATGTTTGCTGGAACAGAAACAGCTACATGTACTTCTAAGTCTGTTGCTTGAACGGTGAGTTTTTCATCGTTTGCTTCTAAGAGGAAGTTTGATAGTATAGGGAGAGCTGATTTTTTTTCTGTGGCGGCTATAGCTTTTTTTAGAACATTTTGGAAATCTTTTTTATCTATGGTAAGTTCCAAGTTTAATATCCTCCAGATTTTAGCAAAATCTTATCTAAATATTATATCGTATTTATTTTGGTAGCTTTTATGAATAAAACTTCAAAGTTTAAGATTGGTTTTTGTTTTGAGTGGATAAGTTTTTTGTAATTTTGGATTTTTTTACCTAATGTTTTTCCATTGGTAGTGGTGGTAGTGCCTGTATTTTTGAGATGTTTTAACAGCTCTATATGATTTTTGAATTTTATTTGGTAGTTTTTTAAGAACAGTTTTTCTATATGAAAATAATAGGCTGTTATGTTTTTTATTTTTTCTTTTTCGTAAAAGGGAAATATTTCTTGTCCTAGGGATTGTTTTATTATCTGTAGACTGTTTTTTGTGGGGATACTGAATATGAATGTTCCTTTTGGCTTAAGTATCCTATACACTTCAGGAATAGATTTTTTTAGGGTTGTCCAGTGTAAACTGAAGTTTGATACAGCAAAATCAAAACTTTCGTTTTTAAAGGGTATGTTTTCTATGTCTGCTACTATTCCGATGTTATTCTTTTGGACGAATCTTTCTATCATATCTGGGGATATATCTATTCCTATTAGTTTTTTTTCGGTTATTTGATTTATAATGCCTGTTCCACAGCCAAGGTCTATACCTAGACCATTTATATCTTTTATTAACTTTTTTATCTCTTGTGCTGATTCCTGTTGGACTATTATCTCTTTTTCGTATTTTTCTACAGCTCTTGAAAATTGTAAACTTATTATTTTTTTCATGGTTAACGAGTATTATATCAGATTAAAAGACTTTAAAATATACTTGAAATAAAAAATATACAATTTATCCTTATATCGTGCAGATAAAAAATTTTTTAAGGAGGGGTTCTAAAGATGGGTAGAATTTATGGAAAAGTGGAAAGCCCAGAGGATATTAAAAGGATTAACTGTATCATTAGAGATGAGATGCTAGAGGTGGAGACGCAGGAACAGTTAACTGATTTGAAGAAGAGAAGTGATTACCTTTGTACTCTTACTTATAGTCCTTTTTGGAAGAAAAAGTTTGGGGCTATGGTTGAACAGTTAAGAGAGGTGGCTTGTGAAGAGAACAGGGTTACTGTTCGTTTAGCTAACTATATCGCAAAGTTTAAGGGGTGGGATAAGTACTATGACCCATGGGGTAAAGAGGATAAAACGATAGAGCAGATGCTTTCTGAAATCCCACAGCAAGTTATGGAAGAGATTACAGAGGCGGTAGTAGATTTGAAGTTCTCTCCACAGATTTTGGAAGATTTGAGAAAGGCTTTTTGTGATATTAGAAAGGCTATGGTTTTGGCTGAAGATTTAGAGACTTTACAAAAGTTAAAAAGGAGAAGTGATTTTCTCGTTGCTCTATTGATGTTACCTGATTTTAGAGAGAGGTTTGGAGATATTATAGATGAGATTGAAGAGATAGTTAAAAAAGAAGAGCGTAGAACTGTTAAACTTGCGAACATCATTGCTACTGTAAATAACTGGCATGTACTATTTGAGACTTGGTCTGAAGAGGATATAGGAGAAAGCGAGACTATAGAGCAGTACTTACAGAGATTGGTAGAAGAAGAAGAGAAAGCGGAGAAATATATACCTACAGAAGCGAAGTACAAGGAAGGTAAGGTTCTATGGCTTGTATATTATCATAAAGACAGAGGGCGTTGGTACGCAAAGCGTATTTATTTCCCGGGAAGTGCAAGGAATATAAGAATAGAAGGTCCTGGAGAGTTTGTTAATAGATTTGGAAGAAAGGTTTGGGGTGTGAAGATAACTTATGAGGCAAATCTAAAACCTACGGTTATCCGTTTGAGAGGTCGCGTTATTCATTTACCTGAAAGATGGGTAGAGAGAACAAAAGTTATAGAGTTACCTAAAGCGGCAGAGCAGATTGAGCTAAAAGAGGAAAGACCAGAATTTGCCTATCCTGTAGCTTAAAAGGGGAGAACTCACTCCCCTTTTTGTTTTAATAGTTTTGTGGATTTATATGTTTAAAGCTGTTAGTCTGGGGATATGCAAAATCTTCCAACCATGTTGCGTCATTTTTTCTTACTATTCTTATAGCTTTCATTCCAGCTTTTGCAGAGGCTTCTATCTCTTGGGGGTTGTCTGATAAAAATAGTATTTCTTCAGGTTTTAATCCTATCTCTTTTGATATTTTTTTGTACGAGTTAGGGTCTTTTTTGTTTCCTATTTTTGTATCAAAGTGTCCATCAAAAAGGGACAGTATATCTCCATATTCGGTGTGGGAGAAGAAGAGTTTCTGTGCTTTTGTAGAGCCTGAAGAGTATATGTATAGTTTATAGCCTTTTTGTTTCCATTCTTTCATCTTTTCGTATGCATCTTTGTATATTGGGGCTTTTAGTGTACCTGTTTTAAAACCTTCTTCCCATATGAGTCCTTGGAGTTCTTTTAGAGGGGTTATTTTTTGGTCTTTATCTATCCAATCTTTTAGAATGTTTACTATTTCTGCAATAGATAAATCTCTACCTATTTCTTCTTTTATACTTTGTATTATGGTTTGGACATGCTTTTTATCTAGGTTTTCTTTTAGATAGGTTTGTAACTTTTGTTTGGAGTAAGGAAAAAGTACTTCTTTTACAAAGGATATAGGGGAAGTTGTACCTTCTATGTCTATAAGAATAGCTTTTATCATTTCTTTTTTTCCTCTTTTTGTGTCTCTTTTTTCATAAAAGTATAATACAGACCTTGCTGTTTCATAAGTTCTTCATGTGTTCCTTGCTGTACTATTTTACCTTTATCTAGTACGTAGATGTAGTCTGCTTGTGTTATAGTGCTTAATCTGTGGGCTATTATTATTGTTGTTCTATCCTTTAGAAATTTTTGTAGTTCTTTAAAAAGTGTAAATTCTGTTTGGGTGTCTAGTGCAGAGGTAGACTCATCGAGTATGACTATCTTTGGATTTTGGAGTATCATTCTGGCTATTGCTAGTCTCTGTCGTTGTCCTCCAGAAAGTTTTATACCATTTTTCCCGATAGGTGTGTCTAGTTTTTTTGGTAGCTCTTTGATGAGTTTGTCCATCTGGGCTATTTTTAGGGCTTCCCAAATCTGAAAGTCAGGAATATTTTTTCCTAATGTGAGGTTGAATCTTACGGTATCATTGAACAGCATTGGGGTTTGTAGCACTAACGAGACGTTTTCTCTGATTATATCTAGACCTATCTTTTCTACAGGTATGTCATCATAGTAGATTTTTCCTCTGTCTACAGGATAAAAACCTACGAGAATATGAGCAAGAGTTGTTTTTCCACTCCCACTTGCTCCTACTACAGCTACTTTTTGTCCTCTTTTTATCTCCATATTTATGTTTTGGAGTACAAGTTTTTCTGAATCATAAGAGAAATACACTTGTTCTAGCTTTATGGAACAGCTTTTCTTGTGTTTGAAGGGGTTTAGTGTGTGAGGATATTTTGGTTCTTTTTTCATTTTGAAAATATTGTTTATACGGTTAAGTGCGGCGGTGGCTGTATGGAAAGAGTACTGAATGCTAAGAATCTCTTGGATAGGTGTCATCATAACCCATAGATAGCTAAATATCGCAAACATGAGTCCAATGGTAAGGTCTGAATAAGCTACCATGAAAAGTCCTGCCGCTCTAAAAATCTCATACCCTACCAAAAAAACTGTAAAGGAAATTCTTGTAGCCGCATCACTTTTCCAGTTAAATGCTGTAGAAAAATCTCTTACTTTTTTGGCTTCTTCTACAACATTATGTATGAATTGTTTCTCTCTATTGCTAGCCTTTATCTGCCAGAAAAGGTCTAAGGTCTCTGTGAGAGCTTCTTGGAATAGTTCTATAGCTTTGTTTTCTTTTCTTTTTAGTTTACCTACTTTTCTGCCAAGTACTACTGTAAAGTACACTACTATAGGATTCAACAGTAATATAAAAAGGGCTAGTTTCCAGTGTATCCATAGTAGGATTATGGAAACACCTATTATTATGAGTAAAGATACTAACAGTCTACTTATAGAAACTCCCAAGAACTGGTCTATAGTATTTATATCTGTTATAAATAAAGAAGTTAGCTTTCCAGTTCCTACAGTTTCATATTCAGCCATTGATACATCTTCTAGATGTAAAAGCATATCTTTCCTTATTTTGTATATGATTTCTTTTGATATTTTTGTAAAAACTATACCTTGAATTATAGAAAGTAAAAGGAAAGATACTCTTAGAATTATGATAATAAATAAGATTAGTACTATATAGAACCATACAGGTTTATTACCAAATAGAGATTCTACTGTTTGGACAAAGATTCCCGGTTGATTTAGTAAAAGTTCATCAATTATAAAAGGGATAAATAAAGGAATAGGTACACTGACTATTGCCGCGAGTAGAGCGACTAAATTGCCTATAACTAACTGCTTTTTGTATTTTTTTATCTCATCAAAGATAGTTTTCCAACTGTACATAAACTTTCCTTTAAATCAAAAGATAGATTCCTGCAATAATTATCATTATAAACAGATATGGGAGCATATTTTTTCGTAAATAATCATTTCCAAATATATACACATAAAAATATTTGAAAATGTCGTTAGAGACAACGGCTATTAGTACCCCTTTAACTGCTATGTCTAAATCTAGACTTCCTTTTTGAGATAAAGATGCCAAAGACAAAGTTATAGCATCAACGTCTATAACTCCTGACAAGAAACTAGCTATGTATATGCCTTTGTCTCCAAAATAGAACTGAAGGGCTTTAATAGAGAAAAGAATGAGTGCATAAATAACTCCAAACTGTAAAGCGTTATAAAGCTCAAAGGGGTTCTTAAAATTTATCTGTTTTTGGGTTTCGCTGGAAAAAGGGTGTCTTTCTCTTGTGTATTGATAAATAAGTACACCTATATAAAGTATAGATGCTATTGTTAGAGGAAATAGCAGATGTAACATCAGCTCAAAATTTATCACCGCTGTGAGTATCAAGACTCGAATGTTCATAATAAGCCATGCAAGAGCAATACCAAAGAGAGCCGATTGGGAGATTTCAGGATATTTTCTTGCTTTTTTCGAAAGGTCAAAACTGACTGCGGTGCTTGATATAATACCTCCTATGAGACCTGTAATCCATATGGTTTTAGCTCCTTTCCATCTTATAAGTAAGTATCCTAAAAAGTCTAATGTGGATACGATTACTACTACTTTCCAAATCTCTTTTGGATTAAAAGCATCAAAGGCTCCAAAATGTTTATCAGGTAGTAGAGGGTATATCACTACAGTGATAAGGGCAAATTTTATAATTGCTATTATATCTTCATAGGATATTTTTCTTGCAAATTCTTCAAGGGCAGGTTTCAAAGCTAAAAGTAAAGTTATAAAAATAGCTAAAAAAGCGGCTACATAGTAATACTGATAATAAACTAAGATGCCTAGTACAAATGCTAAAAAAGTGGCTATTTCTGTAGTTGCTCCCGGGTCTTTTGGATATTCAAGATAGAAGTTGATAATAGTTAAAACTACCAGACCTCCAAATGATAGAAGTAAAAACCCTTCTATATATGTATCATTTATGTATGATGCTAATGTTCCAAAAATAGTGATAAATGGAAAAGTCCTTATTCCTGCAAAAATCTCTTTTCCTTTTGATTTTATTCTGTGTTCCCTTTCGAGACCTATAATAAGACCTAAAATCCCACTAAACACAATTTGGAATAGTAGCCTATAGGTTTCGTTATCTATTTTAATTTCCATTTATAGTCCTTTTGTATTCTTTTAGTAGAGACAAATCAGGCTCTTTTCTTTTTCGTAAGTTTTTTATCTTTATTATCACACCTTCTTCCTTGCTGTGAAACTTTTCTAAGGTCTGTTTGTATATAAGATTGTCATCTTCTATTATCCCTGCATAAGAGAGACAGTCTCCAAGAGTTTTCATAATATTGTCTAAATCTCTTCTCCTCTTGTTTGGAAGTAAAAAAGTTATATGTACTTCTACTGGTTTTGAGAAATGGGCTTTTATTTTTTCATTTTGCATCTGTAGTTCCCAGATTGCTTTGTTTATTTTTAAAGAAACATCTTTAGGTACAATATATCTTTTTCCAGACTTGGTAAAAGCTCTGATATTTATTTTTACTTTATTAGCTTTGGAAGGGGGAATAAAACTTAAAAAAAAGTTAACTTCTTTCATCTTGAACTCCGCAAATGTATTATGCTTTATATCATACTTAAAATTTCCCTATTTTATATAATTAAGAGATAAAAATTTTGTGGAGGATTAGTAATGGCTATCGAAAGAGAAAAGGTTGAAGAAGTTTTAGACAAGATAAGACCAGCGTTAAGGTTTGATGGTGGAGATGTAGAATTAGTAGATATTGGAGAAGATGGAACTGTTTATGTTAGGTTAATGGGAGCTTGCTCTGGTTGTGCTATGTCTTTAATGACTTTAAAAGGTGGAATAGAGAGAAAATTAAAAGAAGAGATACCAGAGGTAAAAGAGGTAGTAGCTATAAATTTAGAACAGCCTACTTTTTAGGCTGAAAATTTAGGTTTTGTACTTGGACAAACTCTCTTATAAGTTTTTCCATGTATATAAAACCAAATGGTACTACAGATAGTACGATTAGTTTTAGGGATAGGCTGTTATCAAACTGGTTTATGTTCCTGTTTTGATACAAGACGTATAAAAATATAAGCCACAAAATTCCGTGTATACTCCCAGCGATTTTTACAGCGATAGGCTCTCCTAGAAAATATTTGATAGGCATTGCCACGAAAAAAAGTATTATTAGAGAGATACCTTCTAAAACAGATACTCTTATTAGCTTGTGTATGTGATAGTTATATACTATCTCTTTGTTTTCTATCTGTTCCATTTTTCACCTCTTCTTGAAGATTACTATAAAAGCTAAACCAAACATAATCTTTCTTTTGTATACAACATCATAACCGTCTTTATCGAAAAGATTTATGATTTCTTCCATGGTAAAAGATTTGTACAAAGATTCAACAAAATAGTCGTATTCTTCTTTTGAAAAAAAGATATATCCTATCGGTCTAAATATTTTTTCTACTGTGAATAAAAATCCTTTCCAAAGGGTTTTGTTTTTTAATTTTGCTGTATCAAAAATAGATATGTATCCTTCTTTTTTCAGTATTTGATTTGTCTGTCTTATGAGTTTTTTATGTTCTAGATGTCTATAACTAAGAGATAAAAAGATGTTATCAAAGGACTGCTGTTTAAAAGGAGGATTGTATATATCTGCTTTTATAAAAAATACATCTTTTTCGTCTTTTAGTTTTTCTTTTGCCTTTAAAAGCATCTGAAAAGATAGATCGATTCCTACACAATAGCTGTCTTTTTTTTCTTTTTTTATTTTTTTTATAAGTTCTCCAGTACCAGTTCCTATGTCTAGGACTTTGGATATATAAGGGGTTTTTTCTATTAGTTCATACTGCCATTTGTTTATCAGTCCAAAAGTAAATAAGTTTAGGAACTTATCATATACATTTGATATTTTGTCGAATATAGAAGAGGCTATTTGGGTTTCTGTTTGCAATTTATATTCCTACTTTAATCATTTTTATCTATATCTAAATATTAGATTAATTTTTGGTAAAAAGAAAAAATTTCTTTGCTCTCTTTTAGGTTTTCTAAGGTTTTGTAAGCTTTTGGTATGAATAAAAGTAAATCTGTGGCTTTTAGGCTTTCTTTTCCTACTTCTTCTACTGCAAGGTCTCCTGCTATGCCGTGAAGGGTTACTCCTGTGATTACGGCATCTTTTGGGTTTAGTCTGCTAACCATTGTTCCGATGATGCCAGCTAAAATGTCTCCTGTGCCAGCTGTAGCCATTCCTTCGTTTCCTGTTATAGAGTAATAGACCTCTTCGTTTGGTGTAGCTATAACTGTTCTTGCGCTTTTTAGTACTACATATGTTCTGGTTTTGAGTGCGAACTGTTTTGCAACTTCTTCCATATTTTCTAGTATGTATGAGGTTTCGTAGCCGGTAAGCCTTGACATCTCTCCAATGTGAGGAGTTAAGACGGTAGATTCTTTTCTATCTATTAGTAATTTTTCAAAATTTTCTAGGTTGGCAAGGTTGTTTAACCCATCAGCATCGATAACTACAGGTTTTGATATAGTCAATATCTCTTTTATAAGGTTTTTTGTGTAAGGGTTTACAGACATTCCCATTCCTACAACTATAGATGTGTACTTGCCTTGTTTTATTATCTGTTTTATCTCTTTGGGGGAGTTTTTGCCAAAGATACCGTTTTGGTCATCGATAGGTATGGTCATTTCTTCTATTAAGGTTTGTTCACATATAGGATTTAGGGATTTTGGTACAACTGCGGTAACTAAACCGGCTCCTGATACATTCGAGGCTTTTGATGCCATTATTACTGCACCTGTTTTTCCTGTACTTCCTCCGATAACAAGTGTGTGACCGTTAGCGTATTTGTGGCTGTCTTTTTTTCTTAGGGGAAGTTTTACTTTTGAGGGCTGTATTATGTATCTGTGAATGTTCTTTAGATATTTCTCGTCTATGCTTATGTCAACAATATAAATATCTCCACAGTATTGGCTAGCTGGATATAGAATGTGGCATAATTTGGGGAAAGCAAATGTTATCGTTAGGTTAGCTTTTATAAAAGTTGGATATATGGTTCCTGTATCAGCAGATAGACCTGATGGAATATCTATAGATATAATAGGTTTTGAGTATTTGTTTATAATTTGGATTGCTTTTTCTCTGTAACCTTTTACTGGGGGTGTAAATCCTGTACCAAAGATAGCATCTATAACGATTTGGGTTTTTTTGACTGCATTTGTGAGTTTCCTTAGGTTCTGTTTTGTTACAAAACTAACTTTTCCATTTATCTTTTGGAATATCTCTAGATTTTTGAGGTTGTCTTTTGATAGCTTTTCTTTTGATTCTGCTAATATAAGTACTTCTACTTTTTTTCCTGCTTTATGCAAGTATCTAGCTATAACTAATCCATCTCCTCCGTTATTTCCAGAGCCGGCAACTATGAGGAATTCTTCTTTTTGACTGTATCGATTGATGATTATTTCAGATGCAGTCCTTCCAGCATTTTCCATAAGTACTAGGGAGTGTATGCCTGTGTTTGTTATTGTTTTTTCATCTGCATAAGCCATCTCTTTTGCTTTTAGGACTTTTTGCATTTTTCTCTCCTTTTGCAAATTTACATATTTTTATGGTCTCTTTTTTATCTAATTTTTCAAATACTTATAAAATCTTTTTGCATTTTTGCAAATTTACCAAATTTTTTGTTGTTTATAATTAGTATGTTTGTTATATCTGATATATAGAATTATAAAGAATTTTTAAAGGGATTATAATAATTTACCGAAAAAAGATTAAAAGGTATTAAATAATGGCATAATATTTGTTTACTGTTATAGGTAACAGCAGAATATAAAGGAGGATAAAGCTATGGAAAAGCTTTTGATTTTAGGGGTTGCGTTACTTATAGCTACGATTCCTCTCATATTTTTAGCTAAATAGTTTCGTATAAATACAGTTAGGGGCAACCCCCCTTCTCTTTTTTTAATCTGTTTATCATCAAAGTTCCACAACCTCCTATTTTTCTCGTTCTGTATCTGGTTGAAAGGGTAACCCTTATTCCTTTTTCTTTTAGGAATAAAAACGCTTTTTCATAATCTTTGTCAGATGTTGTCTGGTAAGGTAAGTCTTCTATTGGATTGTATTTTAGTAGAGATATTGGTATGTTTAGTTTTTTTGCTATGTTTGCTAGGTTCTCTAGTTCTTCTTGTGAGTCGTTGGTGTTCTTTATCAATAAATATGCTAAGCTGTACAGTTTCTTTTTTCTGTTTGATAGAGGCTTTATGTGGTTTTCTAAGATTTTAAGTAGGTCTTCTAGGTTTGCTGACTTTGGTATCAGTTTCTTTCTCTTTTCTTCTGTTACTGCATGGATTGAAAGAGTTATCCCGTTGTGAGGTAAGGCTAGGAGTTCTTCAAAATTTTTCAATGGAAAACCTGTGGTGTAAAAGCTTATTTTTAGATTTTTTTGTTTAAATAGCCAAAATGCTTTTTTCGTGTTTTCCCAATTTAGTAGAGGTTCTCCTATCCCAGCAAAAGCTATATTTGTTATGCTGTAACCTTTTGAGGTTGCTAGACTGTATTGGTTTATTATTTCTTCATAGGATAGGTTTCGTTTTAGACCGTACATTCCTGATGCACAAAAGGTACATCTTACTGGACAGCCTACTTGGGAGGATATACATAGGGTATTTCTGTAGTATACTGATTCTACTGTATAGTTGTCAGAAGTTTTTACCTGTATTAGTTTGTTTAGCTCATCGTGGATAACTTTTTCTATTTTCATAGGATACCTCTTTCTAAATATATGTATATACTCTCTATAAGACCAATAAGAGCGCCTAGAATAGCTCCTGTATATGTTATATGTTTTAACTGATTTTCTGAAAAACCAACTACTATCTTTTCTAGTGTCTCTATGTCTATCTCCATAAAAGTTTCTATTACCATCTGTCTTATGTTAAGCTGGGCTAACATTATTGGTAGTTCTTCTTCTATGTGTTGTTCTATGATGTTGGTTGCTTTTTCTTTTATTCTTTTTTTTAGTTTTTCTTTTACTTTTTCTATCGCTTTGTCTAGTACTTTGTCTACAGCTGTAACGATTATCGTTCCTTTTATAGTGAATCTACCTACAGAGATACCTTCTCTTATGGCTTTTTTTATGTCTTCTATAGTAGTGTCTATCAGTTCGTCTATCACTAATTCTACTCTTTTGTGGAGTCTTTGTTTGTAATTGCTCTCTTCAAAAGAGTAGAATTAGTGATAGACGAACTGATAGACACTAATTCTA
>JAADDZ010000006.1 GCA_013153635.1 Aquificota bacterium
AAAAAGTATACTACTCAAAAGAGATAATAAAATTAAGAGAGGTTCTATCTGGGGTAGTAATTTTAATAGGTTGTAGTTGTCTTTTTCTTCTATCAGGTTTTGAAAAGAACGATTTTCAAATTTTATGTTAAATTCTTTGTCTACTACGGCGATTGCAATATCTACTGCGTCTAATACTTTCAGGGTAATCTCTCTTAATTTTATTATCTCTTTTGAGTAGTATACTTTTTCTAGGAAGATAGATATTGTGTTTGCGTAGATAGATAGATATTTTTTTTCGTCTTCTGAAAGGTTTGTTTTTTTGTAGATTCCTAGAGTTCCTATTTTTTCGTCAGATACTTTGATAGGTAGAAGAAGATATTTGTCCTGCTCATAGATATTGATGTTTTCTTGTAGTATTGGTACAAGGTTTGGGAAGAAACCGTCTTTATACAGTTTTTTGTTTTTGTTTAGATAGAAAAACACTCCTGTATATCCAAGGTTTTTTAAACCTTTGACAACTCTGGTTGCCATATCTTCTATATCGCTACTAGATAGGCTGTAATTACTAAGTTCGAACAGACTTTTCAGTTTTTTGTTTATTATTCCTATCTCTTCATTTAGTTCTTGTACTTTTTGGTTTATATCTTCGTGTAATTTTTTGTTGAGTTTTGTTCTATATGATTTTTTTTCTCTTTCTAAAGAAGTGATAAACTGGGTTAGATATTTGTTTATCTGATATAAAAATGTGGTTAAGTATGATAAGCTAATTAGCTCTGGGGATAGATAAGCGGTTATGCTATTTGTCAAGAATGAAAGAGTCCACACAGGTTGTTTGTAGTTTAAAAATACTAGTGACATTAAAAAACCTGATGCTAATATCTGGGCATTTTCTAAAAAAAATGTATGGAAAATCACGAATAGACTAAAAATAATAGAGGCGATAAGTTTATTTTTCTCAAAACCTAACCAAAAAAATATGAGTGATAAAATCAAAAATTTTAAGTCAATTAAGTAATTAGACGATATAATCATCGTATAAATGAACAGGAATACGATAGACAAAAGGTCGTATATGTATATTGAGTAATTTTTTTTAAAATTTTTTGAAATTATTGTTAATAAGACTATCCCATATACTAGAGGGAGAAAATACATTTCTTGAGTTTACCACCCACCTACACAATCTATAAAAATATCTTCGTCTGGTAGGTTTATATCATTAAGAATGAAAATTTGCTTTTTTTTATAGGAAAACATAAATCTTCTCATAGGTTAGAACTCGTTTAATAGTTTTTCTAACTCTCTTGTGTATAATTTTTTGTTTTTATCATTATATATGATAAGAGGTTTTTCTACTATTTCACTACCTAATTTTGCATTTTTTATACATTCTAATAAAAAATGTGTTGATTTTTCGTCTTTTGAAGGGTGTACAAATCTTAATCTCTTTGGTATAAGGTTATTTTGAGTGCAGATATTTAAGGTTTCTACTAGTCTATCAGTTTTATTTATAAGGTAAAATTTCCCTCTATCTTTTAACAAGTATCTGCCAGCTTCTATAAAATCTCTAATAGATGCTAATTTTTCTGATTTGGCTATCTCTTCTTCTTCTGTGGCATACTTTTTACCTATTTTTTGGTGAAAAGGAGGATTGGTAATAGCAAAATCAAAAGAATTAGATGGGTACAAATCTTTTATCTGTTTTATATCTGCATTTTTTAATTCTACAGATAACCTATTTAGTTCAAAATTCTTTTTGGCTATCTCATATAGACTCTGTTGTACCTCTAGAGCATAGAATTTAAGATTTTTATATCTTAAGGACAGCAATAACAGAAGTATACCTGAACCAGTCCCAAGGTCTATGAGCTTTCCTTTTTTGTTGATTTTTACAAAATCTGCAAGGAGTACAGAATCTATAGAAAATCTATAGCCTCTTTTCTTTTGGTATAGGTTTAGTTTTCCTCTTATAAAAGGAGTAAGTTCTAAATCGTCGTTATCTTGAAACTTTTGCAAGATTTAACAATGTTTCGGCTCTAAATTTTTGTTTTTCATATCTTTTTTGCTCTTCTTCTGATAGACCTTCTTTGCTTAAATTCTCTTCTGCTTCTTCTAGTAACTGTTTTTCTTTTTTAATGTCTATTTCATCTAATTTATAAGCTTCTTCTACAAGGGCTATAACTTTGTCTCCTGTTATGTCTATCGTTCCATAGGTTACAGCGTATTCTTCTACTTCTCCCCCTTCTTTCTCTATTCTTAGTTTGCCCGGAAGTATGTTCGTAAGAAGGAGCATATGATTCTCAAGTATCCCTATCTCACCATCAGCAGTGTTTATAACCGTTTGGAATATGTTCTCTCCACTAAACACGACTCCTGTGGGAGTTACTACCTCTAATCTGTACATAAATACCTCCATTGATATGAAGATTTTTTTAAATTATATCAGCAAATCTTTTTAAATAATAGATTTTTATTTGGCTTGCTTTTTTTATTGATTTCAAGCAATGTATATATAAATTTTTGAAACTATCAAATTTTATAAAGGGTTTATAATGAAAAAAGTAGCAGTAATAGGAGCAGGTCTTGCAGGTACAGAAGCCGCATATAGACTAGCAAAGGAAGGTATAAATGTAGACCTGTATGAGATGAGACCCCAAAAAAGCACCCCAGCCCATAGAACTGATAAATTTGCAGAGATTGTATGTAGTAACTCCTTTGGTAGTTTTGAAGTGGGTACTGGTTCTGGTCTTTTAAAACAAGAAATGAGGCTTTTAGATTCGCTAATTATAAAAGTAGCAGACCAATTTAAAGTACCTGCTGGTTCTGCTTTGGCAGTGGACAGAGAAAAATTTTCTACCTATATAACCTCTATTTTAGAAAACCATAAAAACATAAATGTTATTAGAGAAGAAGTTAAGACCTTACCTAACCACTATGACTACATCATAATAGCTACAGGTCCTTTAACTTCTGAAAATCTATCAAAAGAAATTCAAAATCTCACTGGTAGCGAACATCTGTATTTTTATGATGCAATCGCTCCTACCGTTGATGCAGAGACAGTTGACTTTTCAAAAGGATTTTGGGGCGATAGATACGGCAAAGGGACAGGTGACTACTTTAACTGTGTCTTAACAGAGGAAGAGTATGAGACATTTTATCAAGCCCTAATTACAGGAGAACAGGTACCTCTAAAAGATTTTGAAAAAGCTGTATATTTTGAAGGCTGTCTTCCTATCGAAGAGATAGCACGGAGAGGTAAAGAAACTCTACTCTATGGACCAATGAAGCCGGTAGGTCTTGTAGACCCAAAAACAGGAAAAAGACCATTTGCAGTAGTACAGCTTAGAAAAGAAAACAAAGAGGGAACATTACTATCATTGGTTGGATTTCAAACAAAATTAAAATATCCACAGCAAAAAAGAATATTTCGATTAATACCAGCGTTAAAAGATGCCAACTTTGTTAGATTAGGCTCGATTCATAGAAATACATTTATCCAATCTCAAAAAGTTCTCTTACCAACGCTACAGATGAAAAATAAACCTCATATTCTATTTGCAGGTCAGATTACAGGAGTAGAAGGTTATGTTGCTTCATCTGCTACAGGTATTTTAGCAGGATTAAATGTAGCTAGAATGGTAAAAGGTCTAGAGCCAGTAGTCCCTCCAAAAACAACTATGCTGGGAGGTCTTATAAATTATATAACTACACCAAAAGAAGAACTCCAACCGATGAATCCAAACTTTGCACTTCTTCCTGAATTAGATGTAAAAATAAGGAATAAAAGAAAAAGAAAAGAAGAAAAAGCAAAAAGAGCTATCACACACATGAAAAAATGGCTAGAGCAAACAACACCAGTACATATTGGAGGTTAATTTGGATAAAAAAACGATACTCCTTGTAGGGATTGGATTTTATGGAAGTCGTCTGTTAGAGCATATAAAAGATAAGTGGAATGTTATCGTAATAGAAATAGATAAAGAAAAAATAGAAGCGATAAAAGAAGAATACCCCCAGATAACCTTTATAGAAGGTGATGCAAGTAGCATACTAACATGGAAAAAACTCAATCCAGAGCATATAGATTATATAATCTCCACAGTCAAAGATGCAGATGTAAGTTTAGAAGTTTGTAGGATAGCACGAGAAGTATTTGACCTCTCATCTCAAATAATAGTGCTTTTGTACGAAGTAGAAAAAGCAGAAAGTTTTCAAAAATACAATGTAAAGATAATCAAGCCAGTAGAAATCGTTATAAATATCATCTTAAATACCCTAGAGAAAAACTATTCAAAAGCAATAAATATAGGATTAGGAAAAGGAGAGATAGTAGAAGTCCAGATATTAGCAAAATCTCATCTAGTAGATAGACTTTTAAAATACATTCGACCAACCAAATGGAGAATCGCCGCAATATACAGAAACGGTCAACTAATCATACCTTCGGGGAATGAAAGGATAAAAGTAGGAGATACAGTAGTCCTAATAGGAGAACCAAAAGTATTAGAAAACTTAGTTAACATACTACTAAAAGGTATACCTCAATTCCCCCTCCAATATGGAAGCGATGCTGTTTTACCTATGAATAGAAAATTTTACAAATTAATAGATGAAGCCGCCTTTTTTCTTTTAAAGATAAAAGTAAAACAGACAATAATAGTACCTTTTGCCCATTCACTAGATACAAACTTAAGAGAGGAGATAAACCAAAAAATCAGTAATGCAAAAATCATAAACAAAAAAATCTATTCAATACCTTCTATAATGAAGATAGATAATAATGCAGGTATATACATACTCCCTTATAAAGAACTATCCTTGTATCAAAAATTTAAAGTAAAAAAATTCTTTAAAGAAAGCAAAAAACCATACCTTTTACTAAAAAACAGCATACCTTATCAAAAGATAATAGTTTCTCTAAACACAGTAGAACCAGCTTTAGCTTTAGAAATAGGTATAGAGCTATCAAGAATATTCAACCTTCCTTTTGAAGCTATATATGGAACACTACCAAAAGAGATAAGAAATGAAGAAGACGAGCAGAACATACAAGAAAGACAAAATATAATTTCTGATTTTGAAAGTATCTACAAAAAAAAGATAACGTTCAATATATTAGAAGGAAATCCAGTAAAAGAAAGTATCAAATATCTAAAAAAAGAAAAAAATTCTATTCTTATCGTAGCTCACTGTAGAAAGGAAGAAATATCGTTCTTATCTCCAAATGTCACTTATCTACTAGCAAAAAAATCTCCTGTTTCCACATTAGTAGTTCCTGTAGAGGGTACCTATGGGTAAAGAAGAAGCTATTCTTCTGCTTATAATGTCTGCAGGAGCTTTCATAATACCGCTTATTAGCAAAAAACTACTGCTCCCGTCAGCTGTTGGAGAAATCCTATTTGGAATGGTTCTTGGTATATTTTTTAAAGGGTTTATAGAAGAGGTACACATACTAAAATTTTTAGGAGAGTTTGGTTTTATCATACTTATGTACTTAGCAGGATTAGAAGTAGATGTAGAAAATATAAAAAGGACGACCAAGTTACACCTTACAGGCTATGTTCTAATCTATATAATAATGGCAGTTACCTCTTCTTTGATAGTTTACTATTTTAATCTCCCTCTTATATATATATTAGTATTTATAACCACAGCGATAGGACTACTCTACCCAGTATTAAAAGACACAGGAATCCTCCACACAAATTTTGGACAGAGGCTTTTAATAATAGGTAGTGTTGGCGAAGTTATAAGTTTGATAGCAATAACAATCTTTGCAGTGTATTTCCAGTCAGGAATCTCTCTTCAATCCTTATCCCATTTATTAGGGATATACATATTTTTTGCCGCCGCATACGTTATGCTTAGACTATTTCAGCTCTATCTATGGTGGTATCCAGAATTTTCAAAACTGTTTGTTCAGATAGGAGATACAGCTGAATCTGGTATAAGAGCAAACTTTGTTAACATGTTCGTATTTGTGTCCCTTGCAAGTATTCTAGGACTAGAAGCTATTATCGGAGCATTTTTTGGAGGACTACTGTTTGCACTTGTATTTAAAGAAAGAGAACAGATAAAAGAAAGAATAGCATCGTTTGGGTACGGTTTTTTGATACCTATCTTTTTTATAGAAGTAGGACTAAGATTTAACATAAAAGAGTTACTCCATATAGACGTTTTGATAAAAGCTATCGTACTTACATTGAGTATACTACTTATCAAATTTTTAGGAAGTTTAGTCCTTATCTTCCTTAGAACCCCTCTGTGGCAGGTTATTTTGACCCCTATAGCTCTATCTATGCCATTAACACTATTAGTTGCAGTAGCAACAATATTTATGGAATTAAAAGTTCTCGATAATCACCAAGGAGCAATAATAATACTTGCCGCTATCATTAGCGCTATTATATATCCATGGATTTTCAAAATTATGGTAAAAAATGTAAAATTAAACTAATTTGTAAACTAAAATAAAAGAAAGGAATAAGATAATGTATAACCTTACAATAGATGAAGTTTCCTTTTGTATCATAGACCTAGAGACAACATCTCTATCCCCAGAAACAGGAGAAATAATAGAGATAGCCGCAATAAAATACGAAGGTTCTATAATAACTGAAAAATTTAATACTCTTATAAAACCTAGTACTCACTACATTCCTGAAAATATAACAAAACTAACTGGAATAACTACAGCAATGATAATAGACCAACCTAAAATAGAGGAGATATTTGACCAATTTATAGATTTTGTAAACGATACAGTTTTAGTAGCTCACAACGCAAAATTTGATTTGGCGTTCTTAAATCATGTAAGCAACCAACTGTACGGAAAAAACATAAAACTCCCAGTAGTATGCACATGCAATCTAGCAAGGAGACTATTCCCAGAAACCAAAAGCAAATCTCTATCTAACCTAGCCTATCATTTTAATATACCATTCAAACAAAGACATAGAGCTATGTCAGACGCATTAGTTACCCTAGAAATATTCAAGAAGATGTTAGAACTGTTCCAAGATTTTAATGTTACAAAAATGGCAGATATAATAAAACTATCTCAAAACAAACCTATAAAACACCAATACAAGAGGAGAAGATATGTATAAAATAGGGATAATAGGTGTCGGAAATATGGGAGAAGCCATCTTAAGAGCTATAATAGATAAAACCTCTATAAAAAAAAGCCAGATAGTAGCCTTTGATATAGATAAACAAAAATTAAAAACCATAGAAAAAAACTACCAGATAAAAACAACAAATACACCAAAAACAGTAACCAAAGCAAAATACATATTCGTAGTAGTAAAACCCAAAGATTACAAAACAACTCTAGATACACTAAAAAAATACCTATCAAAAGAAAATGTACTTATTTCTGTTATAGCAGGGATAAAAATAGAAAATATTAAAAAAATAATAAAAAAAGAGATTCCTATAGTGAGAATAATGCCAAACACACCTATGCTAATCGGAGAAGGAACAATAGGAGTAACCTTTGACAAAAATGTAAAATCCCAGCAGAGAAAATATCTATCTGAACTTTTTTCAAAACTCGGAGAAACGATTTTTGTAGATGAAGAGATTATTGATACAGTTACAGGACTATCTGGAAGTGGACCTGCCTATGTGTTTACGTTTATAGATGCTATGGCACAAGGCGGCGTAAAAATGGGTTTATCATATGAGGACGCTCTAAAACTAGCAGTTCAAACAG
The DNA here is from genome assembly GCA_013153635.1 of Aquificota bacterium. Lineage (GTDB taxonomy): Bacteria > Aquificota > Aquificia > Aquificales > Hydrogenothermaceae > JAADDZ01. The sequence goes on from JAADDZ010000006.1 coordinate 7,703, forward strand.
TAATAGGCTCTGCAAAGATGATAAAAGAGCTAAATCAGCACCCATCTGTACTTAGAGACAAAGTAACATCTCCAGCTGGAACAACCATATACGGACTACATGAATTAGAAAAAAAAGGTCTAAAAGATGCAGTAATATCAGCAATCGAAACAGCTACTTTAAGAAGTAAAAATCTATCATAGATACTGGTTCTGCCTTCCTTTTCAGAACTTTATACAAGCTTTATAAAATTTTATAGATTTGATTTTATCAAGTCTTTGCATAATTTATGATTAACTTCATATGAGGAAAATTTTAGATTTATAAATTTTTAATGTTATTTTGGGTATGGAGGTATTTAAGATGATAGAAGTAAAAGTGAAAAATATTGGATTAGATTCTGTTACAGGTAGTCCTGTTTTATTACTAGCAGACAAAAATAATGAGAATGATATTTATCCTATATGGATAGGAGTCGCAGAGGCAGAAGGGATTTTACTACAGCAGACAGGTATAAAAACCCCTCGTCCTTTGACTTATGAACTTATGAAAAATATTATTCAAACCCTTGGTGGGAAAGTAAAAGAGGTTCAAATTGTAGATAAAAAGAACAATACATATATCGCCCAGATATTGATAGAGAGAAATGGTCTAGAAATAGTAATAGATGCTAGACCTAGTGATGCAGTAAATATAGCAATTCGTACAGATGCTCCAATTATGCTTGATGAAAACATAGTATCAAAAGTAAATATTCAAGAGATAAAAGAAAAGATTAAAGAAAATATCGATAATACAGAAGATAAAGATGATATAACTACTGTTGAAGAATTAGATAAATTCGCATCAGAAGAACCTGTTTTAGAAGATGAGGAAGTAAAAAGATTTAAAGAGCTGTTAGACCATATCAAACCAGAGGATTTTGCAATAAAACCAGAAGAGAACAAAGAAGAAAAATAATATATTTTTTTTGTAGCACCTTTATCTAGTATTTGGCTTTATCCAATTTTCACATTAATATATTTAGATGGAAAACTTGTATTTTATTTGGGGTTAAAGATTATGGGACTTTACGATAGGGACTATATGAAAGACAGAAATACAAAAAAGAGTTTATCTTATACTTCTTCTAACAATACAAAACTTATCATTGTGGCTGTAATTTCTTTTGTTTTAGGGTTTATTGCTGGTAAAATTATATAATCAATCGCTTTGCTGGAGGAATAAATGGGAGTTGGTAAAAGGGTAAGACTAGAAAGGATTATGAATAGAGATACTGGTAAAACTGTTATAGTACCTATGGATCATGGTGTAAGTTCTGGTCCTATGGAAGGTTTAATAGATGTCAAAAGTACAGTCCAAAAAGTGGCTGAAGGTGGAGCAAATGCAATTATTTTACATAAAGGTATAGTAGAACAAGGCCATAGGGGTAAGGGTAAAGATGTAGGTCTTATTGTACATATGTCTGCTTCTACAGATTTATCTCTTAACAAAGATGATAAAGTTTTAGTTTGCACAGTTGAAGAAGCTGTAAAACTTGGAGCTGATGGGGTTTCTATACATGTAAATATTGGTGCTGAAGATGAGAAACAGATGTTAAGAGATTTTGGAGAGGTATCAAAGGCATGTATGGAATGGCAGATGCCTCTTATCGCTATGATGTACTATAGGGGACCAAAAGTGGAGAATCCTTTTGACCCTGAAGCTATTGCCCATATTGCAAGAATTGGAGCAGAGTTAGGAGCAGATATTGTAAAAGTCCCTTATACAGGGAGTCCTGATAGTTTTAGACAAGTGGTGGAAGGAACGCCTGTTCCTGTTGTAATAGCAGGTGGTCCCAAGGTAAATTCAGATAGGGAGTTGTTACAGATGATATATGATGCAGTTGTTGTTGCTGGTAGCGCAGGGCTATCTGTAGGGAGAAATATCTTTCAGCATGCAGATGTATCCAAGATAACTTCTGTGCTGTCAAAAATAGTGCATCAAAATATTTCTGTTGATGAAGCTATGAAACTGTTGGAAAGTTAGTATTGCCACAAACCTAATTTGTGTTTCTGTGCGTATCTAAAACATTTTCTAAATTCATCAGCGTATTTTAGATTTGGTGGTTTTGTTAGAAGATAAGCGTATCCGTTACATATGATTTCTCTGTTTAACATTCTACCGTCAGGAAGCCAAATATAAGCGAGAAGTCTACCATATCTGTCTTGAGGTTGTACATCAAATTCTAGATAAACTGTACTTCCTTTAGGAATGAGTTTTTTTGTAAATTCATAGGCTAGTTTCCCAAGTAAGGTTATTGTTTTGAGGTCTTTGTCCCCTCTTTTTGCTTGTATCTTTGCTCTTTTGTTTAATGTTTTTTCTGGTGTGTCTATTCCTATTAATCTTACTGTATAACGCAGATTTTTTAATGTTTTTCGGTGGTTAAAGGTGGTTTTTGGGATTTTAACTTCTATTGTATCTCCATCTATAACTTTTACTACATAGGATTTTACAAAGTCTTTTGGAGGCTTCCATGCAAAAGATTCAAAGTTAAAAAGTAAAAGAAGAAAAGCCAAAAGAAAAAGCTTGTTCTTCATTCTTTTTCTATTTTTGCTTCGTCTGTTTCTATCATTCTTTTTTTGGTCTCTATTGGAGTTATTTTTACAAAATTTTCTAACTCTTCTTTTAATCTCTTTTGAATCTGTTTCGCTATTTTACTTCCTGTATATGCTACATGTTTGCCTAGTAAGGTTTCTATAGTTTGTATGTCTTCTTCTTCTAGGTCATCTATGAATACATATGAGGTGTTTATCTTTTTCTTTATCTGTCCTGCTGGGTCGTATACATAGGCGGTTCCTCCTGTCATTCCAGCTCCAAAATTTATACCTGTTTTTCCAAGTACCATAACTGTTCCATCTGTCATATATTCACAGCAGTGGTCTCCAGTTCCTTCTACTACTGCTATTGCTCCACTATTCCTTACTGCAAATCTTTCTCCTACTATTCCAGATATGAATACTTGTCCTCCTGTTGCTCCATATAAAAGGGTATTTCCAGCTATTACATTTTTATAGCTTTCTCCTTTGAACTCTTTTGGAGGTTTTATTATTATCATTCCACCGTTCATTCCCTTTCCTACGTAGTCATTAGCTTGACCTGTTAAGGAAAGTATGAGTCCTTTTACACAAAACGCTCCAAAGCTCTGTCCAGCAGTACCTCTAAGGTTTAGCTCTATTTTCCCATTTCTAAGACCTTTATCTCCGTATCTTTTAGTTATTTCGTGGGCGATTCTTGCTCCTACAGTTCTGTATGTGTTTTTTATTATGTAAAATCCGGAGAATGTTTCATCTTTTTCTATCGCTGGTAGTGCATCTTTTAGTATTTCTTGGTCAAAACATACCCCGGGAGGGTCGTTTTTTTCTTGGATTGATTTTTTTGCCTTTTCGTTTTTTGGGTCTGGGTTTTCTAGTATTTGGGATAGGTTTATGAATTTTGCTTTAAAGTGGTCTGTTGGGATTTTTGGTTTTAAGAGTTCTACTTTCCCTATTATTTCGTCTAGGTGTTTGTATCCTAAATCTGCTAAATACTGTCTAGCTTCTAGTGCTACATACTCTAAGTATCTGATAATATGTTCAGGGGTACCTTTGAATCTTTCTCTAAGTCTTTTGTCTTGGGTCGTTATACCTACTGGACAGGTGTTTAAGTGGCACTGTCTTGCCATAACGCAACCTTCGGCTATCATTAGGGCTGTTCCTAGCCCAAATTCTTCTGCTCCAAGTAACGCTCCGATAATAATATCTCTTCCATTTTTGATTCCGCCGTCAACTCTTAGTTTTACTCTTCCTCTTAGGTCATTGTCTATAAGTACTTGTTGTACTTCTGATAGACCAAGTTCCCATACGGTACCTGCGTGTTTAATAGAGATTAACGGTGATGCTCCTGTTCCTCCATCGTGTCCTGATATGTGGATAACGTCAGCAAAAGCTTTTGCTACTCCAGAGGCTATGGTACCTATTCCGCTTTCTGATACTAGTTTTACTATGACTTTTGCTTTTGGATTTATCATTTTAAGGTCGTATATAAGCTGGGCTAGGTCTTCTATTGAGTATATGTCGTGGTGTGGAGGTGGTGATATAAGAGTAACTCCGGGTTTTGAGTGTCTTAGGAAGGCTATGTACACGTCTACTTTTTTTCCGGGGAGCTGACCTCCTTCACCGGGTTTTGCTCCTTGGGCTATTTTGATTTCTATTTCTTCTGCAGAGTTTAGATATTCTGGAGTTACTCCGAATCTTCCTGAAGCAACTTGCTTGATTTTTGAGTTTTTGATTGTGTTGTATCTTGCAGGGTCTTCTCCACCTTCTCCAGAGTTTGATTTTCCTCCTATTTTGTTCATTGCTTCGGCTATTGTCTCATGGGCTTCTTTACTTAGGGCGCCAAGGGACATTCCTGCTCCAACGAACCTTTTCATTATCTCTTCTATAGGTTCTACTTCTTCTATTGGTATAGGTGGTCTATCACTTTGTATCTCGAATAGGTCTCTTATGTTTACTGGTTTTTCTAGATAGGCGTTTTCAGAGAATTTTTTGTATTCTTCCCAGCTTTCTCCTCTAACTGCTTTGTGAAGTGCATTTAGGGCTATTGGATTCCATGAATGAAATTCTCCTCCTTTTCTAAATCTGTATTCTCCAAGAACTGGGAGCTTTTTATTTTCTTCAAAAAAGGCTTTGTTGAATCTAAGTAAGACTTCTTGAGCTATCTGTTTTATTCCTATTCCTCCAAGTTTTGAAGGTGTTCCCGGAAAGTATTTGTCTATAACTTCTTTGCTTATTCCCAAGGCTTCAAATAGGGCTGAACCTCTATAACTTTTTATTGTAGCTATTCCCATTTTGGACATGATTTTTAGGAGTCCTTCGTTTACCGCTTTTCTGTATTTGTCTAAGGCTTCTTCAAAGGTTATATCGAATTTTTTGTCTTCTTCTACAAGATTTCTAAGTATTTGTACAGTTAGATATGGGTTTACTAGTGTTGCTCCATATCCGATTAAGAATGCTATACTGTGAGAGTCTCTTGCTTCTGCGGTATCAGCTACTATACTGAATTTACTTCTTTTTCCTATCTTTCCCATATAGGAGTTAATCGCCGCAACAGCAAGTCCCATAGGAATGGGGGCTCCTTCTATTGATACATCTCTGTCTGTTAGGACTATGAGTTCTACTCCATTGTCTACTGCATTTTCAACTCTCTTGCATATATCTTCTAATGCTGGTTCTAATGCTGTATCATAGGGGTCAAATATTGCTGGGACTATCTGGGCTTTTTCTCCATAGTATTCGATGAGTTCGTTCATTTCGTTGTCAAATATTAACGGGGAGTTAAATAATATCTGTTTTGCGTGTTCAGGGGTTTCTGTTAGAAAGTTTTCTTTTTTACCTACATATGTGTTTAGGGACATCACTTTTTTTTCTCTTATAGGGTCTATAGGAGGGTTTGTTACTTGGGCAAATCTTTGTTTAAAGTAGAATGACAGCATTTTTGGTCTTTTGGATAGTACTGCTATAGGGGTGTCATCTCCCATAGAGTATACTGGGTCTGATGCTTTTCCTACCATTTCTTTTATAACAAGGTTTATAACATCTTTGTCTATACCAAATAGGATTTCTTCTTTGAGTATGTTTTTGGGGTTTAGTTGGGGATAGTCTTTTGCTGGGATAAAGACTTTTAGGTTTTCTTCTACCCATTTTGGATATTGTTTTCCTTGGGTTATCAGTTTTATTATCTGTTCTGATTTGTATATCTCTCCAGTTTCAAAATTGACCGCTATTTTGTCTCCAGGTCCTAATCTTCCTTTTTCTTTTATTTTTTCTTCTTCGAACTCTATGACGCCCACTTCTGATGCCATTAGTACATGGTCTTCTGTTATTATGTATCTTGCAGGTCTTAACCCGTTTCTATCTAATTTACCTCCTACGATGCTACCGTCTGTGAAAGCTATAGCCGCTGGTCCGTCCCATGCTTCTAATATACAGGAAAAATATGAGTAAAATGCTTTTTGTTCTGGGGAAAGGTCTTCATCATTTTCCCAAGCTCTTGGTATAAGGGCATTTATCGCTGTGAGAATGTCTTTTCCTGAATGTACTAAGAACTCAAGTACGTTGTCTAATGATGCAGAGTCGCTGTCTTCATCGTTAACTATTGGGAGTATTTCGTCTGTTAGTTCGCCCCATATCTGTTCTATGTCATCTCTTCTTGCTCTGAACCAGTTTCTATTTGCTGATATTGTATTTATTTCTCCGTTGTGTGCTAGCATTCTAAATGGTTGAGCTAATTTCCAATTTGGGAAAGTGTTTGTTGAATATCTCTGATGGAAGATTGCTATTCCACTTTCGAACTCTTTGTTTTGGAGGTCTAAATAGAAATATTTTAGTCTTGGGGCGGTTATCATTCCTTTGTAAACTATAGTTTTATTTGACAAAGATGGTATGTAAAAGTCTTTGTATTCAGGGATTTGGGAGAGTTTTTCTAATTTTTTTCTAAGTATAAACAGTTCTTTTTCGAAGTTCTGTGTTGGTATTCCTTCTTTTGATATAAATCCCTGTATTATGGTAGGTTCTGTTTTTTGGGCTATTATTCCTAGTTCATTTCTATCGATAGGTACTTCTCTCCATGTGATAAATCTAAATTTTTCGTTTATGATTTTTTCGATTTGGGGTTTTAATTCTTCTTCTTTTCCTTTAGGTAAAAAAAACATACCTACTGCAAAGTCTTCAGGACGGGGGGGTGTTATATTTTTTTTGGTTAATTCTGTAGAGAAAAGTTTGTAGGGTATGTGGGTTAATATCCCTGCTCCGTCTCCTGTTTTGCCGTCTGCGCTTACAGCACCTCTGTGATCGAGATTCGCTAGTGCTTCTAGAGCTTTGCTTACTAGTTCATGGGTTTTTGTTTTTTTTGTGTTAATTAAAAAGCCAACGCCACAGGCATCTTTTTCGTTGTTGATATGCAACCTAATACTCCTTGTATATTATTAAGGTTTAAATACATATTATATACTAATTAGTCTAAACTACATACTGGTGTTTAGAGGTTTTTAGGGGGTTTAAGTTAGTTCTTAGGTATTAACTCGACCTGTGTGTAATTACTGTCTTTTAAGTATTTTTTTATAAATTCGTCTATTTGGGATTTTGTTACTTTTTTTATATTTTTTGTGTATTCTATGTCGTATTTTATGTCGTTTATTACTGCTGATGCGTATCCTGCTGATTCTGCATCGTTGTCTACTTCTTCTCTTGAGAATATTTCTCGGTTTATAAGTCGTTTTTTGGCTTTTTCTACTAGTTGCTGTGGTACGCCTTTTTCTCTATAGGTTTTTATGATTTCGAATAGTTTATTTTTGACTTTTTCTATTTTTTCTGGCTCTGTTACAAAGTAAAACAAGAACTGACTTGTTCCTTTGTGAGCCATGTATCCTCCGTATATTGCTTGTGCTAAGCCTTTTTCTCTGATTTCTTGGTACATTATAGAGGTTCTTCCTCCTGTCAGTATCTCTTCTAAGACATTTGCGGTGAATGCTTCTTTACTCTTTGCTGGAGGGGCTTGCCACCCAATTGCTACATATGCACGGGTTACTTGTTTTTTCTTTAGCTGTTTTTTTCGGATTTCTTTTTGAGGAGGTTCTAAGGGGATTGGTGGAGGTGTATATTTTTCTCTTTGGACTGTCCCAAAGGTCTGTTTTATTTTTTTTATAACTTCTGGGGTTTTTATGTTTCCTGCGATTACTACGGTCATTACAGAGGGAACATAATGTTTATAGAAGTAGTTTCGTACCATTTCCCCTGTGAAGTTTTCTATTGTGTGTCTGTATCCTATAACTGGGTGTTTATAGTTGCTCACTTTGTATGCAAGGGAGTAGTATGTATCCCATAGGTAGCTTTTTGGGTTGTCTAGGTGTCTGTTTAGTTCTTCTAGTACTATCGGTTTTTCTTTTTCTACCATTTCGTCTGATAAGAGGGGTGCTGTTGTCATATAGTACAGATATGTTAGGGCTTCTTCCCAGAAGGGTGCGGCTATATTTATGTAGTAATAAGTAAAATCAAAGCTGGTAGCGGCGTTTATGTATCCTCCTTTTTTTTCTATCTGTGCTTCTATTTCTCCCGGAGCTGTATATTTTGTTCCGTTAAATAACATATGTTCTAAAAAGTGGGATATTCCTTTTTCGTTTTCTCCTTCGTATACAGAACCTATACCAAACCAAACTTGAACTGATACGGCTTCGGTATCTGGTCTTTCTTTTATTATCACTGTTGTTCCATTTTGGAGTTTTTCTAGATATATGTTATCTATTTTTTCTCCTGCTAGTAATGTTTCCATCATTATTACCACCATTAAGATTATTGTTTTTTTCATGTTTATCTCATCAATATATTAAGTGATATTGTGGATTCGATGTAACCTATAATTCCACTTAGTATAAGATATAAGATAATCAGGATTATGATAAATTGGAAGTGTTTTGAGCCTTCTGTTGGTATTTTTAGGACTTTTTCTCCAGCTAGGAATACTAGATAGAAGGTATAGAAGTTTGCAAGGAACAGTATTATCATTGTTATTGGGTGGTTTATCATGTAAAAGATACCGGCTATCCATGTTGGAACTAGTGAGTAAACTGCTACTGTGAAGGCTTTATCTGGATTTTTCTCTCCTCCAAAAGCTCCTGCAAGGAAAAATATTAGTACTGCTAAAACAAATGGTTTTAGCATTTCAAATCCATAAGTTGTGAGGGCTATCATAAATTCTTTTGTTACGTCGTTGTCGGACAGCATCTTTAGTAGGGCTTTCATGTATTCTACTGTGGCTGTCTGCTCTTCTTTTCCTTCCCACTGCTGTATAAATTCTTTTATGTTTTTTATGTAGAAATCTTTTAGGATTGTGAATCCTATGAGATGACCAATTGGTGGTATTAGGGCAAATATAGTTACTACTTTAAGGAAAAGTTCTTTTGTTGAGTAGGTTTTTTGTGATATTTTTTCCCAGCCTTCTTTTGGGTTTAGGTATAGAGAAAAATCTATAAGCATCTATTCACCTCATTATTTACTTTGAGTAAATTATAACAGGATTTTTATATGTTATAACCAGCAAGTAGATATAAATCAAGGATTTTTATGTTGTAGTTGTAGATGGTGAGTATGTAGTTTAGGTAGGCTTCGTCGTAGTTTTTTTGGGTGTTTAGTACTTCTATTATGTCTGTTAAGCCGTATCTATATCTTTCTGTGGATAGTTTTAAAGCTTCTTTTAGGGCTTGGAGATTTAGCTGTAAGGCTTTTAGTTTTGTTTCAATGGCTTTGATTTCTTCTATTATTTTTTCGTACTGACCTTTTATCTGCTCTTTTTTGTCTTTTAGGTTTAGTTCTTCTTTTTGTTTGTCTATTTTTGTCTGAATTATTTTACTTTTTTTTTGCTCTCCATCGTACATGACAAAGTTTAGATTGACGGATATTGTGTATCCTTTTAACCAGAACTCTTTTAGTTCTGGGAATCTTATTGTGTTAAATGTTCTGTAGTCTGCTTGTAGTTCTAAGGTTGGGTAGTTGGTTGCTTTTACGATGTTTATCTGTTTTTCTGCTGTTTTTATCTTTTCTTTGTATAGGTTTAGTTGTGGGTTGTTTTTTTCTATTTTTGAGAAATCTATTTTTTTGAATGGTAGCTTCTTTAGGTCTTCTTCAGGGGGGGTAATCTCTTCTAAAAATAGGAATCTCTTTAGGTCTATGAGAGATTTTTTGTATTCTACTGATGCTTCTTGATAGTCGGATAGTGCTAAGTTATATTGGGCTTTTGCTCTAAGGAAATTGAATTTGTTGGTTAGTCCTAGTTTAAATTTTTCTTCGGTAAGTTTTAGGTTTTTTTCCCAGTAAGATAGGGTCTCTTTTTTTATCTTGACAATTTGTTTTTTTAGGAGTACTGCGTAGTATAGTTTTTGTGCTGTGTCGATTATCTGGGTAGTTATCTCTTTTTTTATGGCTTTTTGTAGGGATATGCTTTGTTTTGCGTATTTTAGACTTTCAAATATGGTTTTATCGAATATTTTTTGTACTAGCATTATAGATGCTCTGTACTGGTTTTGGAGAGTAAAACCGGTGTTTAGGTTTTTGTCTATGTATGAGTAGTTCCCTGTTAAGATGATTTTTGGATATAGGTTTGATTTTACTTCCTTTATCTGTGCTTGTACTTTTTTTAGGTCTAGTTCTGATATTTTGATTTGAACTGCTCTTTGTTTTGCTAAGTTTACTATTTCTTCTAAGGTTATGCTATACGAGGCTGTATATATTAATAGTAGTGTGACGAATATTTTTATCATTTTATTTCCTCTATCTGCACCTGTTTACCTTCTTTTAGTCCAAATGGGGCAGATACTATAACTAGGTCTGCGTTTTTTAGCTCTCCTTTAACAAATAGGTATCCAAACTCTTGGGAGATTATCTCTACTTTTCTTTTTTTTACTATGTTGTTTTCTACGACATAAACAAAGTTTCCATCTTTGTGCATATAGACTGCTTTTTCTGGGATTTTAAAGCCTTTTAGTGATTTTTCTAAGATTTTGATTACTGCGTACATGTTCTCTTTGAGGGATTTTTTATCTATTATGTCTGCTTTGTACTGGATTAGGCTGTTTTCTGACAGTGATGAGGATATGTATGTTATTTTTCCTACTTTTTTTCCTGCTCCTTCTATATATATGTCTATTTTGTCTCCTATTTTCAGTCTTTTTATGAATCTTTGGGGGAGTTGGAACTGGGCTTTTAGTTTTGTTAGGTCTACTAGGTAGAGGAGTTTGGTGTTTGGGTTTACAAGGTCTCCTTGGGATACTAGTCTTTTGTCTACTATCGCTTGAAAGGGTGCTTTTACTACTGTTTCTTTTTGTAGTCTTTTTAGCTCTTTTAGTTTTTCTTGTGCTGATTTTAGGTCTTGGAGTGATGTTTCCATATCAAGTTTTGCTAGGTTAAACTCGTCTTCACTGATTAACTGTTTTTGGTACAGTATTTTTTTCTTTTGGAAAAGGTTTTTTTTGTAGTTGTACACTGTTTGTAGTTTTTTTATAAGGTGTTCTTGAGATGAGACTTGGTAGTCGTATTTGTTTGATTCTATAGCTATCAAAGGTTGGTCTTTTTTTACTGGAGTACCTTCTTGTACAAAGAGTTTTATTACTTTCCCAGTTGTTTCTGGTTTTATATATACTGATTTATCACTTTTTATGATTCCATTTGTTTTGTAATACTGAACTATTTTGGTTTCTTTTATTTTTATTACTGTTACTGGAAGTTTTTGGGCGTGAGATTGGCAGAATATAAGAATTATTAAATAAGGTATTATATATAACATGTGTGTTTTCTCCATTGTATTACAGTGGCTCTGTATCGTGGGTTATTATAAATCTGCTAGCTTTATGGGTCAAGAAAAGGATTTTGTATAGTATTATTTTATTTTTATTATGGTTGTAGAGGATTCTGTATGTATACTTTTTTTATAAAAAGACCTGTCACTACTTGGATGTTTGTTCTTTCCTTTATTATTTTTGGATTTTACGGTTACAAAAATATAGCTGTTGATAGATTTCCTGATGTTGAATTTCCTATCGTTTCTATATCTACTGTGTATCCCGGAGCATCTGCCTATGTGATAGATACTAATATTACAAGAGAGATAGAAGAGGAGTTGTCAGGGATAAGTGGGATAAATGCTATTATTTCCAAAAGTTACCATGAGGTATCAAGAATCACGGTAGTTTTTAATCTTGATAAGGATATAGATATTGGCGCTCAAGAGATAAGAGATGCAGTAAATAGAGTTACGAGAAAATTTCCAAAAGGTGTCGAAAGTCCAATAGTTAGAAAAGTTGAAACTTCTATGGCTCCAATTATGGCGGTTCTACTTCATGGAGATGTCCCTTATAGGCAGATGGCTTATTATGCGGACAAGATTGTAAAGAGGGAGTTTGAAAGGTTAGAAGGTGTAGGGGAGGTTAGTCTTGGTGGGTATAGGGATATGGTTATGTGGGTTCGTATATACCCTGAAAGGTTGAAGGCATTTAATATCACTCCTTTAGATGTTGTAAATACGATACAGAAAAATCATATAGAAACTCCTTCTGGTAGGGTAGATTCTAAAGATAGAGAGTATGTAATACGGATATATAGCAAGGCTAAAACTCCACAAGAGATTGCCCAATTTCAGATAAGAGATGGTGTGAAGATAGGAGATGTGGCTGACGTTAGGTTTGATTATGATGAGTTAAGAGGTTTAGTGAGATTCAAGTCTCACAGAAATCCTACTTCCCAAAGGGCTATCGCTTTGATTGTTTATAAACAGTCAAAAACGAACACGGTAGAAGTAGCTGAAAAAGTAAAACAAAAGATGAAAGATTTGCAAACAAAACTTCCTAAAGGGCTTTTTCTGGATATAAATTATGATGCCTCTGATTTTATTAAAAGAAGTGTAAATGATGCTTTACATGAGATATTTTTAGGTGCTGTTTTAACAGCGATAACTGTTTTTCTATTTTTAGGAAGTTTAAGAATGACTTTTGTACCTATTATGGCTATACCCGTTTCTATCTTTGGGACGATTTTTATTCTTTTTTTATTTGGACATTCCTTAAATACTATATCTTTGTTGGCTATAGCTGTGGCTATAGGTATCGTTATAGATGATGCTATCGTTGTGATGGAGAGTATATTTAGAAGAGCAGAACAAGGTTTAAAGGGTATCCAAGCGGCTATTCAAGGAACAAGAGTAGTGATTTTTGCTGTTTTGTCTTCTACTGCTTCCTTGATAGCTATATTTATTCCTATCTTGTTTATGAAAGGGGTTATCGGAAAGTTCTTCTTTAGCTTTGCTTTTACTTTGATAACTGCTATAGCACTTTCTTTTATTGTATCGTTGAGTTTTACTCCGATGATTTCTGGGAGATTAGTAAATACTGATAAAAAAAATATATTTCAAAGGTTCTATGAGAGGTTCGAGTATTATTTTGATATATGGTTAAGGTGGTCTTTAAATCATAAAGTTGTGGTGATACTGATTTCTGCTATTGTTATAGGTGCTGGGTTTAGTACTGCCAAATTTGTTAAAAAAGAGTTTTTTCCGATAGTTGATGAAGGGAGGTTTTTGGTTAGATTTGAGACTCCTACCGGTTCATCTTTTAGTTTTACTGATAAAAAGGCAAGGGAGATAGAAAAGATTCTATCTTATAATCCTTATATCCTAAGGTATGGACTAGCTTTTGGTGAAGGGGTGGTAGGTAGACCAGAAGTAAATGGAGGTATCTTTTTTGTAACTTTAATCGAAAGAGAGAAAAGACCTCATCAAAAAGAAATTATGCATATGCTTAGAGAGGAGTTCAAAAAGTTAAAAGATGTAAAAGCTATAATAGATATACCTTCTGCGGTAGGTGTTAGAGCTGGAAGGTCAGCAGACATTACTTACATAATAAAAGGAGAAGATATAGAAACTTTAGGAGAAATATCTGAAAGGATAGTAGAAAAATTAAAAAGTATTGGCGGGTATGTAGGTATTGATACAGACCTTAGGATAAACAAGCCAGAAATCAAAGTTTTTATAGATAGAGAAAAGGCTCAAAAAGATGGTATCTCTGTACAGGAAATATCAACTACCATAAATATACTTTTTGGAAAGTTTAAAGTAGGTACTTACGAGAAAGGTGCAGAGAGTCATGATTTTATAGTAAAGGCTTATTCTGATTTTCTAAAAAAGTTTTTGAATATAGATAAGGTCTTTATAAGAGACCAAAAAGGTACGTTAGTTCCTTTATCCAATTATATAAAGCTCGAACCTTCTTCTGGGTACAATGTTATAAATAGATACAATAGACAGTATGCTGTCACTCTTTATGCAAATGTTGAAGGAAAAAGTCTTGGTAAAGCTACTCAAGAGGTAGAGAGCTTGTTAAGACAGATACTTCCTACTGGGTACACTTTTGAGATAGGAGGACAGACGAAAGAATTTAAGGAAGCTTTTAAATATCTAGGTATTGCATTGGTTATTGCAATAATAGCAGTTTATATGATACTTGCTTCTTTATTTGAAAGTTTAATACACCCTTTTACAGTACTGTTAATGCTTCCTTTTTCTATATTTGGGGTATTTGGTTTTATTCTGATTACAGATACTACTTTGAATGTAGCTTCATATTTTGGGATAATTTTGTTAGTTGGAATTATTACTAGAGATGCTGTTTTATTTATAGATAGAATAGTACAACTAAAAAAAGAAGGTCTACCAGTAAGACAGGCTATATTACAAGCTAGAAAGGAGAGATTAAGACCTATTTTGATGACCACCTTTACTATTGTTTCGGCTTTGATTCCTGTGGCTTTTGGTCTTACTACTGGTTCTGAAATGAGACAGCCTCTTGCAATAGCAATAATCGGTGGATTATTTACAGCTTTGCCTCTTAGTTTATTTGTTATTCCTCTGATTTATGAGATTTTCGATAAAATAGAAAGGTTTTTTGTAAATTTAAGGAAAAAACTACCTAGTACCTAGAAAAGAAATATGTACACTGCTGTAGATTTAACTTTTGTATCTTTTTTTTAAGTATTGTTTTAGCTCTTCTCTTTTTTCTGTTATTACAAATGCTTCTTGAACTGTAGAACCTTTTTTCAGTAAGAGTTTAGCTCCTGTTTCTGTATCATACTGGTAGGTAATTCTATGTTTACCACCTACCCCTTTTGGAGTGGTGGTAATTCTTCCGGGAATGGCAGATTTGATTAAATCAAGTTTTACAAGCTCTTCTAACAGTTCTTCAAATCCTTTTAAGATGTGATGTTCTCGTTTTATTCCTTTTTTTCTGTATTTCATTTTAGAAAGGTTTTTGGGGGACTTTTTCCCAATCTTGTAAAAATCTCTCTAGTCCAATATCTGTAAGAGGGTGTTTTGCAAGTTGGGATATAACTTTGAAAGGAATAGTAGCAACATCTGCACCTATTAGTGCTGATTCAACGACGTGCATAGGGTTTCTGATACTTGCTACAAGTATCTCTGTTTTAAAATTGTAGTTATCTTTTATTGTTTTTATCTGTCTAATTAGTTCCATTCCTTCATATGCAATGTCGTCAAGCCTTCCAACGAAAGGAGATAGATAAGTTGCACCAGCTTTCATAGCAAGAAGAGCTTGGTTAGGAGAAAAGCATAGGGTAACATTTGTTTTGATACCTTCATCTACGAGATGCTTAACTGCCTTTATTCCATCTACAGTTAGAGGTATTTTTATTACTACATTTTCCCCAAGTTTTGCAAGATATTCTGCTTCTTTCATCATACCTTCAAAATCTGTGCTTGCTACTTCTAGACTAACTGGTTTGTCAGGTATCTCCTTTAGGATTTCTTCAACCACTTCTAAAAATGGTTTGCCTGTCTTTGCTATGAGGGTTGGATTTGTAGTGACCCCGTCTAATAATCCCATGTCTTTTGCTTCTTTGATTTCGTTTATGTCAGCAGTATCTATAAAAAATTTCATAAAAGACCTCCATATTAGAATTTTGTGATGATATTATTATACAAAAATAAACTGTTATTCTGACTTTAATCATTTAAGACTCGAATAAAAATGTATTTAATTAATTTTGATAATAAATCAAGGAGGGTTTCATCATGGCAGAGACAGTAACGCTAAAAGGGAATACAGTTACACTAGTAGGACCATCTATAAATGTAGGAGATTCTGCCCCTGTGGCTAAAGTCGTTCTAACTGATTTGTCAGAAAAAGATATTGGAGGAGCAAAAGACAAGGTGCAGTTGATAATTACTGTTCCTTCTTTGGATACACCTGTTTGTGAAACAGAAACAAAGAAGTTTAATGAGTTGGTAAAGGGTTTTGATGTTGATGTAACTGTGGTTTCTATGGATTTACCTTTTGCAGAAAAGAGATTCTGTGAGAGTTTTAGTATAGAAGATATTGATATTGGTTCTGATTTTAGGTACAAGGATTTGGAGAAGTATGGAGTATTGATTGGAGAGGGAGCTTTGAAAGGTCTTTTGGCAAGGGCTGTTTTTATAGTCGACAAAGAAGGAAAGGTAGCTTACAAACAGCTTGTTCCAGAAATCACCCAAGAACCTGATTACGATGATGTTTTGGAAACTTTAAAAAAGTGTTAATTTGAGGGGCGTTTAGCCCCTTTTTTTTCTTTTTGGATTAACTCTTTGATGTTTAAGATTCCCATATAGATTAAGAAAAACCCAACTCCCACAGGAATAGCGAGCATTAAAAATCTAGCTACTCCTAATGTAAAATCAGAAAAATTCAAGGTGAAAAGAGCGGGTAGGTTGTTCCATACTGCATATATCCCAATTAATATACCAAGTAGATAGAGTATTATCGCTATCTTCATTTTAATCTTCTTCTTTATTTTGTACTAACTTTATAGCTTTTAGTATAAAGTCTCCTTCTATTTTTAATGCTGGGTCTCCCATCGCTGTTCTTTTTGCTATTGGGATTCTTTTTTCATCTACAGATAGTTTTAAAAATCTTCCCTTTACAGTAGATATTCCTACCAAATCTCCAAGATTAACAGGGAGCATCGAAGCTACATAATCATCTTTATTTAGTTTTACAGCCATTATCCCTTTTTGCCCTCTTTTTTTGACAGGAAATTCTTCTTTGTTTACTAGCTTTACATATCCATGGCCTGTTATAGTCATTATGTATCTGTCAGAGTTTACTATAAAGCCTCCAACGACTTCATCTCCTTTGTCTAGGTCTATTCCTTCTACTCCTTTTGCTTTTGGTCCTGTTACTCTAACTTGGTTTCTTTCAAACAGGAGAAGGTCTCCTTTTTTAGTGTATATAGCTAAATAAGATGGGTTGTCATCAGCAAACGCACAGACTACTTCGTTGTCTTCTTCTAGAGGGATTATGTTCATTCCTTGGGATTTGTAGAATATGTCTTCGAAAGTCATTCTTTTTATTATTCCATTTTTTGTAATTATAAAAATTCTATCTTCATTTCCTTCATTTTTGTATGCAGTACCTACTATGATTTCATCTTCACCAATCTCTATTTTTCCTTCTTCTTTTGGTAAATCAGCCGCTAAACTCCAGTAGGATTTGCCTTTGTTTGTTATGAATGCTATAGGGTTTGAGCTTTTGACTTCTTGGATAGAGATTAGAGCTTCCCTAGGTAGTATGCTGTTTTGGACTTCTAATAAAACTTTATCAAATATTTCTCTTGAGGTTTCACCTTCGGTCTTGTCTATTCGTTTATTTATTATTCTTCCACTGCTAAAAACTGCTACGATATAGTCTTCTTCAAATGTGAGACCTGCTTCTTCTTTTTGGAGTATAACTGTTTTTCTTTCGTCTCCATATTTTAAGAGCATCTCATCTAGTTCTTCTTTGAACACTTTTATTTTTTCTTCTTCTGAAGATAGTATCCTTTGATATTCATTTATTTTCTCTTTTAGTTGGTCTGATTCTTCTTTTAGTTTTCCTCCTTCTAGTGCTGTAAATCTTGATAGTCTCATATCTAAAATGGCTGTTGTCTGGGTATCTGATAAATCAAACTCCTTTGTGAGAATCTCTTTTGCTTCATTTGTATCTTTTGAGGCTCTAACTACTTCTATTACTCTATCTGCATTTTCTAGAGCTTTTAGTAGTCCTTCTACTATGTGGAGTCTTTTTTCTGCCTTGTCTAGTTCAAAAAGTGTTCTTCTTGTGATTACTTGGATTCTGTGTTTGATAAATTCCCACAGTATACCTTTTAGGTCTAGGATTTTTGGCTGTTTATTTACAAGAACTGTAAGGTTGATTGGGATACTTTTTTGAAGTGATGTACTTCTGTATAATTTTTTTAGAACTTTTTCTGGGTCTGCTTCTCTTTTAAGCTCTATTACTATTCTTATTCCTGTTCTGTCTGATTCATCTCTAAGGTCAGATATTCCTTTTTCTTTTCCAGTTCTTACTAGTTCTGCTATTCTTTTGATTAGGTCTACTTTATTGACTTGATATGGTATCTCGTAGATTACTATTCTGTGTCTATTACCGGGAAGTTTTTCTATTCGGGCTTTTCCTTTTACTGTTACAGAGCCTCTAGAGTTTTCATATATTTTTATGATGTCTTCTTTTGGTGTTATCAGTATTCCACCAGTTGGGAAGTCAGGACCTTTTATAAATTGGCACAGTTCCTCTACCGTTGCGTTAGGAAAATCTGCTAGATATTTCAGTGCTTCTGCTACTTCGGTAAAGTTATGAGGTGGAATGTTTGTGGACAGTCCTACCGCTATACCTGTAGCCCCATTACATATAAGATTAGGGAATTTTGCCGGTAAAACTTCTGGTTCTTCCATAGAGCCGTCGAAGTTTGGGGTCATATCTACAGTATCTTTATCTATATCTGCAAGCATTTCCATAGCCAGCTTGGTTAGACGAGCTTCTGTATTATGGTTGATGATTCCATTTGCTACAAAAGAGTGACAATAGCTATTAACTTTTATTGAATAAACTACTTTTTCTCCTGTATCTTCTACAGATTTAACCTGTGCAAAATAGTATTTATTGTCTAAAAGCTCTTTATAAAAAGCTAAGTCTTCTTTATTGAGTATTTTTTCTAAAGTATTCCACTGTTTTTCTATTTTGCTGTATCTGTCTATACTGTGTTTCGATAGCCATTTGCTAAAGTTTTTGTTTTTATATTTGTTCTTTATATATTCAAAGACAAATGGAATAAGGTCTGTTTTACTGTTTGTAGTTTCTTTTAGATTTATTTCTTTTATTGTCTTTTCTAGCTTTCTTTGTTTATCAGATAGAAATCCTATTTTTTCTGCGAATAGTTTTATATCGTGGTAGTCTGAAATAATAAGTCTGTAGTTTTGTTTATCTTTGTAAATTTTGGAGATAATCTCAAAATTTAAAAGTAAAACTTGGAGCTGTTTTATTAGTTCTTTGTTGTTTGATTGGTAGGAGATGGTAACTGTACTTTTTTCTTTGTGAATAGAGCCTTTTCCTTCAAATAAAGCTTTTAAGAAAGCTCTTTGTACCTTTTTGGAAGATTTTAAAACTATGTAAGGGATTTCTTTAACTGTATCTTTGTGATGGACTTGATGTCCTATCAAAGTTTTCCTACTTTCTGGTTTTCTTTGATAATCTTTTATTGAATAAGCAGAAACTAAAGCAGTTTCAAGCTTTTCTGTATGTTCTTTATCTGTGGTATCTTCTTGGGATACTAGAGAACCAAGTAAAACAGCTTCTTCTTCTGTTAATAACTCTTGAGAGCTATCTATATCATTCTTCCGACTTACTACAAGATAATCTCCAGCTTTGACTTTGTCTAATGTTTTCCAAACATAGATAGGTTTTCCGTTTTTTCCTTTTTCTAATACTAAAACAGGGTGGTTTGTGCTACCTTCTATCTCAAAACCTTCTACTGTTTCTACTTTTAATGTTTTGTGTCTTCCACTGTTAAAAAACATAGTTGCAGTGTTTATGTTTCTATTTAACGATTGGACTTTTATACGGATAGGATTATCTGAATTTTCCTTAGAATCTGGGACAATATCTTTTATTTTTATTAATCCCTTGTCTGTGTTTACAAGAGTATCTCCAACAACGCAGTACCTCATTGCGGCAGGGGGGTCACCATCTATAGAACCAAAGTTACCTTGACCTTGAATAAGAGGATACCTAAGTGTAAAATCTTGAGCCATTCTAACAAGAGCATCATACACAGCTGAATCGCCATGGGGGTGATATTTGGCTATTACGTTTCCTACTGTTCTTGCTGATTTTTTAAACTGTTTGTTTGGATACATATTCTCTTCGTACATTGCGTATAAAATCCTTCTTTGTACAGGTTTTAAGCCATCTCTTATGTCTGGGATAGCTCTACCAACGATAACAGACATTGCATAGTCTAAATATGAAGATTTTACCTCTTCTTCAATAGGTTGCTTAACGATTTCTGACATCTATTACACCTCATAAATTTTTATGAAAACTAAAATTGTAACATATTTACAAGTGCCTAATATATACCAATAAAATTGATATTCCAGTTTAGTTTTTTTCTAATTTTAGGAAATATTTGAACTTTTCATAAAATTTAATCTTTTTTAGCTGACTTAAACTTTTTATATCTGTTTTCTTTCTTATAAAGAGGATTTTTTTAACATTTTTCTTTCCTATGTAAGGCACAAACAGAAGGTCTGTTTCAGATGCAGTGTTTATATCTATCTGTAAATCTGTTTTTTTAAAAGAAGGTTTAAAAAAGATTTCTGTAGAAAAGTTAACTAAGCTAGCAAAAATTAAGATGTATACAGCAAATAACTTTTGAATATTTGCCAGTTCCCAGTTTATACTACTCAACTACTTCCCTTCCCCTTTTTTCTAAGGTTAAGCCTAAAATAGACTCTATTAATTCCATATCTTTGTTTTTTATTCTTACGTCAGCATCAGCTTTTTTCAAGATAAAAGGGTATCCTCCTGCTGAAAGGGAAAAAAGAATATCGTTTATATACTGCTGTCTTATTGTTTCTCTATTTGGATTTTCGTATATCTCTATGAGAGATATAACCGAGTAAGAGGAATACTTAGAGTAAAAGTATTTTATCTGTACATCTTTTAACTCTACAGCTTTTTTAGTCTCTTTTTTTTCAAAAACTTCTGAAAATTCCCACTCTTTTGTTTTACTTTTACTTTCCATATCCACGTATCTCTCTTTAGAGAACCCGGGATTTTGAATAAATTTATAAAAAACCATAATATCAGGTATAGAGCTGTTAAACAGCTCTGTTCCTTTTGATGTTTTGGCTATACCCATAATAATAGGATTCCAGTCTAATTTGTAAAAGAGATGATGCAAAAGTAAAAAATACTCAAAATAGGCTAGTTTTGCTAATGCCGCTTCAAAAACATCTCTTTTTGATGCTGTCTCTTGTCCAAACTTTTCTATAAGTTTAGAGAATAAAAGCTCTTTTAGTTTTGTAGATTGGGAGGTTATATCATAATCAAAAAGATATTTTTCTATATAAGGGATTAACTCTCCAGATAGTTTTGCAAGTTCCCCTCCAAAATCTTTGTCTACAAACCATTTTGTTTTGGGAGGAGGTAATATAAATCTACCGCTTAGAGTTCCATCTAGCAGAATAACATCAGGTTTTTCTTTTGCAGAAACTTTTAGTAAAGATTTCATTTCAACTAAAAACATCAACAGCCTAAAGTAGCTCTCTGCAAACTCTTGATTTTTGATAAGAGATATACCTATATCTCCTACAAAACTCTCACTAACCATCACATTATTATCAAAACAAAGTCCGTATCCTGCAACAGAATAAAGGTAAAATCCTAGATAAACTTTCCTATTGAAAGAACCATCAGAGGCACAAGCTTTACAGTTTATCTCTCTAGGGAAATAGTCTATCCAATGCTTTATAACATCATCTTCACTTATTTCTGAATCTAGGTGGAGTTTTATAAGTTCTAGTTCCTTTTTTAGTTTATAGGTTTTCTCTAAAAGTTCTGGTCTCATAAAGTTTCATTTCCAGTAATTTTGTTTAACTATATACTAATACTAAATCTTGACATAAGCAAAATAGTGTAGTGATTTTATATAAACTTCAAATTGACACCTTCCTTATCTATCTTTAGCTTTAATTATATATAAAACATAACAGGGGTAAAATTATGAAAACAATAGCTATAGTGATAACACTGTTCTTTCTTGGTTACAGTTACGGTTACGAAGACCATGTAAAATATGAGCATGGATACTTTTACGTAATAATAGATAAGGAAAAGTTTGGAAGCGTTAATTCTGAACTCTTACAGCAGATAGAAAATCACGGGTGGGAAGTTATCTATACAATGAATGTGGATAGAACTACAAAAACAAACACACCTTATAAAACCCATCTCCTTTGTAAAAGGGACTATTTAAGAGAAGGTTTAGAGACCTTTAAACTTATAGGTGTTATTATCCCATGTAGGATTGCTATATTCCAAGAAAAAAACTATGTAAAAATCGCTGTAGAGGATATAAAGGAGATTGTTAAGAAATATAACCCAAATCCGAAGTTTTATAGATTTATAACAGCTATAGAGCAAGAGATGATAGATATTTTAAACAGAACCGCAAATGAATTTTCGAAGAAACGTCTTATCCCTCAATACTGATTTTGATATAATTTTCATAACATTAAAAAAATTTGAGATAGGAGAGAGAATCAGATGGAAATAAAAGCAACCAGTGGAAAGTTAGGAAATCTTAGGACAAAAGCTGTTGTTTCCTTTATGTTTAAAGAAGATAGAAAATTTAATGATGAAATTCAAGAATTAGACAAACTATTAAATGGAGGTATCTCTCTCTTAAAAAAAGAGCAAAGATTTTCTGCTGATGAAGGAAAATTCCTTGTAGTTCCTACATTTAGAAAACTCAAAACAGAATATATAATTATCGTTGGACTAGGAAGTAAAAAGAAAGCAGACCTTGATACTATTAGAAGAGCAGGAGCTTACATAATAAGAAAATCTAAAGAGTTAAGGATAGATAAAATAGCGATAGATATTAAAAATCTAGAAGCTTTAAAAGAAAAAGAAGAAGAACTAGCTCAAGCTTTTAGCGAGGGAGTTATATTAGGTGGCTATCAGTTTGATAAGTACAAAAAGAATAAGGACAAATTTAAAGTTAAAGAAATAGATATAAGAGTATCTAGAAGGTTTAAATCTCCTACAGAGAAAAAGATAAAGATAGGAAAGATTCTAGCCCAAGCCCAAAATTTTGCACGGGATATTGCTAACGAACCCGGTAATGTAATAACACCACAAAAGTTAGCTCAAATTGCAGAAGATTTAGCTAAAGAGTATGGTTTTGAAGTCAAAATCTACGACGAAAAAAAGATAGAAAAGCTAGGAATGAATGCCTTTTTAGCTGTAGCGAAAGGAAGTGAAAACCCTCCAAGGTTCATTCATCTTATATACAAAGCAAAAAAGCCAAAAAAAGAGATAGCTCTTGTTGGTAAAGGACTCACCTTTGACAGTGGAGGTCTTAACATAAAACCGGGAGATTTTATGAGATGGATGAAATCTGATAAATCTGGAGCTTGTGCTGTTTTAGGAATATTTAAAGCCTTAGGTGAACTAAAACCAGACATAGTTGTTCATGGAGTTATCGCGGCTTGTGAAAATATGCCTGATGGAAAAGCTTATAGACCAGACGATATACTAATTGCAAAAAATGGTGTCTCTATAGAAGTAGGAAACACTGATGCAGAAGGTAGATTGACTCTTGCTGATGCCCTTAGTTATGTATCAGAGCTTAAGCCAGATACGATTATAGATATGGCTACCTTGACTGGAGCTTGTGTAGTAGCTCTTGGGGAGTATACCGCTGGAGTAATGGGAAATAATCAAAAACTTATAGATGAGATACTAGATACTAGTGAAAAGACTGGAGAATGGATGTGGCAGTTACCTTTCAATGATAAACTTAGAGAACATATAAAAGCTCCAAATGCAGATGTACTAAACATAGGAAAGACAAGATATGGAGGGGCTATTACCGCAGGTTTATTTTTAGAAAAATTTGTAGACCCTAAAATACCGTGGGCACATATAGATATTGCAGGACCTGCACATAACACTTCTGGTTGGTATTACCACCCTCCGGGAGCTACCGGATTTCCTGTAAGAACGATAACATCTTTTATATTAGAAAACTCCCAAGAATAAAACCCTACTTTTAGTAGGGTTTGACTTAAATTTTTTTATATCGTAGTATATTGATTGATGAGTCAGTCAGTAAATACAAAAGACAGATTAATATGGTCTGCGGTAAAAGTCTTTTCTGAAAAAGGATATTTTAATGCCAAAATATCTGACATAGTGAAAGAGGCAGGTCTTGCCCAAGGTACTTTTTATCTGTACTTCTCTAGCAAAGAAGACATCTTTTTTCAAATCATAGAGCTTATTATTGAACAGATACAAGAAGTGATAGACAGATATAAACACCAAAAACACAAGGAGGATATAAAACAAGTGATACATTCCTTTTCCAAGGAGATGTTCTTCCTGTTTAATCAGTATAGGGAAGTTGCTTATATCTATTTTTTTCAGCTTTTGTGTATGCAAGAAAAGTTCAAAGAGTTATACATATCTACATATGAAAAATTTATCCAGTTTTACATAGAGCTTTTATCTGAATATAGAGATAGAGAAATCCTTGCAGGCATGATAGTCAGTTTTGCTGAAAAATTATTCAAATTGGACATTCTAATAAAACACAAAAATGTAGAAACCGTTATATCCGAATTTAATGAAGGAGTAGAAATCCTTCTAAAAGGAGCTGTGGAAAGTTAATTTAATAACATTGATTTTGCCTAGTTTAAAACCGTTTTTGACTAAAAATTGAGGTAAACTATGAAAGTTTTCATTTTTTTAATGTTAAGTTTAATATCTTTTAAGATATACGCCCTTACTTTAGAAGAAGCCGTAAATTTAGCTCTTAAAAATAATCCTCAAATTCAGATTTATGAAAAAAATACCCAAATATCAAAACTAAATCTAAAGATAGATAGACAACTCTTCTTACCCCAATTTTTCATTCAGTATAGTCATACATGGTTATCTCAAACTCCATACCTTAATATTCCTCCAAATCCTCCTTTGCCACCTATATCTTTTAAACAGATGGAAAAAAGTTTTAACAACTTTGAATTTGGTTTTAATTACCTATTTTATGCAGGAGGAAAAAGACACGCAAAGCTAAAGATAGATAAAATAGATATAAAAGCCTCATTTGAAAAACTTTCAGAACAAAAAAAGCAGATAGTTACAAAGGTAAAAAAAGCCTATGTCCAAACCCTAAAAGCCAAGGCTATTATAAAGATATATGAAAAGCAGTTAGAGGCTGTTAGAGCGCACTACCAAACAGTGAAAGGATTTTATGAAGAAGGGTATGTCTCATATGTAGAACTTTTACAAGCACGAGTAAAAATATCAGAAACCAAAAAAAACCTAAAATCAGCAAAAGAGAGTTTTTCACTCTCCAAAGCTTATCTTTTAACAGTATTAGGACAATCTCCTTATGAAGATGTAAAGCTAGAAAACATAGACATAACCCCCAAAATAACTTTTAACCTACGGTTCTTACAAAAAAAAGCACTAAAGAACAGAAATATACTTAGATTCGCCCAATACCAAAAGAAAAAATTAAAACAGCTAGAAAAGATAGAAAAAGCTGATTTCTTACCTCAACTTTTCTCTCAAGGTAAACTTATATATACAGACCAGATAGACTATTTAGACCCTAAAGCAAACTTCTCTTTAACTTTAGGGATAAAATTAAGTGTACAAGGGGTACAACCTTACTACAAAATGTTAAAAACAAAACTAGAAGAGAAAAAAGCAGAACTTCAAATCAAAGATTTAAAAAATAAAATACTTCTCCAAGTTCAAAATGCTTACCAAAAATTCATCACTGCAAAAGAAAATCTTTTAGTCTCTAAAATCATGCTAAATCAAGCAGAAGAATATTACAAACTAGTAGTGGAGCAGTATAAAAACCAACTAGCAACCACCACAGATGTTCTAAATGCACAAGCTCAACTCACCACAGCTAGGCAAGGGAAAGAAATATCCTATTATCAGCTTTTAGAAGCTATCTTTGAGCTAGAAAATGCCACAGGAACAAAGTTAATTGGAGGAATATGATGCAAAAAAAATTAGGAGCTTTAATAATAATATTGCTTATAGTATTGTTTGCTATATTTGCTTTTAGATGGGTAAAACACAGAATAGAATACGCAGTTACAAATGCTGTATTTGTAGAATCAGATTATATATCAAATATAGGATTTCATAGAGTTTCAGGAAAAATAACCCATATGTATAAAAAAGAAGGAGATATAGTTAAAACTGGAGAACCCCTTGCAAAGCTGTACGATAAAGACTACAAGGTTGAGCTAAAATCAACCCAAGATAAAATAAAAGCTCTAACCTATAAAAAACAAGCCTTAGAAGAAAAGATAAACAGAATAAAAAAAGAACTCGACATAAATCAAGAGGTTGCTTTTCTAGGACTACAGGAGATAAATCAAAAGATAGAAGAGTTCAAATACAACATAACCCAGCTAGAGATACAGCTCGCCCAACTAAAAAAAGACAGAGATAGATTAAAAAGACTACTAGAAAAAAAGCTAATCCCCTCTAAGAGTTATGAAGAGGTACAAACCCAATACCAAGTCCTAACAGAAAAAAAACAACAACTAGAAAAAACCCTCGCCCAGTTACAAACTGTTAAGCAAAAAGCAGAGAAAAACCTATCATTAGCAAAAGTAAAAAAAGAGATACTAAAAGAACTAAAAAAAGAACTAAAAGCGGTAGATAGCCAATTAAAAGCCCTAGAAAAACAAAAAGAAGATATAGAAAACAAACTAACATACACCCTACTGACTGCACCTTTTGATGGATACATAGGGAAAAAATTCGTTTCAGTTGGAGACTCTATAAAAGCTGGAATGCCAGTGTACTCGATAATAAAAAAAGACAGCTTCTATATAAATGTTCTTTTAGAAGAAAATAAACTAAAAGGAATAAAAATAGGTTCAAAGGCAAAAATAAAACTAGATGCATATCCAGATGAAGAATTTGAAGGAGAAGTAGAAGTAATAAATTACGCAACAGCCGCAAAATATGCTCTGGTTCCTAGAGATATTTCAGCTGGAGAATTTACAAAAGTAGTACAAAGAGTACCTGTAAAAATAAGAATAACTAAAGGGAAAAAAGAACTTCTTAGAGTTGGTCTTGGTGGAGAAGTAGAAATAAAGAGAGAAGACTAATGGAACAATCACAAATACCCCTTTATAAAAGGGTATCTTTTTGGGAAAGGATTTTAATAACCTATATAGTTATGACAGGAGCCTTTATGGCTATACTAGATACAACTATAGTCGATATTATAGTTCCAAAATTGATGGCACCTTTGAAAACAGATTTATACGGTGTTCAATGGGTTATTACCGCCTATATGATTGCCTCTGCAACAGGACTTATCCTTTCTGATTGGTTAGACAAAAAATTTGGTCTAAAGAATATATATATAGCTGGAATTGTCCTTTTTACCTTTGCCTCTTTTATGTGTGGACAATCAGAATCGCTAGAAGAGATGATTCTGTTTCGAGTTCTTCAAGGAGTAGGAGAAGCTTTTATTATGGTTACAGCTCAAACTATTTTGTTTTCTGTATATCCACCAGAACAAAAAGGACTTGCTATGGGTATATTTGGTCTTGGAGTTAGTTTTGCACCAGCTTTGGGTCCCACTCTTGGAGGTTATATTACCGAATACATTAATTGGAGATGGGTTTTTTATATAAACATACCATTTGGAATACTCACTACTATTTTGGCTATTTTCTATCTACCAAAATCAAAAATCTTTGAAAAACCAAAGCTAAACTTTATCTCATTTTTCTTCTTGTCTATGTTTACAGTAACCCTCCTTATTATACTCTCGAAGGGGCAACAGCTAGGGTGGTTTTATTCAGAAACGATAATATACCTCACCATCGTTTGTGTATTTTCTTTGCTCTTTTACGCTTTATCCGAAATACTTTCTAAAGAACCTTTACTAGACTACTCAATCTTTTTAAACAAAGACTACTTAACAGGATTTTTACTTTTCTTCTTACTTTTAGGATTTTCTCTATATCAGCTTTTTTATCTATTACCCCTTTACTACGAGCAGTTAAAGGGTTTATCTACTCTAGATGCTGGAATACACATTCTAGCCCTTGCCATCTTTATAGCTATCTTTTCTCCGATAGCAGGCATATTAAGTGATAAAATTGGAGAAAAATATGTACTTTATATAAGTGTAGCCATATATCTGTTTAGCTCTCTTTATCTACTCCCCAAATTTAACTATTACACACCCTCCACGCAAGCGGCTATCATGACTATACCCTTAGGCATTGCCATGGGAATGTTTTTTGCTCCCACAACTACAATGGCTCTAAGGAATCTTAATGAAGAACTTGCCACCTTAGGAACAGGTCTTATGCATTATGCTAGATTTGTAGGAGGTTCTTTTGGAACAGCCATAGCAACAAACGAACTTCTAAAAAACCAAGCTGAACATTTTGACGGTATAGTAGGACAACAAAACATATCCTATGTAGCAATGTTTTTAGAAAAACTCAAAAGCTTTGCACAAAATTTTATTCCAGAAAACTTAGTAGAGTTAAAGATGAAAGCCCTTCTTTACTATGTACAATCACTGCACAGCTATTCTTATTCTTTCCAAGACACTTTTTTTATTGCAGGAATTTTTGGGATAATAGGAAGTATACCAATCATCATTTATCTACTTGCAGATATAAAAAGGGGGTTAAAACTGTGAATAAAATCCTTTTTTTTCTTTTAATCATTACAAATTTAGGTTATGGAGCTGTGTTTGATTTAGAATTTTCTAAAAACAACATATTTATCTCTGGAAAATTAGACATTATAGACAGAAAAACTAAACTAGACATATCCAATCATCAAATAAAAGACAGTTTTAGCCTCCAACTGATTCATTTTGTACCTCTTTTACCGAACCTTAGATTTGACTACATTCCTTACTCTTATACTGCATCTGGTAAAGTAGAGATAAACATGATTGATGTTCTAGAAGAAGCAGACTTTCCTATATTCTTCGGTACATCAGGATTGGTTGTAGATAGCTTTTTCTTTGGAGATTTTTTTATCTTTGATTTCTTTGGAGATAACGATACAGTAGACCTAGACATAGATATAAACATAAAAGAGTACAATTTGACACTTTTTTATCAGCCTTTCTATGATGCAAAAATTTCTCCTAAATACGGTGTATATCTAAAATACATAAAATCCGATGTAAAAAGAACAATAGAAACCCAGCTCAAAGACATAAAAGATTCTTCAACAAGCTCGCGAATAGTACCATTTTTATTCTTAGGCTTAGATATAAATGTACCCTTTCCTGCCCTAAACCTCTTATTTAGAACATCAACAGAAACCAGATTTTTAAAATACAAAGATACCATCTACTATCAGATAGAAATTATGGAAACACTATACTTTACAGATATAAAGTATCTAAATCATACATATATATCTGTAGGTTATAGACACTGGCGTCTAAAAACAGATTACGAATCAGACGGTTATCAAGTAGAACAGCGACTAAGATGGAATATATCTTTTATACAAATCGGTCTAAGGTTTTAAGACGGGAAAGACCCGCCTTTAAAACTAGTGAGACAATATATAATCGGCAAGAGCCTTAATCTGCTCATCAGAAAGACTTTTTAAAGGTCTTAAATAATTTTTCATCATTGCGGCTTTTTTAGGGTCAACTATAGCATCAGCTTGCCCCTTTAAGTACGCTACTAAATCTCCATTCTTCTGTTTGTAAACCTCTGCTATATGTTTTAGAGAAGGACCTACTGTGTTTACATTAGGTTTGTGACATGTTCCACAACCTTTTGATTTGAAGATTTTTTCCCCTTCTGATGCCAAAACGGTGGAAACTGATACTGCTACTGTGGCTATGACCATTACTGCTAATTTTTTCATTGCAAAACCTCCTTTAGAGTTTTATATTTTTTATGTTTATATATGTTAACTATACTTAAGATAATTTATTATCAATAAACTTGTCAAATAGAAGTACAAATTTGATTATAATTTTTAGAAAAAAGATAATAATAAAGCTGTAATGAAAAGAAAAAATATAGGATTTATCTGTACAGGAAATTCAGCAAGAAGTCAAATAGCGGAAGGTTTTGCCAGATACTATACAGACAAATATAAAAGACCTATAGAAATTTATTCAGCTGGTTCTAACCCAACAGGTTATATCCATAAGTTAGCTATAGAGGTTATGAAAGAAAAAGGTATAGATATATCAAAACAAAAATCTAAAAGTATAAAAGATATACCATACAAAAATTTAGACATTATTGTTACTCTATGTAGTGAAGCATCTGAAACCTGCCCAAACTTTTCTAATCAAAAGGTTCTGCACTGGAATCTCCTTGACCCAGCCTCATATAGAGCCTCTAAAACAAAGCAATTAGAAATATTTAGATATGTAAGAGATATAATAGAAGAGAAAGTTAAAGATTTAATCTTTGAACTATAGATTCCAATTTCCTTAAATTCAATAATTGAAATTTTGGTTGAGGGGCTAGCCCGGAAACCGATTTTAACTTCACATATTCAAAACGAGAACGCTTTTTCATCAAAAGCGGATAATGATATATAAAACCTGAATGGGAATGTCAAGGGGTGTTATTTAATTCTCTGTATATATCAAATGTTAATTTTGACAGTGGTCTTTTTAAGAAGATAAGAGAATCTTCTTCAGATGTTGGGATATAATTTGCAAAAATTAATCTATAAATTTCTTCAAACCCTTCTAAACTGTCAAAAGCTTTTTCATCGAAAACTTTTCTTATTTCTGGAAAAGCCCTTTTCTTAAGCTCAATCTCTGCTACAATATCTTTATGCAATTGATATAGCTCTTTTAAATAGAGCTTTTCAATATTACTCCCTTCAGCTTGTTCTACAATTATTTTTTCTATTGAAGATTCTATAGCATCTAAAGAATTAGTATTACCAATTTTTCCTCCATTACATTCTATTGAGAAGCTAACCCTTATATCCTCGTAGGGACTAAGAAATTCTTCACCTAAAACATCTATAGTTCCTTTCCTTTGATTACAGGACTTACAGGAAGGAAGAAGATTAGCTAAACTTATAGAAAAAATCCAATATTTACTTTTGTGAAAATGATGTTCGAAATCAAAAGTTCTTTCAGTATCATTAAATACATCTATATATTGCCTATTGCAGTAAGGACAAACTTTAATTTTCTTATAGAAAACATTCAAAATATTTCCTATGAAATAGGAATATTCTCTTTTGTTATAGAGTTTATTATAGTTGAAAATCTCTCTACAAATTTTTTTAATTTCCTCATTTATAGATATTTCATTAAATCTCCTAGCTAGTTCTTTTATTTCGTTAAAATTTCCTACCAAAATGGTTTCTATATTCTTGTCTACAAATTTAAAAAATTCTTTGACAGTTTCGTTGGAATGATTTTCTTTTATCCATGTGATCACATCATTTAAGCTTTTATCACCTGACTTATCAAACTTTACTTCAGAATTACGAATCTTAAACCTATATTTTTCTCCATTCCATTCCTTACCATATAAAACAAATTCCTTATATTTAGATAAGAACTTTGTGTCAAAAATATTTTCAAATCTTATAGGTATCATTGGTTTTTCCTCTGAATTTTTTCCAAGTAAATTTCAAACCTCTTCTTGTAAATTTCATCACCAATTTGAGAAACTAATTTTCCATAAAATTCATAATCTTTGTTGCTCTTTTTAAGCATTTCCAACAATTTAAGCCTTATATATTCCCCAATTCCTTTTTCCATAAAGAAACCATCAGCCAATAAGTAGTAAATATTTTGAGCCAATGTATTATGAATTTCTTCTTTCGGTTTAACAATAGTTCTATATTCTTCAACTTTTCCGTTTCCATCCTCTTTTACATATAAATCTAAAAATACACAATTTCCTTTTGGTATATCAGAAAGCATAAAGGGAGAGTGTGAGGCTATAATTGTGTGTATTTTTTTCTTTGGATACTTTTTCTTTACAAACTCTGTTAGGAAATAAATAAACAGTCTTTGCCATTCTGGGTGGAAATATACATCAGGCTCGTCAAGTAATAATATTACATTTTCTTTATTGTCTCTTTGTGAACAGTCTTCTCCATCAAGCACTTCTGATATATCTGCGAATACAGAAAGTAATGCTTTTTGACCAGAAGAAAGCGGCGGGTGGAAGTCAAAGTTGATTGGATTAAACTCATATAGTTTTAAAGCTAAATAGCTATCAACCAAATCCGCAACTTTCTTTAAAAAAGGACTATCATTTTTGAATTTATCAATTTCCATTATTATATAAATTTGGTTTTTATCTTTTACTTTTGCTTTATCTTTATCTTTCAATAACTCTTCTAAATTTAATAAAAATGATTCTATACTCTTCAGAGATTCATTAATTATATGGGTATAAATAACATTACCTATTTTCAATTTTATATTTTTATAATGTTCATATAAATCTTTGATTAAATCCTTGGTTTTATCATATTTTTTTTCTAAATTCTCTATGCTTTCAAGTTTTTCAAAAAGTTTTCCAAATTCTTCACTTTCAACAAAATCTTCCCAACCTTCATAAACTCCTATCATATTATTTATGTATCTTAAAAATGCGTGAATAAAAAGAATTACTTTAATCCTTACAATTGGCTCTAATTCTTTTCCAAAAATAATTTTGTGAAAAGTTTCTAATTTTCTTATTAAGTTTTCAATCAATTTTTTCTTATCTTCTGGGAGATTTGGGTCTTTTATTTCCTCTAAAAACTTTCTGAAATCATAAGATTTCCCATCTTTCATAAGATTTTCGTAAGGAATTGTTATAATAAAATAATCAGGGAATTTAGCATATTTGTCTATGGATAGTATTCCACTAATTATGTTTATATTCCCGCATTTAAATAAATTCCGTAAAAAAGAATGGTTATCTTTTACATAATTGCTTTTGAATTCTTCTCCCCAAGAATTTCCTAGGGGCTTTTGATACCATTTTTTAAATTCTTTGGATATAAGAGGTGCTCTAAATTTAGGAGGAAGGGAAAAAAAGCTATATTTTAATTCTCTTTTTTCCTCTTGCGTATTTACTTTTGGAGGTGGAAGTTCCAAAAGTAGTTCATCATCTTTTGATAGTTGATTGAGTTTTATTCTGGTGGTTTTTCCATTTTTTTTATTTACTTTTGCTCCCCAAAAAATAAATTCCTTATTTTCTTTTTCAAAGAAAATACAATAAAATCTATCTTCAAAATAGAATGATATATCACTACTAATATGTTTGATATATCTATCTTTTTTTTCTAAATCCTCTAATAATTCCAAAACACTACTCTTCCCTGTTCCATTCTTGCCAACAATCAAAGAAATAAACTGGTTTGGGAAATATTCATTTATAAAATCATCATCAGGGTTAAACTTTTTTATTTTTAATTTGCCTTCTATAACACTTTCTTTCTCTTCCCCATTTGGGAGTTCAAATTTTTGTGTTTTAATAGGCTCAAACTCAAACTCAAAATTAGAATGGAAGTTAAGATTGACTTCTTTTAAAATCTTTCTAAAATCCTCTATCCACATATAAATTAGCTGAAGCAACTTTACTCCCCCGTTCGTATAAAAAACCATTACACTTTTTGATTTATAATTTTACCATGGGGGTAAAATGAAAAAATTAGATTTGGATTTTAGAGAATTAAACATCTTATTCAATAGTAAAGAAGAAAGTTTTAAGGAATTTTGTTGTCATCTTGCTTATGAGTTAGAAGAGGTTCCTGATGGTATTAGATATTTTCGTTTTAGAGGTGCTGGTGGAAACGGTGGAGTTGAATATATTTTGGAATTACCTAGAGGAGCTAAAGATTTTGAGAAATAATAACATTTATAGTTTAACTAAATTACTAGTCAAAACTTATAAAAACTTACGAAAAGAAATACCAAGTACACATAAGTTTTTGGCAAAGGCAAGGAATTTATTTTTTGCCTCTAAAGAATTTCATCTTGCCGATTCAGATATAGAGTTTTTAAACAAAGAAATGGATTTTCTTGAAGAAGCTTATAATAAAATTTTTGAGAAGGATTATCGTTTTTTAAATTTAACAGAAACTGAATTGGAGGATATCAAGAAAAATCTTGAGTTTTTTACCCTAAAATATGATAACTATTATGAATATTTAAAATTTGCAAGAGAAATATTTAGAAGATTCCTAATTTTTATGTTTTCTTCCTTAATTTCTATAATAGCTGGTAAAAAAATTATACAAAATTTTCCATTTTCAAATAAAAATAATATGGAAGGCATAAATAATACAATTAATTTAAACATCACAGATATTATATTGTATATTTCTATAGCTTTTATCTTTGTATATATGATTTATGCCTCTTTCCCGCAAATGATAGTAAATATACAAGCCAAAAGAGAAATATTAAAAGAAATAGAAATATTAATAGATAAAAGGATTTCCCAGCTAAAAACTAAAAGTTTTTAAATGAGCTTTAATAATCAGTATCAGCACCTTCAGGAAGATTAATTTGTGCCTTTTTAACAACCATGTTCCTATCCCTATAATTTGAAATTCTAACTGGTCATTGAGTTCAAATTCCATCTGAAATATCTTCTAACAAAGACTTCATTATCTACCCTTTTTTAAATCTTGAATCATTCTTCTTTATAAAATTTTCAAGTTCGGGTAAATTTTCATTTAGAATGGATATTATTATTTCTATATCAATCCCCCAATAATTATGAATTAGTATATCTCTAAACCTTGAAAAAACTCCAAATCAGTAGTAATGTATATATACATCACAAATAGGAGACTTGTTATGAAAAGAACGCAAATTTATTTAGATGAGGAAGTTTACAAATATCTAAAGGCAGAAAGCAAAAGAACCGGTAAAAGTGTATCTGAAATTATAAGAGAGAAATTAAGAGCAGAAATAAACCAATCGAAAGAAAATCTCGTAAAGGCTATAGATGAAACAGCTGGTATATGGCAATACAAAACTGAAAACGTTGAAGAAACTATAAGAAATATAAGGAAAGGGAAGAGAATTGATAATATTCGATACTGATGTTCTTATCTGGATTTTAAGAGGAAAAGAAGAAGTCATTGAAAAGGCTAAACAAATTATAGAGGATACTAATGGTTATGTTTACATAACCCCTATTCAAATCGCAGAAATTTATGCTGGAGCAAGAAAAAGAGAAATACCAAGTATAGAAAGATTACTAAATAGCTTTAAGCATATAGAAATAAATAGTGAAATCGGTAAATTAGCAGGAGAGCTTTTGAACAAATATAGAAAATCTCACAACGTGGAACTTGCGGACAGTTTAATAGCTTCTTGTTGTATTGTTTGTGGTTTTAAACTCTGGACGTTTAATAAAAAACATTATCCAATGATAAAAGATGAAAATATATTATGAGGTCTATTAAGTTATTAGATTTTTTTATACAATGTTTTAAATCTTTTAAAGACTACAGTAGGATTCGCAAAAAAGGATTTTAGTTAATTAATTAGGATAATATTGATATGTACGAAAATTTCCTTGAAGAATTGATTTATGAGTATTTTGAGTTCAAAAATTTTTTTGTAAAAAGAAATATTAAACTCCGTAAGCGAACAAGAGGAGGATATGATAGAGAAATTGATATTTTGGCTTTATGCCCTCGAAACAATCATCTCTATCATATAGAATCTTCATTTGCTGCAGATAGCTGGGAACAAACAATTTTAAACTTTAAGAACAAAAAATTTGATATTACACAAGAAGAATATGCAAATTTGATAGGGTTAAGTGCTGATAAAATAAAAATTTTTAAAGTTGCCATTCTCTTAAATGTACCTAAAAAAAATAGAAAGCAGAAAAAAGAGGATTTTAAAATTAAGACAGGAGCAAAATTGTTATCCATTGGAGAATTCATGAGAATAGTTAAACATTCTATAAAGTTTAGGGAACCATTGAAGAAAGCTGTCCCTGAGAAATATCCATTGTTACGAACTATTCAATTTCTTCTTTTTTCAGAAAAATTATAATTAAATTTGGTTTAAGGGTTGTTTTAATATAGGGTTTGTTTAGGTTTTAATAGATAGTATAAAGCAGATGAGCAGTATGTAGAAAGCATCAGGAAGAATACTTGGAGAGGGTTTTATGGCAGATTACAACAATGTAAGGCAGTATTTAGTGCAAAATAAAGTTTAAACAAAAAACTCCAGAGCTTCCTTAAGTTATTTGAAGGAAAATCCAAGTAAGACTATAGCTAAAAAGATACGGGAATACGAGGAGCAAATAAGGCTTTTAGAGCTGGAACTTACATCTTTTGAGGAAATAGAGAGTGTGGAAGTTGATGATGAAGTGATAGATATATTCTTTGAGCAGATAGATAATGTACTGAATATGGACATTTCACAGGCAAGGGAAATAATAAAAAATCTCCTTGAAGAAGTTAAGATAGAGAAAAACAAAATAGAGGGCTTTTAATCGTAAATTCAATTTGGTTGCGGGGGGGGGATTTGAACCCCCGACCTCCGGGTTATGAGCCCGGCGAGCTACCAGACTGCTCCACCCCGCGCAAGATTATTGACATAAAGGGTATTTGTAGTGGTGGGCCCGGCAGGATTCGAACCTGCGACCTACGGATTAGAAGTCCGTTGCTCTGTCCAGCTGAGCTACGGGCCCTGCATATTCTATTAAATCGGAGTGGCAGGACTTGAACCTGCGACCCCGTGCTCCCAAGGCACGTGCTCTGCCACCTGAGCTACACTCCGATAAACAGAAGAATAATATATCACTAAAGGATTATTTTTTCAAGCTTTTGAGGTGTACCTTTTTACCGCTTTTTGAATATCTTTTAGTGCTTCTTCTTTTGATTTGAATTCTCTTACTTTTACCCATTTACCCGGTTCTAGTTCTTTGTAATGTTCAAAGAAATGTTTTATTTTGTCTAGAGTTGCTTGTGGTAGGTCTGTGACTTCTTTTATGTCGTCAAATGTTTTATCTAGTTTTGATACAGGGACGGCAATTATTTTTGTATCTATACCTTCTTCGTCTTCCATCTCGAGCATTCCTATTGGTCTACATCTTATCACACTTGCAGGTACTACTGGTTGTGAAGATACTACAAGAACGTCTTCAGGGTCTCCATCGTCAGCTAAGGTATTAGGTATAAATCCATAATTAAAAGGGTAATACATCGCTGTATATAAAAATCTATCTACAAATACTGCACCGCTTTCTTTGTCTACTTCATATTTTATAGAGCTTCCTTGAGGAATTTCTATTACCACATTGATGTCTTCTGGTGGATTTTTTCCTGCTGGTATTTTTGACAAATCCATTTTTGTCCCCTTTTGATATATTTTTAGTGAAAATATTATATCAAAGGATTCAAAAAAGTTATTGGTTATTTGGCTAATTTACATGCTTTTTCAAACCTATTGTTTATTATTTCCCAGTTTAGATTTTGGAAGAATGCATCGATATAAGGGGGTCTTTTGTTTTTTTGGTCTATGTAGTATGCATGTTCGTATACGTCTAAAACTATAAGAGGTATACTATTTACAAAACCTAATTGGTTGTGTGCATCTAAACCATTTACTACAAGCATATTATTGTACAAGTCATAGGATAATAATGACCAACCTCTACATGCTATACCGGTTGCTTTGATTTCTGTTTGGCAGTTTTCGACAGAGCCGAATGTTTCTTCTATCAGTTTTTTTAACTGTGAGGAAGGTTCATCTTTTCCTCCACTTATAAGATGTTCAAAATAAAGTTCGTGTAAAACAACTCCCATGTAGTTGAAGCTTTCTTCTACTTTTAAGGCTCTGTATTCTGAATAATTCTGGTTTGCTTTTGACCTGTCTGCAAAATTTTGGTCTGCAAGTTTTTCTTGTATTTCGTTATATTTGGTAACGTATCCTTTGTAGTGAGCCTCAAAATGTATTTCTATCTGTTCGTCTGATATTCCCTGTAGTCCTTTTGGCTTGAGGTGGTCTTTGGGTTGTAGTTTTGTGATTTTCATAGTTTCCCTCCATTAACTATTTTATATTTAGTATGCTTTTTTATAGAAAATATAATTATGATTTATGTCAAGTATAGATTCGTGCAGTTTGGTAGGGGGGGTATAGGGGTTATATCCCAAAGATGAGATATTTGAGATATAAAAGTAGGAGAGCTATTATTACTGTTATTATTGTTACTGGGGTACCTGCCTTTAGAAAGTCTATAAAGGATATTGGGTAGCCTTCTCGTGCTGATAAACCAGAGGCTACTACATTTGCAGATGCTCCAATTATTGTTAGGTTTCCTCCAAGACATGCTCCAAGGGCTAAAGCCCACCATAAAGGTTCTGTGTTAAAGGTTACTTCTTTAGAGAAGTCTGCTAGGACGTAAGCCATTGCCATTGTAAATGGGATATTGTCAACGATTCCTGATATTATTGCTGATAGAGGTCCTAATATTAAAATCCCAGATAAAGGCTCTTTTATTAGAGAGGCTGTAAATTCTGCAAGGGTATCAAATACTCCTGTGCTTTCCATTCCTCCTATGACTATAAATAATCCGATAAAGAACATTAGTGTTGTCCATTCTACTCGTTCGAATATTTTTTCTGGAGATTCTCCAGACCATAAAAGTAGTATAGATGCCATAAATAAAGCTACTGTTCCCGGTTCTAGATGTAGGGTATGATGTAGGAAGAAGAGTATTATTGTTATTCCAAATATTATTAATCCTTTTCTCATGAGGATAACGTCGAATTCTGCTCTTTCTGTTTTTATTATTTCTTCTAACTCTTTTGGGTCTGTTATTCTTGGGTCTAGTTCACCTTTCCATTTCATCATGAGGGTGAAAACTATAGTCCCTACTATGTGAGTTACTATTACTATTGGTGCAAGATTTATAATAAAGTCATTGAAGGTAAACTTCCCTATTGACCCGATTATTATGTTTGGGGGGTCTCCTATTAATGTGGCTGTCCCTCCTATATTGGAGGCTAGTATGGTAGCGATTACGTATGGTACTGGAGGGAGTTTGAGTCTCTTAGTTATTCCAATTAGTATCGGTATCATAAACAGTACTGTTGTAACGTTGTCTAAAAAGGCAGAGAGAAAAGCGGTTAAAAATGTGAATGTGAGTAAGATGTTTATTGGTTTACCTTTTGTTATTTGGAGTGCTTTTATTGATAATATAGAGAAAAACCCGCTCTCTATAAGGACAGAGACGATTATCATCATACCTAGTAGTAAAAATATGGTGTTGTGGTCTATAGCTTCCCATGCGTGTGTGGAGGATTCTATGCCTATAAATACTGCTAAAGCTCCTCCAAATAGGGCGGCGGCTACTCTGTCAAAGAATTTTTCTAGGATAATCATCGCATAAGTGCCTACGAATACAGCTATAGATAGCCAATAAAGAAATGTTTTTGATACTTCTATTCCAAGTATGCTAAATAATGTATGATGCTCCACTTTTCACTCCTCTTTTTATCCTTTAAAAAGTCCTATTGATATTTCTGAATTTTCTATAAATGATTTTTTGTCTTCATGATGTATATTTATCGCTAATAGGTCATACCCGTTTTTTAGTGCAAAGAAAGGTACTTCTTTTTTAGGGTCTCCTTTTATTACTTTTAGGGTAACTTCTTTGTTTAAGGCTTTTGCAATGAGCTGTTTACTTTTTTCTATACCTTCTTGATATAGTTCTTTTATTATTCTTTTTGCTTCGTCTTCTGGGTGTGTTTTTATAAGTGAGTATTCAAAGTATTCTTCGTGGAATGCATATATGAATTCTGTATGGCTTACTTTAGATAGTATCTCAAAGGAAGCTTTTATGTATTGTTCGTTGTCGCTGTCTGGGTCTATATATATGATTGATTTTTGTATATCTTTTGCTTCTATTATTGGGAATAGAATATGGGTTTTGTCAAATTTTTCTACAAATTTTTCTGTTGCTGGGTGTTTGAATATATGAACCATTGGGTCTATCTTTTCATGAGGGATTATTATTAGGTCAGGTAAATATTTATCTACGTATTGGTTTATTTTGTCCTTTATCCCGTTTTTTTCTATAAATAATTGATAGTTTAGGTTTAACTGATTTAGCTTCATTTTAATAGTTTCTTCATTTTGGTGTTCTTTTTTCTCTAAAATTAGTATTATCAGCTTTGAGTTAAAGGCTTTTGTAAATTTTGATGCTAGGTATAGTGTGTTTTCAACTACTTGTTCTGGGAAAACTAGCAGTATAGTGTTTAATTCCACTGTTCCCTCCAATTTTATCTTTATTAGATATTATCGTTTTCCAGTTGTATAATCTTTAATTTTTATCCTTTTTGCAGTTTTTTATACATATTTTCTTTACATCAATTTTACCACCACAATTAGAAAAACATATATCAAAATCGTTGGTACATGTACAGTCTTTTTGGCATGCTTTTTTCTCTTTCTCTAAAATTTTTTCAAAGTTTGGAGGAAAGGGTCTGTCTGGAGGACGAGGCTTTAGTATCCTTAGGTGTTCTAATTCTAGGCTTAATTGACGGTATCTTTCACAGGAATATTTATCTTTTCTATCCCTTAGGCATCTGGTTTTGTAGTGTAGATAGGTATCGTAAATTAGCCTATACCTTGAGAACCATTGATCATAATGGTATAGGTAATCTCTATAAAGAGTGTTGTATATTTCGAGGTTTTCTTTGTACCTTTTCTCTAATAGAGAATATATCTGCTTTGCTCTATTGTAAGCTTGGTCTATACATTTCTCATATTCTAGTTTGCATCTGTTTTCACATTCTATTTTTTCTTTTTTGCAATTTTCTATACACTGCTTGTCTCCACCTATATATACTTTTCCTATTTTATATTTGGCAGTACTACAAGATATTAAATAGACAGAAAGGAAGACAAGGAGCAGATACTTAAATCTGCCCCATCTTTTTTGCCAGTTCATATAATCTTTTTATCCTTTCTTGTGTTGGAGGGT
The DNA here is from genome assembly GCA_013153635.1 of Aquificota bacterium. GTDB lineage: Bacteria > Aquificota > Aquificia > Aquificales > Hydrogenothermaceae > JAADDZ01. Next base: position 48,335 of record JAADDZ010000006.1, read on the forward strand.
GGGTGGAAAATAAAGAAGCGATAAAGTCTCCTCTAAGAGGATTTACTATCATTAAATGGGCTGTTCCCGGGTTTATCTCTTGAGATGCTACAGGAGCTAGTTCTTTTGCGGCCATTTCTAATTTTTCTAAAGCTCTTGCTAAGGCTAATGGACAACCACATATTTTTGCTCCTGTCTCATCTGCCGCATATTCTCTAGAACGAGAAATCGCCATCTGTACTAACATTGCGGCTATTGGAGCTAATACCATAAGTAAAACAGCTGATATGATTCCTCCTATGCCATTGTCTTCATCGTCTCTGCCTCCAAAGAAGCTAGACCAAAAAGCCATCTCTGCTATCATGGAGATAGCTCCTCCTATAGTTGCGGCTATCGTAGAGATGAGAATATCTCTATTTTTTATGTGGGCTATCTCATGAGCTAGAACACCTCTTAGCTCTTCTCTATCTAGTATTTTAAGGAGACCTGAAGTAACTGCTACTGCCGCATGTTCAGGGTTTCTTCCTGTTGCAAAGGCGTTTGGTACATCTATAGGTGCTAGGTAAATTTTGGGTTTGGGTATATTTGCTCTTCTTGCTAAATCTTCTACAATATCATGAAGCCATGGAGCTTCTTCATAAGGGACTTCTTTGGCTCCGTACATAGCCAAAACCATCTTGTCAGAAAACCAATAGGCGAAGAAGTTCATAGCCATAGCTATGAAAAATGCTATGACCATACCAGTTTGACCGCCTAATAGTTTACCTATCGCCAAGAACAGCCCTGTTAATATTCCAAGGAGAAGGACTGTTTTTAAGTTGTGCATATTATATTGACCTCCTTAACTTTTTAAAATTTTTTCTTATTATTAAGTAAAGTAAGATATATTTTATCAAAGTTTGTGGTATGAATTATGTCAGAAAATAAATATTTCCAGTATAAAACTATAGTAGAGCTTGCAGGGGAAGCGGTAGTTATTATTCAAGATGAAAAGATTGTTTATACCAATCCTAAATGTTCACAGTTAACAGGTTACACACGGGAAGAGATAATGTCTACACCTTTTATAGAGTTTATATATCATGAAGACAGAGATAGAGTTATGAAAAATTTCCAAAATAGAATTAAGGGTTTGCCTGCAGAAAAAGAGTACGATTTTCGGATAGTGCATAAAAATGGGAGTATAAAGTGGTTTCATATTAGACCTGTGATAATACAGTGGAATGGTAGACCAGCTGTTTTAGATTTCTTGGTAGATGTAACAGAAAGGAAATTTTTAGAAGAGAAATTAAAACAGTCTTTAGCTATTTTGAAGGCTACAATAGATTCTACTGAAGATGCTATATTAGTTATAGACAAAAATGCTAATGTTTTGACTTATAATAAATCTTTTTTAAAGCTTTGGAATCTTGTTGACAAAGATATGCAGTTAGACGGAAAAAAGCTGTTAAATAAGATAAAACACAATCTAAAAGATTCTCAAAAGTTTGTAGTTGCTATTCAAGAAATCCATAAAAATCCAAATAGAGTGATAAAAGATACTTTTGAGTTAAAAGATGGAAGGGTTTTTTCTAGATATTCATATCCATTTAAGATAGATGGGAAAATCTATGGAAGGGTTTGGTACTCAAAAGATATTACAGAAAGTATAAAGTATGAAAAGGAGTTGGAAAAGTTAGCCTCTACAGACCATCTAACAGGTTTGTTCAATAGAAGAAAGTTTATGTCAATACTAGAGAGTTTTGTAGAGAAGAACGCTGTTCCTTTTTCTCTTATAATGTTTGACATAGATAACTTTAAAAGTATAAATGATACGTATGGACATCATACAGGGGATACTATCTTAAAAGAAGTTTCAAATCGGGTTAGCAGTCTTTTAGATGATAGATGTATCTTTTCTAGGTGGGGTGGAGAAGAATTTATGATTTTGTTCTCTGGTGCAAAACTAGGAGATGGTCTGTTTTTGGCAAAGCTCATACTAAAAAGTATCAATAAGATACGCTACAACTCTAAATATGTAAGTGCTAGTTTTGGGATAACAGAATTTAAAAAAAATGAAACTATTTTTGAACTGTTAAAAAGAGTAGATGAAGCGATGTATATAGCAAAGACAACGGGAAAAAATAAAGTGGTGGCTCTATAAGCCACCATTTTGTTATTGAACTTCTGGTTCTATTACATCGTCATCTCCACCTTCTTTCTTTCCTGAAGATGCAGTTTGAGAACCTTGTTCGTAGAGTTTTTGAGCTATTTTGTTTGCTACTGAAGTTACTTTGTCTATAGCTAGCTGTATCTGATTTCTATCATTAGATTGTAGAGCTTGCTTTGCTTCTGCTATCGCCGATTCTGCTTCTTTTATTTCTTCTTCTGTTAGCTTGCCTTTGTTTTCATTTATTGTTTTTTCTAAACTATATACAAGAGCATCTAGCTGATTTCTAAGCTCCACTGTTTCTTGGAATTTTAGGTCTTCTTCTTCATGTTTTTTAGCTTCTTCTATGATTTTTTGAATTTCGTCTTCAGTTAATCCACTTGTTGGTTGTACAGTTATAGATTGAGCTTTACCTGTTGCTTTATCTGTAGCAGTTACATGGAGAATACCATCAGCGTCTATATCAAAACATACCTCGATTTGAGGAACACCTCTTGGAGCAGGTGGTATATCTGTGAGGAAAAATCTTCCAAGAGATTTGTTCTCTTTTGCCATTTTTCTTTCACCTTGTAGAACATGGATTTCTACTTGTGTTTGATTATCCGCGGCTGTTGTAAATACTTCACATTTCTTAGTTGGTATAGGAGTGTTTCTCGGTATAAGTACAGTCATAACACCTCCAAGAGTCTCTATCCCAAGAGATAGAGGAGTTACATCTATCAAGAGTACATCTTTCACTTCTCCTGCAAGTACACCACCTTGGATAGCCGCTCCAACCGCTACAACTTCGTCAGGGTTCACACCTTTATGAGCTTCTTTTCCAAAGAACTCTTTTATTCTTTGCTGTACCATTGGTATTCTTGTAGACCCACCTACTAACACTACATCATCAATGTCTTGAGGAGTTAATTTTGCTGTTTCTAATGTTCTTTTGACAATGTCCATAGTTTTGTCTATAAGGTCTTTTATCATCTCTTCTAGTCTTGCTCTAGTGAGCTTCTTTTGAAGATGTAGAGGCTGATTCGTTTCTGGGTCTATAGTAATAAATGGTAGATTTATCTCTGTTTCAAGTTTAAATGAAAGCTCTTTTTTGGCTTGCTCTGCGGCTTCTTTGATTCTTTGGAATGCTGTTTTATCTTCTCTAAGGTCGATGTTGTGTTCTTTTTTAAATTCATCGATTAGCCAATTTATGATGCGTGCGTCAATATCAGCACCACCTAGATGTGTATCTCCATCTGTTGCTTTTACTTCAATAACACCATCTCCACCTTCAAGTATAGATACGTCAAAAGTACCTCCTCCAAAGTCATAAACAAGTATTTTTACGTCAGATTTTTTATCTAATCCATAAGCTAATGCGGCGGCTGTAGGTTCATTTATAATTCTTTTAACTTCTAATCCAGCTATTTTCCCAGCATCTTTGGTCGCTTGTCTTTGTCTTTCGTTGAAATATGCTGGTACAGTAATTACCGCTTCTGTAACTTCTTCTCCTAAGTATGATTCAGCCGCTTCTTTTAGCTTTTTTAAAATTTGGGCGGCTACTTCTTCAGGTCTTACGACTTTTCCTGCATTAGGGACATCAAAAGCCGCATCTCCTTTTTCATCAGCTACTACTTTATAGGATACATTTCTTGCTTCTTCTTTTACTTCATCAAATTTTCTTCCGATAAATCTCTTTGATTCATATATAGTATTTAGAGGGTCTAATACCGCTCTTCTTTTTGCTGGTTCTCCTACTAATATCTCTTTTTCTTTTGTCCATGAAACTACAGATGGAGTAGTTCTAAAACCTTCTTGGTTTGCTATGACTATAGGTTCTCCTCCTGCCATAACTGAAACAACAGAGTTTGTAGTTCCTAAGTCAATACCTATTATTTTTTTTGCCTTTTCTTTCATTTCGTAACCTCCGAGGCAATTTATTTCACTAATAATGATATTTCTTTAGTTTAATTTTGTCAAGATTTTTTATAAGGAAGTTATAAGATTTTTATGTGGAATGAAATTATAAATAGGCATAAAATATATTGTTTAGATATAACAAAGTTAAGAGGTATTTTTGATGAAATATTACATAAGAACTTTTGGTTGCCAGATGAATATATATGATTCTCAAAAAATGGCAGGTATTTTGAAAAATCTTGGATATGAGCCTGCTGAAGATTGGAAAGATGCTGATGTTATCCTTGTGAACACTTGTTCTGTTAGAGAAAAACCAGACCAAAAGGTTCTATCAGCTCTTGGAGAATTTAAAAAAGTCAAGAAAGATAATCCTAATGCGATTATAGGAGTTTGTGGCTGTCTTGCCCAAAGAGCTGGTTATGAGATTTTGCAAAAAGCACCTTTTATAGATATGGTTTTTGGGACAACTAATATTCATCATCTACCAAAACTTCTTGAAGAGGCAAAGTCAGGAAACAAAGCTGTAGAAATTATAGAGGAAATAGACCAAGGAGAGGTTGAGCTAGATAAATACCCTACAGTGAGAGAAAATGAATATACTGCTTATGTAACAATAATCAGAGGTTGTGATAAAGCTTGTACTTACTGTATTGTTCCTTATACAAGAGGTAAAGAAAGAAGTAGACGTATAGGAGAGATATTACAAGAGGTACAGTTTTTAGTTGAAGATGGTGTAAAAGAGATTCATCTAATAGGACAGAACGTTACTGCTTATGGTAAGGACTTAGGAGACGTGAAGTTCTGGGAGCTATTGTATGCGGTAGCCAATGTAAAAGGTGTTGAAAGAATTAGGTTTACTACTGGACACCCAAGGGATTTAGATGAAAGCATAATAAAAGCTATGGCTGATATACCTCAAGTTTGTGAAGCTTTACATCTGCCGATACAGGCAGGTTCGGATAAGATACTGTCTGCAATGGATAGGGGATACACTCAAAAAGAGTACCTCAAAAAGATAGAATTACTTAAAAAGTATATACCTAATATAGCCTTATCCACAGACATAATAGTTGGATTTCCCGGGGAAACTTACCAAGATTATCTCCAAACGGTAAAAGTTATAAAAGAGGTGGAGTACGACCAAGTTTTCGCTTTTAAATATTCTCCAAGACCGGGTACCCCTGCGGCAGATTTAGATATAACTGAAAACCCAGAAATTGTTAGTAAAAGGTTAAGTGAGCTTATAAACATACAAAAAGATATTTCTTTAAAGAAAAACCTCCAATACGAAGGAAAAATAGTAGAAGTTTTGGTAGAAGAAGATAAAGGAAATGGTGAATTAGTTGGAAGAACAAGAACAAATAAGCTTGTTCATTTGATTGGAAGGAATAACTTATTAGGTAGATTAATTGATGTAAAGATTTCACAAGCAAACAGGTTTTCCCTAGTAGGAGAAATAATCGAATAATTATAAATTTCTTTGGAGAGAAAGGAGGAGCCTATTATGATTGAGGTTTTTGTCCAAGGTATAACCTTAGACCCGATTACAAATATGCCTATAGTTGTTTTAAAAAGCAAAGAAGGAAAAGATATTTTGCCTATTTGGATAGGTGTTTTTGAAGCAAATGCCATCGCTATGGAGTTAGAAAATGTTGAAAGACCAAGACCTATGACTCATGACCTTATTGGCTCTCTTTTATGTAATCTTGGTGCTTCTGTTGATTATATAGTTATTCACACTCTAAAAGATAATACTTATTACGCAGATATTGTTTTGACAATAAATGGAGAACAGATAAGGATAGATTCGAGACCTAGTGATGCTATAAATATAGCTTTGCGTTCTAACGCCCCTATCTATGTGGAAGAGCAAGTTTTAAAAGCTTCTTTAGAAGATGTAGAAGAAAAAACAAAAATGGAAGAAGATGAGATAAAAGAATGGTTAGAATCTTTAAAACCAGAAGATTTTAAAAAATTGGAGCATTAAATCTTAATAGTTAATGCTCCCCATGTTAGACCGCCGCCAAATGCAGTTAAAAGTAAATAATCTCCAGAGTGAAATCTACCTTCTTCTTTAGCTTCATACATAGCTATCGGAATTGATGCGGCACTAGTATTTCCGTATCTATGTATATTTGAAAATACTTTTTCCTCTGGTAGTTCTAGTCTCTCTGCAATGGCTTTTATAATTCTTATGTTAGCTTGATGAGGGATAACAAGTTTTATATCATCTAAGCTAAGATTCGCTTTTTCTAAAGCTTTCATAGAGGCATCTGCCATATTTTTAACAGCGAGTTTAAAGGTTTCTCTTCCTCTCATCTTTATCTTCTCTCCTACTGGACAGTATAAAGAACCCCAATGAGAGCCGTCAGAATGCATAACCGCAGATAATATACCTTTGTCGTTATTAGTTCTAGATAGAACTACCGCTCCTGCTCCATCTCCAAAGAGTACAGCAGTTGTCCTATCGTTCCAATCTACAATTTTGGAAAAAACTTCTGCACCTACTACAAGTACATTTTCAGCCTGTCCAGAGGCTATAAAAGTTTTAGCAAGAGTAAGAGCATATATAAAACCACTACACGCGGCGGAGATGTCAAAAGCCATAGGTTTATTACACTTTAGTTTGTCAGCTAAAAAACATGCGGTTGATGGAAAAATCATATCAGGTGTAGACGTTGCTACGATTACTACGTCAATATCTCTTGGGTGCATTTTTGCTTTTTCCAATGCCTCTTTTGCCGCATAAAAACCGAGGTCGCTTGCTTTTTCCCATTCTTCAGCGATTCGTCTTTCTTTTATTCCTGTTCTGGTTGTTATCCATTCATCAGAGGTGTTTAAAAATTTTTCTAAATCTTCATTTGTAAGGACACGAGGAGGAACATACATTCCAAACCCAACAAGTTCACAAGCCATAATGACCTCTTTTAAGATAATTCTTCTTTAAGTTCTTCAGGGAGAAGGTGATTAATATTATCATAAAGTTTTTCGTTAAAATGGGTTTTTTCAAATTCTGTGGCAACTCTAAGGGAGTTTTTGATAGCTTTAGCATCAGCTCTACCGTGAGTTATTATGCAAGTACCTTTTGTTCCAAGTAGGGGGGCTCCTCCATGTTCAGCATAGTCAGCTTTCTTTTTAAATCTTTTTACAGCTGGATAGATTAGTAAAGCCCCTATTTTTGTTATAATACTTTTTTTGATTTCTTGTTTTAGCATATCTAAAATAACTAGACCTAAACTTTCACTAGTTTTTAGTACTACATTTCCCACAAATCCATCGCACACAATAACATCAAAATCCCCTGTAAATATATCTCGTCCTTCTGCATTTCCAACGAAGTTTAGTTTTGTCATTTTTAGGAGAGGATATGTATCTTTTACTAGCTCATTTCCTTTTCCTTCTTCTTCTCCTACGCTAAGTATACCAACTTTTGGATTTTTAGAGCTTTTTAAAATCTCTTTTACATAGGTATGTCCCATTACTGCAAAGTAAACAAGATGCCTTGGACGGGAATCTACGTTAGCTCCTGCATCTATTAGTACTGTAGGTTTTCCTTTTTTTGTAGGGAATGCAACACCTATTGCTGGTCTTTCTATACCCGGAGAAGCTCCTATTATAAACTTTGCTACAGCCATTGCCGCTCCAGTATTTCCCGCTGAAACAAAAGCTTTTGCCTTTCCTTCTCTAACGAGTTTTCCAGCAATGTGCATAGAAGATTTTCTTTTTTTTCTAAAAGCTATAGAAGGAGGTTCATGCATTTGGATAACGTCATCTGCATGGACTATCTCTATAGGTAGGTTTTCTCCTTTGTACTTTTTTAGAAGTTTCTGTAGAATGTCCTTTTTCCCTACTAGATATACACCTACTTTGTACTCTTTAACGAATTCGATTGCACCTTTTACAGTACTGGAAGGGGCATAGTCCCCTCCCATAGCGTCTAATGCTATATACAATTAGACAACCTCTATAACCTCTTTATCTTTGTAGTACCCACAATGAGGACAAACTTTGTGAGGTGGTTTAGGTTGGCTACATTCAGGACATAAAGAGTATCCGGGGATAGATAGTTTTTTCATCCATTGAGCCTTTCTCATTGCTGTTTTTGCTTTTGATTTTTTTCTTTTTGGAACAGCCATATATGTACAACCTCCTTCTTTCGTTGAATAAACAAACTATAATTATATCAGATTTGTTTCTTTTTTCTAAGTGTTACTTTTTGTCAAGTAGATGTTTTAACTGGGAGAAGGGAGACATCTCTCTTTTTTGTTTTTCTTCACAGTTACATGGATTTTCATTCTTATTATTTCCACAGACTTGGCATATACCTTTGCAATTTTCACTACATAGAGGCTTCATAGGTGTTTGGACTATTATCTCTTCTCTTACTAGATTGTTCACATTAAACTGTTCTTCATTTTCTAGGTATTCTACGTTTAAATCTTTTTCTTTCAGTTCTTGGGTGTTTTTTCTCTTTTTAGAGAGAACCACACTACTAGAGCCTACCAAGTCCATATTAAAAGGTTCGAGGCATCTACTACATTCTACCTGTATGTCACTGTTTATATCCAAGGAGACTATATAGTCTCCCTTGTCTTTTATTATGTAAAGGTTTATATCTACATCGTTACCTGTGGAACTATACTCCTGTGGTAAATCGAGGCTTTCAAAAGGTAACTTTGCACTTTTTTGTATAAAGTTTTCATGTTTTAATTCTTCTTTTAAGTTTAATATGTACTGTTTTTTTCTCATGATTATTCACCTTATTTGTTTTGAATTTCGGCTTTAATTTATGCAAAAAATGTCTGTCTTCAATTTTTATATCTATAGTATTCTTGTGGTATTAGTTCAATTATTTTCTTTACTGCATCGTTTAACATAACCATAATCGCTTTTTCCATAGGTGTGTTTTTGTATTTAGATAACCCAACTCCTAAAGGTATGTGTAATATACCGCCAATGATAGCTCCCACATTAAAGCTTGATGCTTTCCCTTCTACAATGGTTGAATTTATGATTCTTCCTGTTCTTACATCTATAAGTCTTATGTTCATAGCTATGTACGCTTCTTTTATTTTTCCTGTTACTCCTCCGATTAGAGGAACTTTTCTTATAAAACCTCCTATAGTTCCGCCTATACCTTCAGCATTTGGTTCAAAAGCGATAATAGAACCTACTACTAGTATATCTGCTCCTTCCATTAGACCTTTCTGTGGGGCTTTTTCTTTTTGTATATAACCACTTTCGGCTAAGCTCATCTCTTTTTTTATAGCTTCTAGACCTTCGGTTCTCTCTAAAACTATGAATCTACCAGTTTTTACTAGAGCGTCTATTAACATATCTCTTATCCCTTCTCCTATTCTTCCGTAACATTTTGCGGCTTTGCATTCAAAAGATGCTACTGCGATTCTTGCTTTTGGTCCTTCGTATTTTACTATCTCGTTTACAGATTTTTCTGTAGTAGATATAGATGTAGTTTGGACTTCTGCACAACCAGCTATAAATAGATAAGCACTTATAAAGATAAAAATAAATTTTTTCATCTTATCCTCCTTTTTGTGGTGATTCTTTATTTTATGGAATAAAATAATGTAATTAAAATTCTAATTTAAAACCATTATAAATTATTGGGGTCAAGCAGATGATACTAAATGATAAAACATTGAAAGATTTGATTAAAGAAAAAGAGCTAATTATAGAACCTTTAGATAATATACAGATACAAGCTTCTTCAGTTGATTTAAGACTTGGGAATGAGTTCCTTGTGTATAAGGGAAATATTGGTATTATTGATGTTAGGAGCATAAATTTAAATAATATGATAGAGAAAAAGAAGGTAGATGATTTTTTTGTTATAAATCCAAAGGAGTTTGTTTTGGCAACAACTTTAGAGTATGTAAAACTGCCAGATGATATTACCGCTTTTGTAGAGGGGAGGTCTTCTTTAGGTAGATTAGGATTATTTATAGAAAATGCTGGCTGGGTTGATGCAGGTTTTGAAGGTAATATAACGTTGGAATTCTTTAACGCTAATCATGTACCGATAAAGATATATCCGGGTATGCGTATCTGTCAGCTTGTTTTTGCAAAGATGGTACAAAAAGCCCAAAATCCATATAGAGGAAAATATTTTGGGCAAAGGGGAACAACTATGTCCAAGATATATATGGACAAATATTAGAAAGAGAGGGAATGTTATGAAAAAGCTGTTATTTTTAGGAATATTAACGTCGGCGTTTGTTTTTTCTTCAGGTTTTGATTGTAATCTTGATGACAGCAATAACGATAATGGTACAGATACGGTAGAAGAAGAGGTACAATCTTCTTATCTGTTTTACAAAACAGACCTGAATCAATATTTTGTGGTAGACCCAAACAACCCTTTACCTGTGCAGGTTGAAGAGAATATAACAGATAACTCTCTTCAGCTAATTGCTGGTGGTGATTTTGAAGATGAGAAGATAAAAAATATCCAAAATCAGTATGTAGTTTACATTAAAAATGGAAAAATCTATAAGATAGACTTAAGTATAAATTCTGACCTAGCTCCTGAAAGGGTATCATCTGAAGATGATGTAGATTTTGTATGTGAGTCTAAAGGTTTTACAGATTTTCTTCTTAATAGAAAATCTGCTTATCTGTATAAAGTAGCTGATAATCTTTCTGACTGTGAAGATGATTATGATTGGTATTATGTTTATCTGGATATGTCTTTAGATGATAACCCAGTTAAAATAGGAGAGAAAGATATAATTATGCCTCTTTATGATAGGGATAGTGGGACTATCGTTGGGTGGCTGATAAGAGATGGAGATAATCTAAGGTATTGTGATGAAGAGTTTGACGATTGTGATAAGGTTAAATACCTTGAGGATAACTTAGATGAAGATTATTTACCAAATATAAAATATTTAGGCTCTTTTACATATGTAGAAGAAGGAAATGAAGGAGGTCTTTTTAATAAAGACCTATTTGTGGTCAAAGATAGATTGTATCTATTTATTTACAATATAAACCAAACAGAAGAGGCAGTGTTCTTTGAGATACCTTCTTACCAATTCAGATATGATTATGAAAATATAGTACACCATCAAGAAGGAAACACTATCTATTTCACAGATGGCGGAAGAATAATAAAAGTAGATATAAAAGAGATAGAAGATGACAAAGTTATAGAGATAGTTGCCGAAGTTGGTAACGCAAGGATAAAAGATTTTGTGATAACAGATAACAGAATAGTTTTTGTTGCTAGCATCGAAAATCCAGATTTAGGAGATATAGATGCCCTTTATTCTGTGAAAAAAGATGGAGAAGATTTAAAGACTCTCATTCCTATATTAGGAGATAGGATAAGAACAATAGATATTGTTACCGCCTCTTCAGATAAAGTTTACTACAACGTAAAAGAAACATTACTTATTAATAACGAGCAAAGGACTATAGCAGGATACCTAAAGGACGATGATATTGCTACGATAAAGGAGTTTGAGTATGCGTATTGGGGGGGAGGTACATACTTGAAAGATGTTGAAGTTTTTAAACAACCAAGATTGTACAGAATATTGAAAATAGAGCAATGTGTTCACGGTGATGATTGTGCAAATAACGGAGCTATTTTCTCTTTTGAGGTGGAAGATTATAACAATCAGATTTCTATAGGGTTTGTACCTCTTGATATAAAAACTCATGAAGTTATGTATGGTTTTGGAAGTGTTCAGTTAGGAACTGGATACACTCAAGATTTAAAAGGAGATATTTTTTATCTAGATGTACAAGATGAGGATTCTCTATTGAGACTAACAAATAGCCCAAGTACTGATGAAAAAGCGGTTAGAATAGAAACAATCCCGTTTATTCTTAATTAACACACATAAAAACGATATTGCCTATCTTTTTTTCTTTTAAAAGACCTCTCTTTTTGAGGTCTTTTAATTTGTTTATAGTACCTATATCAAAAAGCTCTAATATATCTTCTTTAGGTAGAGGTCTTAATTTTAGAGTTTTTAAGAGGTCTTTTTCATCTAGGCTGAATTTCTTTAAATTAGACTGTTTTCTTTTTATAACAAAAACATTTAATCCATAGAAATATTCTGCTAATTCTTCGAGCTTTTGGCTTGACACAGCATCTACATTATAGGCAGGTGGTCTATCTATCGTTCCAATATCTACTCTATCTGGTTTTATCTCTCTTAGGATTTGGGCTATATTCTTTATCTCTTCTATATCATCATTAATATTTTTAACTATAAGAACCTCTATAATAAGCTCTCCATTGAAAATCTTCCTAAAAGATTTAATACCTGAAATTATCTGTGTTATAGATATATTTTTTAATGGTCTATCTACTTTTTTAAATATAGTATCAGATACAGCGTCCACAGAGAGTTTTACCATATCTAATTTAGATAGAGTTTTTCTTATTTTTGGGTTTGGGATAGTTGAAGCGTTAGATAGTATTAGAGTTTTTGAGCTTTTTTTTATTGAATTTAGCAAATCTATAAGGGTATCCAACTTTGTATAAAGGGTAGGTTCTCCGTTTGCTGTGATAGTTATAACATCAGGATATGGATTTTTAGAGAAGAATTCTTTTAGTTCTTGGATTATCTCTTTTGGAGATGGTTCGTTTTGGATATAGTCTGTTTTTTTCCCTTTTTCTAGTTCACAGTACAGACAGTCAAAATTACAGCTTTTTATCTTAGGAGATAAATCTATTCCAACAGATACTCCAAATCTTCTAGATTTAACTGGTCCAAATATATATCTCATGTATATTTCCTAACTTAATTTTGCTTTTAAAGTTAGATGGTTTATAAGATTTTGCAAATTTTGATATAAAAAGAGAGCCTCTTTAGAGGCTCTTTAGGTACTATTGTTCTTCTTCACCTTTTTCTTTTTTTATCATGTCTTCTAGTTCTTTGATTCTCTCTTCTAGTTCTTTGATTCTTTCTACTTCTGGTTTTTCTTCTTCAGGTTTAGCTTCTAGTGGAACTGCTGGCATCATGTTCAATGCTCTTTCTCTTTCCATCATGTAGTAAAGCACCGGTATAGCTACTATAGTAAGAAGAGTAGATGCAAAAGTCCCAAATATGAGAGATATAGCAAGTCCATTGAATATTGGGTCAAAGATAATAACAAAAGCTCCAACTATTAAAGCTCCAGCTGTTAAAAGTATTGGTCTTGTTCTTATGATTCCAGCTTCTAATAGAGCCTGTTCTACAGAGTAACCTTCTTTTAGTTTCTCTTCTGCAAATTCTACTATAAGGATTGAGTTTCTAAGGATTATCCCAGCTAACGCTATAAATCCTATCATAGAGGTTGCTGTAAAGAACGCCCCCATTAACCAGTGTCCCGGAACGATACCAACTAATGTAAATGGGATTGGTGACATTAGAACTAATGGTGCGCTAAACGATTTAAACCAACCAACAAGTAGTACATAAAGACCTACTAAGGCTAAAGCAAAGGCAATACCCATGTCTCTGAAAGTTTCGTAAGTAATCTGCCACTCTCCGTCCCATTTTAAGAAATATCTGTCGACAAAGGTTGGTACGCTTGTAAGTAGATGTTTTATACCTTTTCCGTCTGGAGTCTCTAGATTTTTTATTGTGTCCCACAGGTCTATAATTGGATAAACTGGACTACCGTAAGACTCGTCAACATTAGCTATAACGTATACGACTCCTTGGAGATTCTTTCTATATATATCTTTTTCTGTATTTTTTTCATCTATGAAAATTAAACTTCTAAGAGGGATAAGAGTTCCTTTTGGAGTGAGAACTTTTAGAGAGAGTATCTTTTCTAATGAGTTTCTAAACTCTTCCTCTAGTCTAACAACTATCTCTATTGGGTATATGCTGTCGTATCTATGTACTAGACCAATTGGGTCTTCTGCAAGGGCTAATCTAAGTAATTTAACAAGCATATCTTCAGTAAAACCGTATCTTTTTGCCATTCTACTGTTTATTCGAACAGTGTATTCCCTTTGAGGGTGATTGTCATATATCCCAACATCAACTATACCCGGAGTTTTCTCAAAAATGTCTCTTATTTTATAAGCTAGTAATAGTCTACCTTCTAGTTCTGGTCCATATATTTCAGCGACTATAGGAGATAATACTGGAGGACCTGGTGGAGGTTCTACGATAGCTATGTATTTAGCACCATATTTTTTTGCTATTTTTGCTATTGAAGGTCTTATCCTTTCTGCTATTTCGTGAGACTGCTGTTCTCTATGGTACTTACCTACAAGGTTTATCTTTATCATAGCTTGGTTTTTACCTTCTCTTAGGTAGTAGTGTCGCACCAATCCATTAAAGTCAAATGGTGCAGGAGTACCTACATATAAGACGTAATTTTCTACCTCTTTTACAGTTCTAATGTAAGAAGCTATATCTTTTACTACATCGTAGGTGCCTTGTAACGTAGTACCTTCTGGCATGTCAAGTACAACAAATAGTTCACTTTTGTTATCGTAAGGTAGCATTTTGACTAGAACTGTCCTGCTTACGAGAAGCCCAACAGATACTATCATCAGTATAGCTATAAACCCAAGGAATATCCATCTTTTTAGACGGCTTTCAAATAGTGGGAGATAGATTTTTTCTAACAGCAATGCGATTATTCCTGCTCTTGCCTCGTACTCCTTTGCTGTTTCTTCAGAAGAGGCTGTTTTGTAAACATTTTTTAGTAGTCTCAAAGCCATATAAGGGGTTAATATAAAAGCAACTATCATCGAGAAAAACATCGCTACTGAAGCATTAATAGGTATCGGTCTCATGTAAGGACCCATCATTCCAGTTACGAAAGCCATAGGCATAAGAGCAACGATAACTGTGAAAGTTGCAAGTATAGTTGGGTTTCCTACTTCATCAGTAGCTTTTATTGCCGCTAGTTCTGGGTCATCTTCTTTTCCTTCTTCAAACCATCTATGAATATTCTCTATAACTACTATAGCGTCATCAACTAAGATACCAATTGCAAAGATTAGAGCAAACAATGTAACCCTGTTTAGGGTAAAGCCATACATCTCACTTAGGAATAGAGCTATAGATAAAGTAGTAGGAACTGTAAAGGCTATGATAATTGCTTCTTTCCACCCAAGAGCAAAAGCTATCAGTAAAACAACAGAAAAGGTTGCGATTAGTAAGTGTTCTATTAGTTCTATAGCTTTTTCGTTGGCTGTCTCTCCATAGTTCCTAGTGATTTTTACATGAATGTCGTGAGGTATAACCTCTCCTTTCATCTCTTCTAGTTTTTCTATAACTTTTTCAGCTATAACAACTGCATTACTTCCTTTTTTCTTTGCTATCGCTATTGTTACTGCATTGTATAGCCTATTAACGTCTCCTTCTCCTTGAGGTCCCCACCCAAATTGGACGTAGTTATCTATCTCTCCTTCTCCTTCTACTACCGTAGCAACGTCTTTTAGGTATATCGGTCTATTGTGGTAAACAGTGACGATAAGATTCTCTATATCTCTTTTGTTTTTAAAGAACTTTCCAGCTCTAAGTTTGAATCTGTAGTTTGTTTTATCAAACTCTCCAGCTATGAGAGATACATTTGCAGTTCTTATCGCTTCTACTAATTGAGGTAGGAGAATCTTATAAGCGTTTAACTTTGCAGGGTCAAAGTATATGATATATTTTTTGGATTCTGAACCTAGTATAAAAGACCTTGAAACATTCGTCAGTTTTTTTACTTCGTCTTCGACTACTTCTGCGACTCTTCTTACTTCATAAGAGGTGTATTTATCACTGTATAAAGTTATGGCTAGTATAGGAACGTCGTTGATTGAGTAATCTTGGACTATTGGGTTAAGAGCTCCCGGGGGCATTTTGTGGTAGTTTGACATGAGTTTACTGTACAGTCTTACAAGAGCATATTCAGGGTCAGTACCAACGAAGAATCGGACAGTAGTCATACCAAAACCTTCACCTGCATATGAATAAACATATTCAACTCCGGGAATTTCCCACATGAGTTTTTCTAGAGGTTTAACTACTAGCTGATTTATCTCTTGTGCTTCCCCTCCGGGAAAGGGTACAAGTATATCAATCATAGGAACAACGATTTGAGGTTCTTCTTCTTTTGGAGTAGTTACTACAGCAAATATCCCCAGTAGTATAGCGGTAAATCCAAGTATTGGAGTTAACTTTGACTTTATAAAGAATTTAGCGATACTTCCTGCTAATCCTAATTTCATTCTTATCCTCCCAATTTACATCCATCACAGGCTTTTTCTACATTTCTTATTATGATAACGTCACCTTCTTCTAGACCGGCTATTACCTCTACTTCATTTCCATAGTCTTCACCTAATTTTACATAGGTGAGTCTTATTATATTGTCTGTTCCTACTTTATATACAGCTTTTAGCTGGTTCCATTCTATTACTGCTGATTTAGGAATGATGATTTTTTCTCTTCCTTTGATTGTTAGATTCAAAACGCCGTACATTCCAGAGGATAACCCTTGTAATTGAGGGACTTTTACTTTTATAGAGAAACTTCTATTTTTAGGGTCTATGTTTGGATTAAGCTCTATTATTTTTCCTTTTACAGTTTTTCCAAGATTTACAATGTGAACTGTTACTTCTTGTCCGTGTTTAACATATGGTAGTAGAGATTCGTCTAGCTGTGCATAGTATACAAAGTCGGTATTTCCTATGACGAATATGGGATAACCGGGAGTTGCCATATCTCCAACGTCTTTTAATTTTTTTAGGACATAACCGTCAAAGGGAGACCTAACTATTGTATATCCTAGCATTACTTTCGCTAATTTTAACTGGGCTCTGACTTGTTTTTCTTTCGCATCTAGTTGTTTTAGTTTTGCAAGGATAGCATCTAGTTGTGATTTAGCTCCTATCATTTTTGTTTCTATTTCTTCTAGTTGCTGTTTTGATATGGAATTTTGTAAATAAAGGTTTTTGAATCTTTCGTAGGTTCTTTTTGCAAATCTATATGCTTGTTCTGCGGCTCTTTTTCCAGCTAAGGCTTCTTGTCTTGCTTTTGCGATTTCTTCTAATCCTGCTTCAGCTTGTTTTATCCTTTGGACTATATCACTGTCATCTAGGATAGCTAAAGTCTGTCCTTTTTTAACAAAATCGCCTTCGTCTACTTCTATCCTTTCTATTTCAGCCATCACTTTAGTGGCTACTTTTGCATTTTCGTCAGATGTAATCATACCGTCGGCTTGGTACAGCTCTGGAAGTCTCACTGTTTGGATTTTCATCGTTTCAACGCCTGTTACTACTTTTATGTATTTTTTCTCTTCTCCGGGAGAGACTTTTTCATGGAAGAACCCTGCCAACCAAAGAACAAAAAAGCTCACTGGTATAAAAAAGATTATTAGGAATTTAAGTATTTTCTTCATTGCTCAAAACCCTCCATAAGCATTCCTGATTGATACTTAAGTTCTAACACGGCAACCTGACAATCGTGGTTCGCTTTTGCATAGTCAAACTTGATTTTATCATACATAGTTTGTGTGTCTAGTAAGTCTATAATAGAAATTAGTTGATTTCTATAGCTGTTCTCTGTGATTTTTAAAACTTCTTTTGCGTAGTTTAGATTTTCTTTTGCGGTCATGAGTTTCTTTTTGTGGATTAACATCTCTTCGTAAGCTTTATACACATTAAATTTGATGAATTCTTCAAAACCTTTTTCTCCATGTCTGTATCTTTTGTACGTAGATTTTGCGGCTTTGTATTTGTATACTCTTTGAAGTCCATTAAACACTACCCAGTCTAATCCTATTCCATATGTATGGTATCCTGTTCTTCTATCTATTCTCCCTATAACATTACTGTAAGTTTCATAGTTATAGAACAGTCCAACTTCTGGTTTGAAAGAGGCTAATTCCATTTTTATCATATCTTTAGAGATAGCTACTTTTTTTCTCATTGCAAGAAGGTCTGACCTGTGTTTTATTGCGTAATCTTGATAGTAGGTGACAGGTTGCTTTATGGTTTCACATATAAGTTTACCTTGTACATCTATATCTTTTGGGTTCATATTGTCTACACCCATAGCTAGGAGAAGACCTCTTTTTGCTATTAGGTAGTTATTCTTAGCTTCTGTAATTCTACTTCTTGCTTCTAGCATGTATACTTTGGCTCTTAGAACATCGGCAAATACAGCAAGCCCATTTTGATGCATCTGCAAGGCGGTTCTATAATGTCTCTCTGCTGATTTGTAGGCTTGTCTTGCCAGCTCTATAGCTTCTTTTGCTAACAATGCTCCGTAGAAAGCTTTTGATGTATCGTATATAGCTTTTTCTCTAGACCTTACTAACTCTCTTTTTGTAGCTAGATAGTCTTTTTTTCTTATACTTAGCCCTGTTAGTAACTTTCCACCTGTGTATAGAGGTTGTTTTATTTCAAATTTTATTGAAAAGTTCCCTGTCCATGGATAGTCTGGTTCTGTTTTTACTATTTCGTAACCTTGTTGAAAGTCGGGTAGTACATCTCCAAAAAAGCCTCCAAATACTGGAAAGCCTTCTACAAAGGTACCAAAGCCCATGTTAGGTATCTGTACTAGAGCCTTTGCATCTCTCATGTCCATATATCTTCCAAAGGTTTGCAAACTTACATCTTTTTGTAGAACTTTGTAAAATGCTCCCCAAGCTGGGTTGTTTGTTTTTAGTGCGAGGATTGAGAAGGTTATTTTTGGAAAGAGATTCCCAAAGACCGCTTTATATTCGTATCTTTTGGATTTTACTTCTTTTTCTTTTGCACGAAGTTCATAGTTGTTTCGTAGAGCTTGGTTTATGGCTTCTTCCAGCGTCAGCTTCACCGGTGAAACTCTCTGGATATTTTGCTTCTGCTGGGCAAAAGAGATGCTATTTACTATCAGGGCTAAGGTTATGATTAATGCCCATTTACACTTCATCTTTAAAACCTCCAGCGTGTTAAAACATATTCTTATTACTCTGTAATATAATATTAGTATATTCTTATATTCTTTACAATACTTTTTAATACTTACTTATCTTAAATAACTAAACTATTTTCAAACTAGCATAAATCATTGTTTAAGAAAAAACAATATTATTCGGTTATTATAATTAAACTTTAATAATGGATACTATAAAATAAATTTATTAATAATAATACATATTCTAATAAGAAAATGTAAATATTTTTGAGGTACTTATGGAAATATTATTACCGATAGCAGGGGTAAAAGTAAATATTTTTGTGATTCTTTCTTTGGGAATTTTTGTTGGATTCTTGTCTGGTTTGTTAGGTATTGGTGGAGGTATTATTCTAAATCCAGCACTTATAAAACTTGGTATTCCTCCTATAGTGACAGTAGGAACTTCTATATCCCAAATGGTAGGGGCTACTGTTTCTGGCTTCTTGGCTCATCTTAAGCTAAAAAATATTGATATAAAGCTTGGTATATATATGGTAATTGCTGGGTTTATCGGGGGTGGTATCGGTGTTTATCTAACAAAAGTTCTAGAAGATGCAGGAATGTTTAGAGAGGTGTTATTGAGTCTGTACTCTTTTTATTTAGGCTTTACAGGATTAACTATGCTTATCGATGTTATAAAAGGGAAGAGGGAAAAAAAAGGTTCAAAACTATTAAAACTGTTAGAAAACTTACCTTTTAAAGTATCTTTTGAATCAGGAACCATTTCTGTGTTTATTCCTATAGGTATAGGGTTTATTGCTGGGTTTTTAGCGGCTGTCATGGGCGTAGGTGGAGGGTTTGTAATAATTCCTGCTTTGATATATCTAGCAGGATTTCCTGTTCATAAGGCTGTAGGAATGAGTCTGTTTCAGATGATATTTGTTACTTCTTTTCTTACTTATTTCCATGCAACGATAAATTTTGGAGTGGATATTGTGCTTAGTTTGTTGCTTATGTTTGGTTCTTCTTTTGGAGCAGTATTTGGTGCGGCTTTTGGTCAGAAGATAAAAAAAGAGTATACCAAGTTTATACTGGCTGTTATTGTCACTTCTGTTGCTTTACTTAGTATGTATCAGCTGTTTTTTGAGAAAGGTAATGAAAAAAAGGTAGATACGATGGTACTCCTTGATAATCCTATAGCAAAGTTTGCGTATGAAAATCCTTCTTTGTACGCTATTTTAACAATATTTGTTAGTATAGTTTTTGGGACTATAATTAGTATACTTACCCACAGATTGAAAGTTTTAGTAGAGATAAAATTAGAAAGGTTAAGAAGGTAGTTTTCCGTTGAAAATCGGGTGGATAGATTATCTAAATACGGTTCCTTTTAGAAAAGCGATTGTTAATCGTAACGGTAAAGTCATTATAAAAGGAGTTCCTTCCTTTTTAAATAAGCTCATATACGAATCTAAAATAGATATAGGTATTGTTTCTTCTGCTGAATATATTGAACATTTTAATAGATACTTTCTTTTTTCTGATGTTTCTATATCTTCTTATAAAAAAGTTTATTCTGTGGTTTTAGTTTCAGATGTTCCTATGGAGCGTTTGGAATATATATATCTTTCTAAAGAGTCAAAAACTTCCAACCTTCTTATAGAGATTATTCTAAGAAAGTTTCTATCTAAAGATACACAGATTGGGTTTGATATACCATCAAAAATGAAAACAGGTTTTTTGCTTATCGGTAATAAGGCTTTAGAAGAAAAACAGAAATTCAAGTATGTTTATGACTTGTCTGATATTTGGTTTTCTTATACTAAACTACCGTTTGTGTTTGCACTTTGGTGTGTAAGAAGGGAGTTTTACTATCAGTCTTTAGATAGTGTTGAAAGATTTAAACTAAACTTAAAAAGTAGTGTAAATGAGTTTTTTAAAAAGGATATAAAGTATCTAAAACCTGATGTGAGAAATTACCTCCAAAATCTAGATTTTTCTCTTACAAAAGAGCATATTTTGAGCTTGGAGCGTTTTTCTTCTTATCTAAAAGAGTTAAACTTAATAGATAAAATGCCGAATTTTGAGTTTGTTTAGAAGCTATGAAAAAGATAATTACAAGAGATGGTTCTGAAACTTTGTTTAATACGGATTTTAATGAAGCTTATCATTCTACAAAGGCAGGGGCGTTAACAGAAAGTCTATATAAGTTTATTTATCCTTGTAAAATCGATAGATTAGCAGAACAAGAAAGGACTATTAATATTTTAGATGTGGGGTTTGGTTTGGGTTATAATGTAGCGACCGCTATCTTTGTGTCAAAAGAAAAGAACCCAAATTTTCATCTAAATATACTGTCTGTAGAGAGTGATAAAGATATTCTACAGAAGATAAAACTTGTGGATTTTCCCTCTGCTTTAAAAGAGATATACAAAGGTCTGTTAACAGGAGTTTTTAGTCATAGTCTCATAGGTGATAAAGTCTATAGAGTATATAAAGTTAAAAGTACACATTTTTCTTTGAATATTGTGTTTGGAGATGGTAGAGAAGTTATGCAAGATTTCTTAAAACAGAAATATGTTTTTGATGCTGTTTTCTATGATGCTTTTTCTCCAAAAGTGAATGCTGAAATGTGGACTTTAGAGATTTTTAGGGTTGTTTATAGGCTCATGACTCAAAAAGCTATCTTAGCTACTTATAGTGCTTCTCTATCTGTAAGGAAAGCTCTACTAAGGGCAGGTTTTAAGATTGGTTTAGTTCAACCTATAGGAAGAAAGAGCTTTTCTACCGTAGCAACGAAAAACGGTGATATTCCTCCTCTACCAGAAGAAGAAAGAGTACGGATAGAAAATTCCCCTTATGCTTGTGTTATGAGAGATAAAGGGTTAAAAACCCCTCGTCATGTTATATACGAAAACTGGCTGAAAGAAGTGGAAATTAAAAAAGCCTTAATCTCTCAACGCATTTAAGACGATAGTATCAAACTCTAAAGCTTTTTGGATATTTCCTGTATGTTCAAATGGTATCTCTCCTGTTATTGTAGCTCCCGGGAAGAGGTTGTTATTTACTTCTTCTACTTTTACTTCTATAACTGATACAGGGAAAGGAAGTTCTTCTATTTTTTCTTTTATGATTTTGGCTTTTCCTAGAATGCTCGCCGCTATCTCTGGTCCAAAGACTTCTATGCTTGTGTATGGGTTGTTTCTAATATTGTCTGCTGTTCGAGAATCACTACTTATAGCAAATCGGATAGTGCTTTCGTCCAGTGCTATAAGCCAAGATACAAATGTAGTGTATGGCTTATTGTCTGGTGTTACAGTAGCAACTACAGATGGAGTTAAATCTTTAAGTAAATCTAGTAGATTTTTATCTAATCTATCCATAGTTATCCTCCAAGCTCTTTTTGAAATAATAATAACTTATTTTAACTGGAGGATACAGGTTCAAGTTCTATTTTTTCTATATTTGTCTTAGCTTCGCTTATCGGTACTACGCCTCTTTCTGCAATCTTTTCGTCTACTCTCTTTGGTTTTAATACTTTGAGTATATATTCCATAGCTTTGAAGGTTTTTTCTTTTCCTCCGCATGTGTAAACATCTATAGCCGCATAGCCGTGTTCTGGCCATGTATGTATTGAGATGTGGGACTCTTCAAGGAGGATAACTCCTGTTGCTCCGTGAGGGTAAAATTGATGAAAGTGAGATGATAGTTTACTAAGGTCTGCGTATTTCACAGCTCCCTCTAAAAGGGATTTAACGTCTTCTACATGGTCTATTTTATCGAACGCTATACCATAAAGGTCAGCTAGGATATGCAGTCCGAGGGTTTTTTCCATTTTCTATCCTCCTTTCTTATTTTTCTTAAGATGTTCGGGCTTATCTTGCCCATGACAGAAAAACCTCCTTTAAAGGTTATTTGTTTGAAAGAGCAAACATTATAATACATAAACAACCAACGAATCAATAAAAATTTCACAATTATTTATAATATTAGAATTTTATAAATTTGCAAATATTTTATCTTCTCAAAAAGAGGTAAAATATTCATAGTAATAATACTGGTTAAGGAGTTTTTAATGGACGAAAAACTTTTGTCTGCTCACGGGTTGTCTTTGGAAGAATATAAAAGGATTATTCAATTGATAGGGAGAGAGCCTAATGAAATAGAACTAGGAATTTTCGGGGCGTTGTGGAGTGAACACTGTTCTTATAAATCTTCAAAACCTTTTTTAAAAAATTTTCCAACTCAAGCTCCTTGGGTACTTCAAGGTCCCGGAGAAAATGCAGGGGTTGTCGAAATAGACGATAAGTATGCAGTAGCTTTTAAGATAGAGAGTCATAATCACCCTTCTTATATAGAGCCTTTTCATGGTTCAGCTACAGGAGTAGGAGGTATTATTAGAGACGTTCTATCTATGGGGGCTAGACCTGTATGTGCTTTTGATAGCTTGAGATTTGGAGACCCGAGAGAAGATGGTAAAAGGGAATTCATAAAAGACGCAAAACCTATCGTTCAAGGAGTCGTAAAGGGAATAGGTTTTTATGGAAACTGTATTGGAGTTCCTACCGTAGGAGGAGAAGTAGTTTTTGATGAGGTCTATGCAGGAAATCCATTGGTGAATGCTTTTTGTCTTGGTATCTTAAGAAAAGATAGGATATTCAGGGCTAGAGCTACTAAGGTAGGTCAAAAGATGATTTTGGTTGGTTCAGCTACAGGAAGAGATGGTATACATGGAGCTACAATGGCTTCTGCTGAATTTTCAAAAGATACAGAAGAGAAAAGACCAAATGTTCAAATAGGAGACCCTTTTTATGGAAAAAGACTTATTGAATGTACATTAGAAGTGATGGATAAGAATCTTATCGTTGGTTGTCAAGATTTTGGTGCGGCAGGGCTAGCAGGGTCTACTTCAGAGCTAGGTTCTAAGTCAAATATGGGTGTAAAAGTTTACTTAGATAGAGTTCCTCTTAGAGAAGAGGGAATGACTCCTTATGAAATTCTCCTCTCTGAATCCCAAGAGAGAATGCTGTATGTAGTAGATGATGATAAGGTTGAATCTGTTTTGAGTACCGCTAGATGGTACGGATTAGAGGCGGCGGTTATTGGAGAAACGACAGATACAAAGCGCATGGAGGTATTTTTTAAAAATCAAAAGGTAGCTGATTTACCAATATCTGCTATCGTTGATGAGGCTCCTGTGTATGAAAGACCAAGAAAGAAGCCAGCATATCTAGAGAAGACAAGAGCTTTTAATCAAGATACCCTTGAGGAAGTGGATATTTTAGATGCGATAAAAAAGGTGTTATCTTCTCCAACTATATCTAAAAAAGAGTGGGTGTATAGCCAGTATGATTACGAAGTTGGTATAAATACTGTAATTAAACCCGGAAGCGATAGCGCTGTTTTGAGAGTGAAATGGGCGGTAAAACCACAAATCGATAGTGAAAAGGCTATAGCTATCTCTAGTGATGGAAATGGTAGATGGGTGTATCTAGACGCTTATGAAGGAGGAAAAAGGGTTGTAGCTGAATCTGTTAGAAATGTTTATATTACAGGGGCAAAACCTCTAGCTATAACAGACTGTCTTAATTGGGGTAATCCTGAAAATCCAGAAATAATGTGGCAGTTTGAACAGGCAACGAAAGGAATGGCTGATGCTTGCAAAATATTAGATGTTCCGGTGATAAGTGGGAATGTCTCTCTTTATAACGAGACTGTACTTTCGGATAAAAGGATAAACATCTACCCTACACCTATCGTTGTTACAGTAGGGGTTTTAGATAGTGTACAAAATGCTATACCGTCATTTTACCAAGAGGAAGGGGATTTGGTAGTTCTAGTTGGTGAGGTGGATAAGTCTCCTATGGTTGATGCAAGCGAATATCTAAAAGAGGTACATGGAAAAGTCCTAGGTAAAATACCTCCTGTTAATCTAGAGTTAGAAAAGAAGCTTGGTGATTTTATAAGAGAAAACCGTCATATAATAAAATCTAGTCATGATGTTTCTGATGGAGGTTTAATAACCGCTTTACTAGAGTCAGCTTTTTTAGATGAAAAAACTTTTGGACTAGAGATTAGTATAGATTCAAAATATAGAGTAGATTTTGAGCTTTTTGATGAACTTAGAACTATTATAGTTTTATCTGTATCTCCTGAAAATCTCGATGATTTGGTAAACTCCTTAGAGGAGAAAAACATATCTTATAAAGTTGTAGGAAAGGTTCTAGGAGAACCTTCCCTAAGGTTAAATGTGGGCAGTATCTCTTTAGAGGAAGATATGGAGGTTCTCAAGTCTATCTGGAAAAATGTATCTTTATAATAAGCTGTTTATGATATGCAGTATACCATTTGTACATTGAATATCTGGTATCTGTATTTTTGCATTTTCTACGAAGATACTATCTCCTTCTTGTTTTATTGTAAATTCATCTCCTTTGAGAGATTTTACTTTTTTGCGTTTTAGAAGTTCTTCTGTCGTACATGAACCATTTATAAGGTAGGTTCTTAACAGTTTTCTTGCTGATACAGGGTCTTTTAGAGCTTCTTGGAATTGGTGTATTTGGTCTTGGGACATTGTTTCAAATGCTTCATCTAACGGGGCAAGAACTGTATATTTTCCTCCTGTTATCAGCTCTTCTTTTATACCTGTTGCCTCTATTAGGGCTACAAATTGGCATAACTGGTCTGTTTCTAGTAGTTTGCTGAATATATTTGATTTTGTTTCACTAAGATTTAGTAAGCTCATTTTTGCCTCCTAGTTTTAAATTTTATATATTTTACATTGTTCGTAGTACAAATGGGTTAAATCCTTTGGTTGCTATGATTACATTGTCCCCTATGTTTAGCTCTTTTATCTCTTCTTCCACAGCTACTATTTTGATAACATTGTTCCCTATAAGGACTGTTATTATATACATAATATCTTCTTTTTCTATGTTTAGAATCTGACCTGTTAGTTTTACTTTTCCGCTTAATTTTTCTTGGATAAATATATCTTCTGGTTTTCCATGTTTTTTTATCTTTCCTTTTTCTAAGAGGAAAACTCTATCAGACAGCCTGAATATCTCGGAAAAATCGTGGCTTACTAAGATTGTTGTTAGGTTAAACTCATCATGTATTTTTTTTAACTCTTCTTGTAATTTTTGTCTAGTTTCTAAGTCTAGAGAGGAAAAAGGTTCATCTAGTAATAAAAGTGTAGGTTTTCTAGCTATTGCTCTAGCTAAAGCAACTTTTTGTTTTTGTCCTCCTGACAGGGTGTCTGGTTTTTTATGTTTTATGTTTTCTATCTCGGTAACTTCTAGTACCTTTTTTAAAAAGTTTTTATCCTTTTTTGCCATAGCAAAAGCTATATTTTGTTCAACTGTCATGTTAGGAAACAACGCAAAATCTTGGAAAACAAAACCTATCTTTCTTTTTTGAGGAGGGAGGTTTATATTTTTTTCAGTATCAAGCCAGATTTGGTCATTTATCTTTATAAATCCGTAATCTACTTGTATTAATCCAGCTATTATCTTGAGTAAACTAGTTTTCCCAACCCCTGACTTTCCAAAAATGGTGATGAATTCTCTATTTTTTATTGTTATATCTACATCTAATTTGAAAGTTTCTTTAACACTAGATAGCTCTTTTTTTACTTTTATTTCTATCATAGCTTATCTGCCCTTACTATTTTTTTGTTTATATAAAATAGAGAAAGCAGTATTAAAAAGGAAATGATAAATAAGATTATGGAGTATAGGTGTGCTTTATCGTAGTTTAGAGCTTCTACTTCTTCATATATTGCTATAGAGGCTACTTTTGTTTCTCCGGGTATAGAACCTCCTACCATAAGAACAACTCCAAACTCTCCTATAGTATGAGCAAAAGATAGAACTATTCCTGTAAGTATAGATGGTTTTATGTTTGGAATAAGAACCCTAAAAAACGTTTCTATACGGGATTTTCCTAAGGTAAGGGAAGCTTCTATCAAAGATTTTGGTACTGATAAAAATCCTGACTGTACAGGGTGTACCATAAAAGGTAGACTATATATAACTGATGCAACTACTAAACCTTCAAACGTAAAAATCAGTTTTAAATCTAATACTTTTTCAAAAAATCCGCCAATAATCGTATCTGGAGAAAAAACTATTAAAAAATAAAAGCCTATAACAGTAGAAGGAAGTACAATAGGCATTGCTATTAATGTTTCTAGTATTGGTTTTAGTTTATGTTTAGAGTAAGCAAGGAAGTATCCTATAGGAACTCCAATTATTACTAAAATTAAAGTTGTCAAAGTAGCTAGTTTGAACGTGATAGTTAATGTTTGAATAAATTCTGTATCGACGAAAAACACTATCAAATCTCCATAATAGAAATCTCGTTTGTTTTAACAAAGGCAGTTACTTGGTCTTCAATCTTTAGGTCTAATCTCTTAGCAGAACTAGTGGTTATTATTGATTTTATGGTGTTATTATTCCAAGTCAGAGTAACTTGGGTTAGTAGTTTTCCCATATTTATGTCTGATATTTTACATTTAAATTGATTTTTTAGGCTTATCTCTCCAGAGAAGTTTTTTGCTATAGATACTTCTGTTTCTTTAAAGATTACAAAAACCTCTTTTCCTAATTTTAGGAAATCTTCTCTGTCCCCAATTATTATAGAAAATAGTTTTTCATGGTCAACATCTATCTCTACTATAGAGATGTTTCCGCTGGTTTCGATTTTTGAGATGAACCCTTTTATCTTATTCATTGCTTTATTAAATATCCGTACTTTTCAAAGATTTTCTTTCCTTTGGAAGAGAACAAAAATTCAAAGAATGTATAGGCAGATTTTTTATCTTTTGCTGTTTTTAGTAAAACAGCTCCTTGCTCAATAGGTTTGTATAGATTTTTGTCTACTTCTACCCAGATTCCTTTATTTTTCATTTTTGGTGATAGTACAGAGGATTTTGAAGTAAACCCTACATCTACGAGTTTCTTTATTATGTAATAATTCACTTGTGAGATACTCTCTCCAAAGATTATTTTAGTTTTTATCTGCTCCAGAATACCTAATTTTTTAATTATGTTTATACTCTCTCTCCCGTAAGGAGCTGTCCTTGGATTAGCTACAGCTATTTTCTTTACTTTTTGAAGTATATTTAGTTTTTCTTTTTTTAAGGGAAGTGGTTTTAAAGTCCACAAAACTATTAGACCGTATGCATATACTTTTGGTTTATTTATTGTGTACCCTTTCTTGTATAGATAGTTTGGGTATTTCATGTCAGCAGATAAAAAAATATCAAAAGGAGCTCCCTTTATTATCTGGTTTGTTAGCTTTCCAGAAGAAGATACTACCTTTTTAATGTCTACTTTGGGATTTTCTTTTTTGAATGTATTTATTATTTCATCTACAGCATATTGAGCATTTGCAGACACAGCGATTATTATGCTTTTGGCAAAGGAAGTAGTTATCATCAGTAAACATAACATCAAAGGTACGATATTTATCACTTTATACAACCACCTTTTTAATTATTGGGTTTTGGACTATACTTTCTGCAATTAAAGAATTTAATCCATAAAGTACAGAAAAAACAGCTAACATAAAGATTATATATCTAAAATCTTTCTTTAAAATTTCTCTAAAAACTATGTACATAAGGTACATGCTGTAAAAAAAGCCAAATATACTTAAAGGTCTAAGGTATTGATATATATCTACAATGTCTGAAAGCCAGATTCCTGTACTTCCAAAAGCAGAAATCTTCAAGGCTGTTTCATAATTTATCCCTCTATCAAAAGATTTAATGAGAACTCCATATATATACACACTCAAAATATCAAGCACAAAAGTAACTACACAGTATACAAGGGTTTTTTGGAGGGAAATATTCTCTAAAATGTACATACTAAAAAAGGAAAGTACAGGTCCAATTGATGCAAGAGTAAATACGTAACTGAATATAAATCTTTTTGTTACCTTTGAGTAAAGCAACCTCTGCCAAGTTTCCCTTGGAGAGAAAAGTAAAGAAAAAGCTAATCTAAATATATCCTTCACAGTTAATAATTACAAATTTTGATATAATATATAGTCTATCATTATACACCAGTGGAGGTAACTAGATGGAACTGTGGGCTAAGATTGGAGAAGATAAGATAAAATTTCAAGGAAGCTTTAAATCTGTGATGGAACAACTATTAGAAAAATCACAGGATAAAGATGCTACATTACTATCTTTCCATACGAACCAAAAGGAAAGAAGAAGATTCAAAAGAGAGTACAGAGCTGTAGGTAAAAACCTAGTTCAGCTAGCACAGAACTATCTAGCATGGAGCTATTTGGTAGAGATTAGAAGACTAAATAGGAAGATAAAAGAGTTAAATAAGAGAAAAAGGGTAGAGCCAAAAAGAGCTACTTTCTACGAAAACCAAATAAAAGAGATAAGAAAGCAGATAGAAGAACTGGAAAATAAATTAAACAATCTGTGTTAACTAACTATACATGGTATAATTAAACATTAAGGCGGGGTAGCCAAGTGGTAAGGCAGGGGACTGCAAATCCCTTACACGCGGGTTCGATTCCCGCCCCCGCCTTTTTGATTTTGTGAGGACTTATGTGGAAATGGTTTCTTAGAAAGGTTTTGCTTATAACTCTTATCTTTCTTATTTTTCTGTTTGTACTTACGCTACTATTTATGATGGGTTCTATTCCATCTCAAAAAGTTGTACAGATAGTAGGTGAGTTTCTAGGAAGTATTATAATCTCTAATCCTTTGTTAGCGTCAGGATTGTTATTTGTTTTTATGATAGTCGTCTCTATATTGTTAAAACAGTTAAAAAATCTATAGGAGGTGTATCTAGCGACTTATGAAGCTAAATATAGGAATAGTTGGACTGCCAAATGTTGGAAAATCTACGATATTTAATGCATTAACAGAAACAGCAAAAGCAGATGTAGCAAATTATCCTTTTTGTACTATAGACCCAAATGTAGGAGTAGTGAATGTTCCTGATGAAAGACTGTACAAATTAGCACAGATTTCTAACTCAAAAAGTATAGTTCCAGCTACTATAGAATTTGTAGATATTGCTGGTCTTGTAAAAGGAGCTAGTAAAGGAGAAGGTTTAGGAAACCAGTTTTTATCAAATATAAGAAATGTATCGGCGATAGCCCATGTTGTAAGATGTTTTGATGATGAGAATGTGGTACATGTAGAAGGTTCTGTAAACCCAGTTAGAGATGCAGAGATAATAGAAACAGAGCTTATCCTGTCTGATTTACAATCAGTTGAAAAAAAGTTAGAAAAGTTAGAAAAAGTTGCTAAAACAGGGGATAAAGAAGCAAAACTAGGAGTGTCCGCTTTACAAAAAGCAAAAGAGGTTTTAGAAGATTTAAAACCGTTGAGAGCTAATTTGGATAGATTTTCTGAAGAAGAGATAGATTGGCTAAAAAAGAATATATTTCCAATAACGATAAAACCTCTTATGTATATAGCTAACATAGCAGAAGAAGACCTCCCAGAAGGGGAGAATAATAAATATGTACAGGCTATAAAAGAAAAGGCAAAAAAAGAAAATGCACCTGTAGTAGTACTTTCTGGAAAGGTAGAACAAGAGGTTATAGAGTTAGACCCTGAAGATAGATTAGAGTTTTTACAGTCTCTTGGCTTAAAAGAACCATCTTTAAATAAGATGATAAGAGAGGGTTACAAACTATTAGACCTTATAACCTATTTTACTACTGGAGAAAAAGAGACAAGAGCATGGACTATTAAAAGAGGAACCAAAGCACCTCAAGCGGCTGGAGAGATTCATTCAGATATAGAAAGAGGATTTATCGCCGCTGAAGTGATTCCCTATGAAAAACTTATACAGATAAACTCAATGACTAAAGCCAAAGAACAAGGAGCGGTAAAGATAGAAGGAAAAGATTACCAAGTCAAAGACGGAAATGTTATCTATTTTAGATTTAATGTCTAAAGGTGATGAGATAGGTATACCTTACAGAATTTTTCTATTTTGTTTAGTTGTGATTTTGGTATATTGATATTTTTCAATTTTTGGAAACTTATATTTTTCATTGTATTTATATCTCTTATTAAAGAGAATGGGTATCTTTGGTGGTTTTTCATAATACAGTCTTTGCATAAACAGCCTGTTTTTTCTATAGACACAGTACCGAAGTTCTTTTGATTTATCTTGACGTTACATATCTGGCATTTATCTAATTGGGGGAATATACCACTTAGGTAGATGAGTTTTACTATAAAATTTGTTTTTATGATATGTGGTGCTGAATCTTGAGAAAGATAGTAAAGAGTCTTTTTCAGTAGTATAAAAAATCTATCATCAGGGAATATTACGTATCTATTAAAAGTTATGTTTATATCAAAGGCTGTATAAAACCTCTCTAAATCTTTTGTTATAGGTAAAGCGAGATTTCTAAAACTGTCTATCTCTTGTAAGTAAAGTTTACCTTTTATATGTCTAAATACACCCCTAAACCAGTTAAAAGGTTCACTAACAGTTATAAGATTTGATTTGATGACTTGTCCTTTTGGTAGATATATGTTTTCTTTTCCTGTTTGTTTAGTATAAACTGTTATAGATAGGTCAATATCTCCAACAGGAGATTTTCTAAGGACTATTGCTTCGTCTTTGAATATTGTTTCCATCTATTTTTCTGCCCAACTATTTACAATTTCTATCTCAAACTCTATAGGGACTTTTTTTAATAGTAATTTCCCTGATTTTTCCATACTTTTTGCAAGTATATCTTTAATATCGCCAGCTATATCTTCGTCTGTTTCTACTATAATTTCATCGTGTATGAGATTTACCACGTTGGCGTTTAGATTCTTTTTCAGTTTTTTAAACATAGCTACCGATATTTTTAACAAGTCACTTCCGCTTCCTTGGATAGGGTAGTTTACAGCGTCAGTGAATCTTCTGGTGTTTATTTTTCTTCCTAGTATAGTTTCTACCGTTATTTTGTAATTTTTCTTCAAGTTCTCTT
Organism: Aquificota bacterium; assembly: GCA_013153635.1. GTDB lineage: Bacteria > Aquificota > Aquificia > Aquificales > Hydrogenothermaceae > JAADDZ01. The sequence goes on from JAADDZ010000006.1 coordinate 80,195, forward strand.
TTACAGTTTCGTGCCAGATTTTAAAATTTTTGTAAATACTGAAGAATTTTTCGTGGAACTGCTGTGCTTCCTTCAGAGTTATTTCAATACCATAGTTATTTTTTGCGTATTCCATAAGTGAAGAAGGAGATATTCCATAAATAAGTCCAAAATTGATAGCTTTTGCTAGCTGTCTTTCTTCTTTTGATATTTGGTTGTAATCTTTGCCAGTGAGTAATGATGCAGTATAGCGGTGAAGGTCTTTTCCTTCTTGGAAAGCTTTTATCATTGTTTCATCATCTACGTATTCTGTGGCTATCCGCAGTTCTATCTGGGAAAAATCTGCTACAATTAGCTTTTTGTTTTGGGGACTTTTAAAAAGGTCTCTAAGTTGGCTAGGTATGTTTTGTAAGTTTGGACTCTTAGATGCCATTCTTCCTGTAGGGGCGGCTATCTGTTTAAAGTTACTGTGAATCCTGCCATTTTTTTCGTATTTCTTTAGTTCTTTGAGTTTGTCTATAAGTTTTTTTTCTGCTCTAATTGCTGTTAAGGTTTTTACTTCTTCTCGATTTATATATCTTCTTAAGGCACTGTCTTGGGAAGATAGAGAACCTTTTTGGGTTTTTGGGAGTTTTAGACCTAATTTGGTCAACCATTTTGTTACTTGCTGTGGAGAAAAAGGGTCTACTCCGTATTTTCTTACAAACTCTATATATTTTCTTTGATACTCTCTTTGTATTTGGTTTAATCTGTGGGTTAGCAGATTAGAATCTATAGGCATACCTACTAGCTCCATATTAGCAACCTCTGGTAAAAAACTCATCTCTACAGCTACTACTGGATTTTCTATACCAAAGATTTCTTTTATATTACCAGTGGCCTTATGTGGAGTAGGTATGCTGTTTAGTTTTTGTTTTAAAATAGGGAAAATCTCTCTTAATACATAAACATCGTTTGCAGAGTATACTAACTGCTCCTTTGTCAAATTCTCTATATGCCAAGCCGAGCTTTGCTGGGATTTGTCTATCGTTTTACCTGTAAGCCTATAAATCAAGGCAGAAAGGGAATGTTTTTCTTCTTCTCCTTGAGATAGGATTTGAGAAGCAATCATCGTATCAAAAACTGTACTTGGGAATATGTCAAAGTTCGTTTTTAAAAACTTTATATCGAATTTTAGATTGTGACCTATTAAGCCTTTTTCTTCTAAGATAGGTTTAAGTAGACTAGCTGTTTTTGGGATTTTGTACATATCAAAGATATAAATATCTTCTTTAGTTCCTATCTGGATTAATCTTATCCTGTCTGAAAAATAATCTATTTCTTTTATTGATTTTATAGATACTTCTGTATCTATAAACAGATACTTTTCTTCTTTTAAACTGTTTAGAACCTGTACAGCTTCAGAGCTTGATGTTATGTAATGAAAATCTAACTTTTCCAAATTCTACCTTGTATCAAAAAGATTTTTGATAAAACTATGCAGTAGAGAAAATATTTCAAATATTTTATGCTTCTATTACATGTGAGATAATATTGAAGAACTTATCTGGGTCTAAACTAGCTGTACCTACAAGAAAGCCGTTGATGTCAGGCTCTTTTATAAGTTCACTAGCGTTTTTGTCGTTAACACTTCCACCATACAGTATCCTAGTTTTTTCATCGTTTCCTTTGGATATGTCACTTATAAGCTCTCTTATAAATCTGTGTACCTCTTGAGCCTGTTTGGGAGTAGCATTTACACCAGTACCTATAGCCCATACTGGTTCGTAAGCAATATCTATATAAATCATATCTTTTTCTATACCAGCAACGGCAGTTCGTATCTGTTTTTCTACTACATTTAGGGTCTTTCCTAGCTCCCTCTCTTCAAGAGTTTCTCCAACACACAAAATAGGTCTTATACCATGCTCTACAGCTGAAATCATCTTTTTATTGATAAGGTCATCTTTTTCACAAAATAGGTGTCTTCTTTCTGAATGTCCTAAGATTACATAGTCCACATCAAGTTCTGTAAGCATAAGGGGAGAGATTTCTCCTGTAAAGGCTCCCTTGTCCATGTAATACATATTTTGGGCGCCAAGATATACATGGGAATGCTCTAGTTTTAATGAAGCAGAAGCCAAAGCTGTAAAAGAAGGAGCTATCATAATATCAACCGCTGTAATGTCTTCTACTTTTGGTAGAAAAATCTCTAGATACTCTAAGGATTCGGCTACTGTTTTATTCATTTTCCAGTTGGCAGATACTAGATACCTCAACTTATTTTAACTCCCTTATCTCTTTATTTAATATTTTTGCATTTTCATCAAGCTCGTATACTATAGGCGTCCCAGTAGGTAGCTCTACTTTTATTATCTCTTCTGGAGACAGTTTCTCGAGATACATCACTATAGAACGGTTTGAATTACCGTGAGCTACTACAAGAACATCATTCCCTAATCGTATGTCTCCGAGAATCGCTTTTTCTAAAAAGGGGATAGTACGCTGTGCTGTATCTTTTAGAGATTCTCCTTGGGGAGGAGGTATATCGTAGCTTCTTCTCCACAGTTTTACAATCTCTGCTCCCCATTTTTTTCTAGCTTCGTCTTTGTTCATACCTTGGAGCGCACCGTAATGTCTTTCGTTTAGGGCTTGATCTTTTATAATTGGGATATTTAATCCTACTACTTCTAATATGATTTTTAAAGTGTCTTGGGCTCTTGTTAGTGCAGAAGTATATGCCACTTCAAATCTTATATCTTTTAAAAGTTCTCCAGCTTTAAAAGCTTCTTCTTTTCCTTTTTCAGTTAAAGGTACATCTATCCAACCGGTAAATCTATTTTGGAGATTCCAGATTGACTGACCATGCCTTACCAAAACTAGTTTAGGCATAAAATCCCCCTAAAACAAAGATTTTACCTAATTATAGCATAGGTATTAATCTTTATTTGATTGTAAAACCTTATAGACATAAAAAATCCTTTGGAGGGCTGTTATATGAGAGCCTACAGCTATAAGTACAATTCCTATCTCTAAGTAACCAGTGAGTAAAGATACTATAAGGATTGTAGACCTTTCTGGTCTTTCTAAAATACCTACATTACACTCTATACCTAATCCTTCTGCTCTTGCTTTTGAATAGCTAACTAAAAAAGAACCTGCTATAGCAAAGACAGAGAGCAGAAGCATATAAGGTTTTGAATGAAAATAAAAAACACTTGCGGCAAAGGGCAGAAAATCAGAATATCTATCTACAACAGAGTCTAAAAAAGCTCCGAATTTAGAGCTTTTTTGATACTTCCTTGCCAAAGCTCCATCAACAGCGTCACATAGGTTTCCAATTAAAATTAGTATTCCTGCAGTAAAAAAACTTCCAATAGCTATAAAAAAAGAGCCTATCCCTGTAATAACTAAACCTAGTATAGTTAAAAAATTAGGGGTAATGTTTATTTTGTAGAAAATATCGATGATTGGAGAAATCGTTTTTTCGAACATAGGTTTAATATTTTTTATCAAGGCACTCATCTATCTAAATCTCCCAGCTTGTATTTTGCTATTTTAATAAACTTTTTTACTTTTTCCAAATTTTTTACTCCGGGAGATATTTCTAATTTTGAAGAGGCATCTACTCCGTAAGGTTTTACACTTGTTATCATTTTTTCGATATTTTCCTCTGATAAACCTCCAGAAAGGACAAATTTTTGGATTGTGTCCTTTAGATGTCTTAGGATAGAGTCTTTTATCTGTTTTCCTGTACCTCCATAAGCTTCTTTTGAGTAAGAATCAACTAAGATTAAGTAACCTTCCTCTGAAAATTTTTTTATTTTGGATAGCTCTTTTTGAGAACCAAGCCTAAAAGCTTTAATAACTTTCTCTTTTGGGAAGTTTTTAATAAACTGTATCGTTTCATCTCCGTGGAATTGGACTAGGTCTACCGTTTTAAGCAGTTTGTCAACAGTGCTAATATCAGGATTTACTGTGACTGCAACTAATTTTGTGGGTTTAGGGAGGGTGTTTTTTATATCTTTTATCTGGTCTAGGGATATATGACGGGGACTTTTTTCATAGAAGATTACTCCGATGTGTGTAGCTCCATATTTGGAAATCTCATATGCCTGTTCTGGTTTTGTTATTCCACAGATTTTTATAAACATTTTTTAAAATGGTCGGTGGAGGATTCGAACCTCCGACCTCCTGCGTGTCGGGCAGGCGCTCTAGCCAACTGAGCTAACCGACCTAAAATTTGATTACAAAATAAAAATGCCCCCGACGGGATTCGAACCCGTGTCGCCGGCGTGAAAGGCCGGTGTCCTAGGCCTGGCTAGACGACGGGGGCA
>JAADDZ010000013.1 GCA_013153635.1 Aquificota bacterium
AAAGTAGAAAAACTTAAACTAAAAAGACAGTACTAAACCAAAGTATATTATATAGTTTATGTAATTTTGGGCATATACAAAAATCTTTTTCACAGTATAAACCTGTCTCTTTTTGTATATGTTCGGAGTTTGATATATTTTTATTAGCTATTATGTTTCTTCTAGAGGGTTTATCTCTTCTATTTTTATGTTTTGTTCTTTTTTTAGTAAGGCTATCTCCTCTTGTAATTTTTTTATCTCTTCTTCTAGCTGTTTATTTTTCTTTGTACATTTTTCTAGCTCGTGTTTGGTTAGATTTATCTGTCTTTTTAGTTTAAGTTTTTCTACTTTAAAAACAAACCAGTCTGTAATAGTAAACATAAGTATCATAACAGCTCCTAATATCATACTAAGTATGATAATAAGTGCTAGAGGAAGCTCTGGGGTTTGATAAGTAGGCAATAGCTTTATAGCTACCGAAGGTTGGGTGTTCATGGACACAAAGTAGGCTACCAATAAAAGGATAATTAGCCATATTACTAACCTTATTTTCCCTATCATAACACTTTCTCCAGATTTTCTTTTAGTCTTTTGTATATCTCTTTTAGGTCTTGAGATATGACTCTAACTTCAGCAAGAACAGGCATAAAGTTTGTATCACCTATCCATCTTGGAACTATATGGTTATGTATATGGTCTTCTAATCCTGCTCCTGCGGCTCTTCCAAGATTGTACCCTAGATTAAAACCGTCTGGTTTTAAGGTTAATTCTAAGAGTTTTACCATCTGTTGAGTTACTGTAGATATTTCACACAGAGTATCTTTGTCTAATGCTGTAAAGTCTCCAATATGTTCATTGGGACATACTAACAGATGTCCAGCGTTGTAAGGGAAAAGATTCATAATCACAAACACTTTTTTGCCTCTATACAGTACCAAGTTTTTTTCATCATCTTTTTCTTTATATGCTTTACACAAAAAACATTCGTTGTCTTTGCTTAAGCCTTCTATGTATTGAGAACGCCATGGAGAATATAACCTTTCCATATAATACCTCTTTATATTATTTGTTTTGGGTCTATATCAATTATTAATTTTATACCTTTTCTCCTGCATTTTTCATATAGTTGTATGAGTTTTTGTTTATTTTTAAAGTTTTTTAGGATTATCTGTATCCTCGTCTTCCCTCTCATATACGGATAATAGGCAAAAAACGCTCCTTTATAGTTTATATTGGTGATTCTCTCTTCTAAAATCCAATTTTTAAATATCTTTTCCACTGTTTCTATATCTAAATTTCTTTTTTCAAATGTAAGCAAGATAAGTTTTGTGTAAGGAGGTAGCTCAAACTCTTTTCTAAGATATAGCTCTTTTTCATAGAAGATACTTGGGATTTTTTTTTCTAAAGCCTTTACCGCTATGTTTTTTATACTATTGGTGACTAAAATATACTTTTTCTGGGCTTTAAATATACCTAAGTATATATTCTTAAAATATCTTTCATTACCTCTAAAATCATTTATGTTCAGTAGAAAATCTGGATATATGTTTAAAATAAGCTCAAAATCTGGAATAAGGAGTTCTTTGTCTACTATACTAGTGGCAAGTTTTATCTTTGTATCTACACTAGCTTCTAGGTAGCTTATCTGGTTTTTAAAATATCTATTTAATATTTCTTCTATTCTTTCTATCCCAAAACCTATTTCTATAAGCTCTTGATGACAAGTTGGGCAGTACTTAAGGTATTGGTACTTTTGGTTACAAAGTTCACATCGTAGATATTTTTGAGGTTTACTGTAGATTTTCAAAGGTATCTCACAGTTAGGACATGTTATCTCTTCCTCACATTTTACACAGTACAAAAAGGAAGCATACGCTTTTTTGTTCGCAATGATGAGAACTTTTTGGTTCTGCTCAATCTCGGTAATAATCTTTTCGGTAAACAACTTTTCTTTGTTCAAAGGGGTTATCTGCAGTTCTACATCTGGGATTTTCCATTTTTGGAAATTTTTAAAAAAGTTTGTTTTTTGTAGATAGTAAGACTCTACAGAAGATATAGTAGATGCAAATAGTAGAATACTACCCTTTTGGTTAGAAGTCTCTAAAACAACTCTTCTTGTATCAAATCTAGGAACTCTTAGAGCTTTGTAGCTGTCAGAGGATTCATCTTCCAAAATAATAAGTCCCAACCTATCTGTAGGTACTAAAGCTCCACTAAAAGTCCCTACTAAAATAGTCCCAAAATATTTTCTAAAGTTAAACCATGTTTCTATCTTTTGTTTACCACTTATCCCATCGTGATAAACGAAAACTTTGTCTGCAAAATGTTTCCTTAAAAAGGAATAAACATAGTCTACCGCTCTTACCGAAGGAAATATAAGAAAAACATCTTTTTTTTCTTTTATTTGGGAATAGATGATAGGAAGATACCTTTTTATTCTATCTATTTGTTTGTCAAATGAATAAAGGTATCTTCTATCTTTTAGAGGTTCTTCCTTTAGGTAAGTTGGTTGTCTAGCTTTTAAGGTTGCTTCCCTAAATAAAAATTTTTCCTCTTTAACCAAACCTTTTTTTATCAAGGTCTTCAGTGAAGAAACAGAAAACCCAAACTCAACAATCTCCTTTCTAGTAACTTCTCCTCTTTCTAAAATAAATTCTAATAGCTCTAGAGCCTTTAATGATAACTTTTGAATACCTGTAGTGCTAACCACTGTGGGGATATATATCTTTTCTTCTTTTACTGTTTTTATCCACCTTCCCTGTTTTTTTTTCCAATTTAATACATCAGGAAGAAAAAAATTAACTGTTAGTCCTAGAGGTGATACATAGTAGTTTGATAACTTTTTTAGAATGTCTAGTTCTAGTTTTGTAAAAACCACATCTTTATCTGGTATTTCTTCTATAGGTTTTACTTGGTAAGAGGGTTTTTTTGTGTGGTCTATGATGATACCTGTAAATCCAGTATTTCTAAAGGGTACTAATACTCTCCTACCGATTAACTCTTTGTTATCTAACTGTTTTAAGATTTCTAAAGGTATCTTGTAAGTGAACGTTTTATATTGGGCAATAGGTATAGCTACTTCTACATATATCTCTTCTTCCATTACAGTTCTTCAATAGTTATGTTCTGGTTGGTGTATATACATATTTGAGAAGCTATGCTCATCGCTTCTTCTACAATTTTTCTAGCTGAAAAATCAGTATTTTTGTACAGAGCTAAAGCGGCTGACCTTGCAAAATCTCCTCCAGAACCTATAGCAAGAACTGGTTCATCTGGTTCAATAACATCACCGTTTCCTGATATTAAGAGCATTCTCTCTTTATCTGCCGCAACCAATATAGCTTCTAATCTCCTTAGGTACTTATCAGTTCTCCAATCTTTAGCAAGCTCTACAGAAGCCTTGAGAAGATTGCCTCTATATTTATTTAACTTTTCTTCTAACCTTTCCATAAGAGCTAGTCCATCTGCGGCACTTCCAGCAAATCCTACCACTACTTTTCCGTCAGAGAGCTTTCTAATCTTCTTAGCGGTTGCCTTCATAACAGAGTGACCAAGAGTTACTTGACCGTCCCCTGCTATAACTGTTTTACCGTCTTTTCTAACTACGCATATAGTAGTACTTCTTATTTTAGAATCCAAAGCTTTGTGTTTCTCCTTCTTTTTTGGAACTATTATATGCTATCTTTGGGTCGTATAAAAATACCCTTTTCGCAAAAAGAAAATGCCTTAGATAGTAGTCTTTGTCTATATTTGAAATTATTATCCTTCCACCAGCAGAAGAGGCATGTATCATCTTCCCTTCTCCTATATATATACCTACATGGGAAGGGAATCTAGCATAAGTCCTAAAAAATAGTAAATCTCCCGGTTTTAGATTTTCTCTATTTACAAACAGACCAAACTGGGCTTGGTATCTTGCAGTTCTTGGTAGCTGTATACCTAGCATAGCGTATACCTTTTGAACAAAGGCGGAGCAGTCCATACCTCTAACAGATTGCCCTCCAAATTTATACTGTATCCCTAACAACCCAATAGCAAAATCCACAATGTCTCTTTGGAGATTTGGAGCAGGGATTCCATCATCTATCATTACCGCCCTGTACCGTTCTTTTTCGTAATTAATCTTTAGAGTTTTGTAATAATCACTTTCTATAGGCAACGGCTCTACAGCCATACCAAATCCAAATATACCAAGTGCAACCCCCACACACGCTAAAAATTTCATTTTAAACCTCTTTAAATACAAATTTTGATTTATTATTCTTTAATATTAATTTTATAAATTTTCGTTTTCAATTGTATTTCGGTTTAAAATTTTAAAGCTAAATGAATATTAACACAAAAGGAGATTCTATGGACATTCTTTTTGAAGAAAAACAAAAAGCTGTACAGGCTTTAAATGACCTAAAAATAGAACTCCACAAAAAAGGGTGGTTTCCGGCAACAAGTGGAAACTTGTCCCTAAAGGTAAGGAACAATCCTCTAATATTTGCTGTTACCTCTAGTGGAAAAGACAAAGGGAAAGTAACCCATGAGGACATCTTGTTTGTAGACAAAGATGCAAAACCTATCCAGCAAACAAACCTAAAACCTTCAGCAGAAACAAAGATACATTCGAAGATATATCAGAATACTGATGCTTCTTGTGTTATTCACATACATACAGTAAATAACAACTTCCTATCAGAGGTTTTTTTCGAAAAAGGATATGTACCTATAAAAGATTTGGAAATGATAAAAGCTTTAGACATATGGGAAGAGAACGCCTATATTAAAATCCCAATTGTAAAAAATTTCTTTGACCTAGACACGTTAGCCCAAGAGACAGAAAAAGTTATAACCAAAAAAGTACCAGCAGTACTTATAAGAAATCACGGGGTATATGTATGGGGGAAAAATGAGTTCGAAGCAAAACGACATGTAGAAGCTTTGGAGTTTATGTTTGAGTACATGAAAAACCTTATACTGTTTAAAGGCTCACTAAATATCTGGTAGTCGATTTAAGGTATAATTTTTAAAATTTTATTTAAAACGGAGGTTTTATGGAAGAAAAAGAAGAAAACAGAGGAGAAAAGAAGAAAAAAGGTATAAAAAATCTTATAGAAACAGTGATTTTTATAGTAGTTGTAGTATCTATCATAAGAGTATTTTTTGTGCAAGCTTTCAATATACCATCTGGCTCTATGAAACCTACATTACTAATAGGAGATTTTATCCTCGTTAACAAACTAGTATACGGTAGTTGGGACATAGGAATTCCGTTTACAAATATAATCTTTTACCACTATAACAACAGACTTACAAACCCTGACAGAGGGGACATAATCGTTTTTAAGTATCCTGAAAACCCCAAAATAGATTTTATAAAACGAATAGTAGCCCTTCCGGGAGACAAAGTAGAAGTAAAAGATGATTTGGTATTCGTAAATGACAAACTGTTAAAACGAGAATACATAGGAGATTTTAAAGAGTACGGAACTAACATAGCCAAAATGTATAGAGAAACCACCATTAGAAAAAATGGAAAACCATACTCATACACAATAATGGAGATAGATGATGGTCTTGGGAAAGATTTTGGACCTATCGTTGTTCCAGAAGGTCATTATTTCGTTATGGGAGATAACAGAGATAACAGTAAAGACAGTAGATTTTGGGGGTTTGTACCAGAAGATTACATAATAGGACAAGCTTTTGTTATCTACTTTTCTATAGATTTCAAAAAACCAGCTATTAGATTTTCCAGAATTGGAAAGATTATCCAGTAATTGATAATATTATTATTTAAAGCAAGAAAATTTGTGGGAGAAACAGATTGGAAACAATCCTCATAAAAGGAGGTCACATAATAGACCCTCAAAACAACTTAAATAGTGAACTAGACATAGTTATAGAAAAAGGTAAAATTACAAAAATAGAAAAAAATATACCTCCTTTCCCAAACTGTAAAGTGATAGACGCTTCAGACTGTATAGTATCTCCTTCATTTACAGACCTACATGCCCATCTAAGAGACCCGGGACAAACATACAAAGAAGATATAAAAACTGGCAGCTTATCAGCAGTAGCAGGGGGATTCACAACTGTAGTGTGTATGCCTAACACGATACCAGCTATAGACGAACCCTCTTTAGTGAGATACGTTATAGAAAAAGGAGAAGAAATCGGTCTATGTAGAGTTCTCCCTACAGGAGCAGTAACAAAAGGAAGAAAAGGACAACAGCTCACAGAAATGGCACTTCTCAAAGATGCAGGAGCTGTTTATTTTACAGATGACGGAGCGCCTATTATAGATTCTAATATTATGAGAAAAGCTATGGAATATGCGGCATCTTTAGGTACATTTATAGCAAACCATTGTGAAGATACAGCACTTTCAAAAGACGGGATAGCCCACGAAGGAGAGATAGCCGCCGCTTTAGGACTACCTCCTCTACCCCCAGAAGCAGAGGAAAGCATGGTTGCTAGAGACTGTATTTTATCTATCAGAACTCAAGCACCAGTACATATATGTCATATATCTACAAAATTAGCAGTAGAAATCGTTGCATGGGCTAAAGCTATGGGAGCTAATGTTACAGCAGAAGTTACACCCCATCATTTGTATCTTTGTGATGATGAATGGCTAGACTTTCATTGTAAGGCAAAAGTCTCTCCTCCATTGAGAGAGTTTGAGGATATAGAAGCTGTCAGATGGGCGCTCTCTTCAAAAATAATAGACTTTGTAGCAACAGACCACGCTCCCCATGCACACCACGAAAAGATGTTAGACCATTGGAGCTGTCCTCCGGGTATGATTGGACTACAGTTCGCTTTACCTATAGTTTTAGAGCTTGTACGAAAAGATTATATAAACATAGTAAGAGCTGTAGAAGTTCTATCTACAGAACCATCAAAAAAGATAGGGTTAAAACCCCCTTCTATACAAAAAGGCAATACCGCAGAACTGGTGATATTCAATCCAAATGAACCTTGGGAAGTTACTGAAGATAAAATATTCTCAAAAAGCAAAAACACTCCCTTACTTGGGAGGAAACTAAGAGGAAAAGTAAAATACACCTTTTATAAAGGCAAAATAGTATATCAAGATAGCTCCAAACAAGAGTTTTGTTATGATTAAAGAAGAATCAGTACTCGAAGCATTAAAAGAAGTTTGTGACCCAGAGATACCATTGAATTTAGTAGATTTAGGTTTAGTAAAAGATGTAACCTGTGATGATGATACAGTAAAGATAGAGATGACCTTAACTACCCCAAAATGCCCCCTTGAAGACTACATTATCAACTGTGTAAAACAAAAAATCAAAGAAAAATTCCCACAAGTAGAATATATCACAGTAAACCTATCGTTTGATGAAGTTTGGAAGCCAGAAAAACATATATCTGAAGAAGGTAAAAAAAAGCTTAGAGAGTTAGGTTGGGATATATAAACTGGGCAAAAATCCCAGTACCAAGAGGAACAATAATGTTATCATCTAGATAGAGCTTTTTAGAACTAGAAAAAAGCTCAAAAATTCCTCCAACTAAAGAAAAAATAAAAGCCTCCTTAAAAGGAAGGACAAACAAAAGAGCTAATGTATTTACAATCACCCCTCCTAAAAACCCTTCGTAAGACTTCTTTAATCTGTACTTACCAAAACCTATCTTGTGTTTACCAAACAAAAGCCCAAAAATAGTAGCAAAACCATCGTATACAGAGTAAGTAATAATAACAATTTTTAGGACATCTTCATTAAACAGAATTCCAGATATAAAAATACCTATCAAACTCCCTACAGCTTGTCTTCCGGGAAAAGTTTTAAGATTATCTTCTCTTTCCATTTTATCTATAAAAAACCACAATATATTTGTAAGCCAGTTACGTACACCAAAGTAAAAGACTCCTACACCTACAGCTATTCCTACAGCAGAAGTAATAAGAACTCCTTCCTTCCCAAAAAGCTCTAAGATAACCAAAAACGAAAGACCACTAACTATATGAAAAAGCTTTCTAGGTATCTCTTTTTTCAAATCAGCCATCTTTTCTAAAGTTCTCCTTGCAACGCTAATAATTAGATAATAAACTTTATCTAAAATTCTAACAAAAGGAGCTAATATTAATGTATAAACTTATAAAAGATGGTAATAGATTCTACTTTGTAGAAAACAATCAGCGGATAACAGAAGATTTTGGATATATATTTGAGTCAGGAGCTCCTAGAGGAGAAAGCCCTTATTTCATAGCCACAAAACAACCTGTATTAAAAGAAGAAAGACCCACCATAGCAATGAAACGCTCTAAATGGGCTATATACGACATTAGAACTAGAAAGAGAGTTACACAGTACTACGACTGGATAACAACAAAAGGTTTAGTCCAAGGTCAATCCATATACTTTAGAGCAGAGTTGGATAAACATGAAGCGATTTTTACTTTGGAAAATCAAGTAACAAAATGGTTTAGAAAAATAAGAGATAGAGGGGTTCTCACAGGAGAAAGCTCTTATTACTGGGCAAAAGAAAAAACCCATTATGCTCTTTATGACATAGATACAGGAAAAAAACTGACAGAAGATTATAAATCCTCTGTAATAGCAGGAGCGGTTATTGGAAAAGGAAGTTACATAGTTGGTAGTTATGGAGATGAGATATTTTTTATAGTAGATTTAAAAACAGGAAAGAGACTCACTGACGATTTTGATGAACCTACTCTTATAGAGATACTAAAACACGGCGATTTAGAAAAAGCGGTAAAAGATTTAACTGGACAGTAAAATTATGAAAAGGCTATTTATCGGTATCTTTATCCCTCCAAAGGTTTTAAATAAGCAGTATCCAAGACTAAAAAAAGAGTTTGGGGGCATTATACCGGGAAAATGGGTAAAAACAGAAAATTTACATATAACCTTAAAATTTTTAGGATATGTAGATAACAATAAAATCAAGCAGATAAATCATTCTCTAAAAGAGATTTTTAACAACCCTCTACAAGAACCCATAGAGCTAAGCGGTTTAGGAGTTTTCCCAAATCCTAAAAACCCAAGAATACTTTACATAAATGTAAAAGATAACTCTAACTTCCTACAGGAGCTACATCAGTCGATAGAAAAAAAGATGCTAAATCTTGGATTTGAAAAAGAAAGAAAACCTTTTAAACCTCACATAACTATCAAAAGAATAAAAACAGATATAGATACAGAAAAATTTATACCGAAACTTACAAAGTATAAAGATTTTTATTTTGGTAAATTAGAATCTGTAGAAATAAATCTTATAGAGAGTATAACTCTTCCTTCAGGAGCTATTTACCACAAGATTTGACCTTATTTTGATAGTGTCGAACTGTTTTAGAGCTATATCTAGATGGGTTTCTATTTTTGAAGTCTTATTTTTAAAAGAAACTATCCCTTTTTGGATTTTTTCTGTAGGTTTTATTATCTCTAATATCGACTGCTGGGATTTGTGTACAAGCTCCTTGACTTGGTTAAAAATGATATTAAACTTTACCTCTTCTAGATATGCTGACTCTATTTTTCCATTAACATGTAAGAATTCCAATTTTTCAAATAAAGCTAAAACTTTGTCTATGTATGTAGTGATTTTCTCTAACTGTGATGTTAATTCGTCAAGCATTTTTCTATTTTTCTTTAGATTATTTAAAGAAGTGCGCAGTATATATTTAAAATCTAAAATATCTTTTTCGAAATCATCACTTATACCGTTTATTATCAAGTCTTTAACCATAAGAATCTGTAAATTTGTCATTCCAAGATAAAATATAATCTCCCTTATAGAAAAAGAAGCTTTTTCTATAGTTTCATTTATAAGGCGTATATATTTAGCACTACTTTCGGCACTTTTTCTCATCTCTTGGGACAACACAGAAAATACGATACCAGAACTTCCTAATCTTAGAGATTCTACTGAAGCATTCAAAGCAATAATCCGTATATCTTCTGTAAAGCTGGAAATACTCTTGGCATTAGAACCTAAGATATTTCTGTAATCAGAGAACATATTCATTATTTTGTCTGTTTCTTCAAAAATCTCTATTATTTTGTATATCTGAAACAGTAGTCCCTTTAATACAGGCTTATGCTCTTTATTGTCTTTTACCTTTAGATAAGGTATCTTATCCTTTAATTCACTTATAAAAGCCTTTATCATAAAATCATCGTAATCTTTAAAACCAAGAGATTTTAACCTTTCTAGGAGATACTCTTGAGCTTTTTCCATACCATACTGTTTTTCTATTTTTAGAATATCTAAGTACAGATTTTCCACATATCTAAAATAATCAGTAGTAGGCTTTATCCTTATAGAGAGATATTTAATCATGTTTCCTTCTTCATCAAACACAGGGAAAACTGTAGCAAGAACCCAGTAATAACTGCCATCTTTTGCCATATTTTTCACGTATGCTACTATCGGTTTTCCCTTTTGGATATAGTCCCAAAGTAACTTAAATACTACTTTTGGCATGTCTGGGTGTCTTATGATATTGTGAGGTTTACCTACCATCTCATCTATAGAATATTTACTCACTCGGGTAAATACACTATTTCCAGAGAGAATAACTCCTTTGAGATTCGTAGAAGAAAAAAACATCTCATTTTCTTTAAAGATAGATTCAATATTTTTAGGAGCGATAGACAGCCTTTTCATAATTTCCTCATATCTCTACTGATTTTTACAGATTTTCGGAAATTATTTTGATTTAGTTTACTCTACGGTAACTGTCTTTGCGAGATTTCTAGGTTGGTCTACATCTTTTCCTAAAAAGGTCGCTATATGGTACGAAAGTAACTGTAAAGGGACGATAGAAACTATAGGATAAAGTTCATCTTTGGTTTTAGGAATGTATATTGTTTCATCTGACAAATCTTTTACAACTTTGTCCCCTTTTGTAGCTATAGAGATTATCTTGCCTTTTCTTGCTTTTACTTCTTGTATATTAGACAAAGTTTTTTCATACAGGGAATCCTTAGGAGCAATAAACACTACAGGCATATTCTCATCAATAAGGGCTATTGGACCATGTTTCATCTCTCCAGCTGGGTAACCTTCTGCATGTATATAAGATATTTCTTTAAGCTTCAAAGCTCCCTCTAAAGCTATAGGATAGTTTAGGCCTCTAGCCAAAAATAAGAAATCATCAGCTTTTGTGTAGTTATACGCTATGTTTTTAATCTCTTTCTCTTCTTTTAAAATACTTTCTACTACTGTAGGCAGATGCAAAAGGTTTCTATACTTTTGGTCAAACTCTTTTTCAGATATAAGTCCTCTGTATTCCGCTAATTTTAAGGCAAAGAGGTATAAAACAACAAGCTGTGCTGTGAAAGTTTTGGTTGCGGCTACTCCTATCTCTGGACCACAGTAAGTATACAGGACAAAATCACTCTCCCGAGATAGCGAACTACCTACGACATTAACAAGAGCCAACGTTTTAGCTCCTTTTTTCTTTGCATCAAGCATGGCAAAACGAGTGTCGGCAGTTTCTCCTGACTGGCTAATCCCAAATATGAGAGTTTTGTCATCTACTATATAATCTCTGTATCTAAACTCTGATGCATAGTCTACTTCCACAGGAATTTTTGCATACTTTTCTATCCAAAATTTTCCAACAAGACCCGCATGAAAAGAAGTCCCACAGGCTACAACTGTTATTCTAGAAATATCCTTTAACTTTGAAAAGATTTTTTCAATATCTTGAGACGAAAAACCTGTTATCGTATCTGCTATAGTCCTTGGCTGTTCATGTATCTCTTTTTGCATAAAATGTTTAAAACCACTTTTTTCAGCAATAGATATATCCCACGTAACATGAAGTATCTTTTTTTCCTTTTGTTTTCCTTGAAAATCAAGGAGTTTAACATCTTTAGCTGTAAGTACAGCTATTTCATTATCATCAAGAGGGATTATATCCTTTGTATACTCAAGAACTGCAGGTATGTCAGAAGCTATCAAATTTTCATCTTTACCTACACCTACAATTAAGGGACTTCCTTTTCTAACTCCTATCAATTTATCAGGTTCGTATGTAGAAATTATCCCTAAAGCATAAGCTCCTTCTAACTTTTTTGTAACTTTTAATACTGTGTTTAACAAATCTTTTTCATACTCATCTTCTATAAGATGGGCTATCACTTCGGTATCTGTCTCTGAACTAAATCTAAAACCTTTCTTCTCTAAAGATTCCTTTAATTCCAAATAGTTCTCTATTATTCCATTGTGAACGATAGCTATTGTTCCTCTTTGACTTAGATGAGGGTGAGCATTCTCAATTGTAGGTGGACCATGTGTAGCCCACCTTGTATGAGCTATTCCTACATTTCCCTCTATCTTTTTATTCCAAAGGTATTCATGCAAATCTTTTATCTTTCCTACTTGTTTTTCAACTATTATTTTTGTTCCCTCTTTTTCTAATACCGCTATTCCAGCAGAATCGTAACCTCTATACTCTAATCTCTGTAGCCCATACAACAAAATAGGAACAGCATTCCTCTTACCTATGTATCCTACTATCCCACACATCTTATATATCACCTCTTGCTTCTTGTATTAATCTCTTCATACGTCTTACTGCTTCTCCAATACCCCAAAAAACAGAATTGGCTATTATAGAATGCCCTATATTTAGCTCCTCTATTTGAGGAATAGATGCCACAGGTTTAACATTCTGATAAGTAAGACCGTGTCCAGCAAAAACCTTTAGACTTTTTTCCTGTGCATACCTTGCGGCTTTTTTTAACCTCTCTAGCTCTACATCTACCTCTGTGCCTGTGGCATTAGCGTATTCCCCTGTGTGTAGTTCCACAGCGTTAGCTCCAGCTTCCAAAGAAGCCTCTATTTGAGCGTAAACAGGGTCTATAAAAAATACCACCCGTATCCCCAAATCTTTAAAATCTTTTATATAGTTTAGTAAAAATTCTTGCATCTGCACAACATCTAACCCACCTTCAGTTGTAATCTCCTGTCTCTTCTCTGGAACTAAAGTTATAGAATCTGGTTTTACAGTTAAAGCTATCTTTTTCATCTCTTCAGTAGCCGCCATCTCAAGATTTATTGGAACTTCTGTTATCACTTTTCTAATTTCAAATAAATCTTCATCTTGGATATGCCTTCTGTCCTCTCTCAAATGTAACGTTATCTGGTCTGCTCCTGCTTCTACAGCAAGGATAGCTCCTTTAACAGGGTCAGGTTCAAAAGTCCTTCTTGCTTGTCTTAGCGTAGCTATATGGTCTACATTTACCCCTAATCTCAAGATGACAACCTCTAAATTTTGTAATAAAATTAACGAATATTATTGTACTGGAAAATTTCAAGGAAAATAATAATGAAGTATATGATTTTAGTTTTTTCATTTCTATTTTTGAGCTTTAGTACATTTTCAAAAGAAAACATCAGTATTAGAGCATCTACCCACAAAAACTTTTTTCGAATCGTATTCGACCTAAATAAAAATCTTCCATTTGAAAAGATAGAATTTACAGAGCCTCCATTGATTATCCTAAAATTCAAAGGTTCAAACCCAATAAATGTTAAAAACTTCGTTAAAAATTCCCAGTACATCAAAAATTTTGAGATAATAAAATCAAGAGACGACATAAAAATAGTTCTAGAACTAAAAGAAAAATACAAATATACCCTTTTCTCTCTAAAAAAACCCTATAGGCTAGTTCTAGATATAAAAAAAGAAAAGTCCCAAGACCCGATAAAAGAGATTATACTCTCTTCCTTATCAAAAGAAGAGAAAAAAAAGACTACACATAAAACAACCACTTACAAAGACCCAATAAAAGAGCTTTTGACCCAGAAATTAAAAGAAGACCAAGTAGTTATACCTGTATCATTAAAAACACCGAAAAATTGGAAAGGAAAGAAAAAAATTATCGTTATAGACCCGGGACACGGAGGAAAAGACCCGGGCGCTATAGCAAATGGTCTAAGAGAAAAAGACGTTAATCTTATCTTCGCAAAAGCACTAAAAAAAGTACTAGAAAAAGACCCAAGATTCAAAGTATATCTAACAAGATACACAGACAGATACGTCTCTTTGTACAAAAGAACTATCTATGCTATGAGAAAAAATGCAGACCTATTTATAAGCCTCCACTGTAACTCATCACCATCAGGTTACGGATATGGAACATATGTATATACACTAAACCTAAGAGGAGCAAAATCAAAACTCGCAAGATTAGTAGAAAAAAGAGAAAATAGAGCAGTTTTAGAATATATGAAAGTAAGTACAAATAGGTCTGTAAATCGAATACTAGCAGACCTAGCTATGAGTACCACAATGACAGAAGGTCTAAACTTCGCAAAAGCCCTAAAAAAATACTTAAGAAAAGCTAACAGATTCCAAGATATAGACAGTGCAAACTTTGCAGTACTAAAAACACCGGGAATACCCTCTGTCCTAATAGAAATAGCATACATAACCCACCCAAGAGAATCTAAACTGTTAAAATCTCCAAAATTTATAAACAATTTTAGTTATCAGATATACCAAGCAGTGGTAGAATACTTTTTCTCTAAAAACAAAAAAGTACTAACCCTAAAATGATAGTAGGCATAGATATAGGAAACACCACAGTAGAAGTTGGACTAATAGAAAATCCCAAGAACATACATAGCTACAAACTTTATTCAGACAAAAATAAAACAGAAGACGAATGGTATCTCCTATTTAACAGTATTATAAAAGACAAAAGTCATATAGAAGCAGTACTTATCTCATCTGTAGTACCCCAAATAACAGATAAAATAAAAAACGCTGTATCCAAAGCCACAAACTCACAAACCTTTATAATTGGAGAACATATAAACTACCCAATAAAAATAAACTACACAAACCCAGAAGAAGTAGGTACAGACAGAATAGTAAACGCAGTTGCAGTAATAAACCAAAAGAAATATCCATCTATAGTCGTAGACTTTGGAACAGCAGTAACCTTTGATTACATCAACAAAAAAGGAGAATACGAAGGAGGAGCTATATTTCCGGGAATAAAAAGTAGTATAGAAGCCCTTTTTTCAAAAACAGCAAAACTTCCCTCTGTGAGCCTAAAAAAAATTTCTAATCCTATAGGTAAAAACACAATAGAAAGTATACAAACAGGTATATACAATGGATACATATCTATCATAGAAGGAATGGTAAGCCGTATAAAAGATGTATGCGAATGTAAATTAGACATAATATTAACAGGAGGAGACGCATACCTAATAAAAGAAGGTCTAAAAATAGACCACTCCCTAGAACCCTATCTAAACATGAAAGGTATTTATTTTATATACAAAAATCTTGAAAAAAATTTACTTAGCAGTTAGTATTTTATGTAAGAGATAAAATAAAATTTTGAGGTTAGAATGAAAACAATCAGACTTTTTTCTATAACAGTTCTTTCAGCCGCTCTTTTAATCTCTTGTGGAAAAGAAGAAAAGAAAGAAAAAGACGTAGAAGAAATGAAAAAACAGGTAAAAGAACTCCAAGAAAAGATAAAAGAAGCCGAAGAAAATGAAAATACGAACTCCAAAATAGAAAAAGAAGAAGAAAAAGAAACCTCACAAAAAGAACTCTCCTATCAGGAAAAAAGAGACGAAAAGATAAGTCTAAAAGGAAGTGAGCTGTTTGAAAAATACAACTGTGACAGATGCCATATGGTTACAGGATTGAAAGTTGGACCTCCACTAGCAGAAATCGCACAAGCATATAAAGGGAAAAAAGAAGAACTAATAAAGTTCTTAAAAGGAGAAGCTCCACCAAAACTAGCAACAGAAGCAGGACAGGCGGCTCACCTTATGAACTTACAGCTCGCCGCAACAAAAGATTTGACAGAAGAAGAACTATCTGCATTAGCAGATTATATACTCTCATTTGCAGAAAAAACTGACTAAAAGGAGGGATAAGTATGCAAGAACTATTTGAAAACCCAAAACCAGAATACATCAATATGACCATTCTATTAATCCAGTTCATCTTTTTGTGGGGTTATATTATGTACAAAATGGGAACATCTAAATAATAATTAAGGAGACTATTTTGGAAAAAAAAGCTTACGCCTTTGTACTACCCGGGTTCTTTGTTACAGACCACTCTCCAGAAGAGGTATTTAAAGAAGACATAAAACCAGAAGAGCTAGAAAAAATACAAGAGTTGATAAAAAAGGTAATATTCAGGGACGACATAGACATCGACATCGTTATAGCACCATTCTTAGTTCCTCCAGACCAAGCTCACGATGCATTAGAGCAGTTAGGACAGGCTGTTTTCGGAGGTGAAGAACAGAGCAATGGTTAACGTTATAATCTCTGGCATCATGGGGAGAATGGGAAAAACCATTGCAAAACTTGCACATGAAGATAAAGATGTAAATATCGTTGCTGGTATAGAAAGCCCAGATTGCGTCCATTTTCATGACACAGTAGGAGAAGTTATAGGAGTCAAAGAATTAAAAGCTCCTATAACCTCCGATTTATCTGAAGTTATAGAGTTAGGTGACGTTATTATTGATTTTGCTAACAATACTGAAGCAGTATTAGGTCATCTTAGGCTAATAGCCGCAGACAAAAATAAAAAATCCATGGTGATAGGAACCACAGGGTTTAATGAAAAAGAGATAGAAGAGATAAAAGAGCTAGCCTCACAAGTACCAATAGTAATCGCTCCAAACATGAGCATAGGAGTAAACCTTTTATTCAAACTAGTCAAAGAAACAGCAAAAGTTCTAAAGGATAAAGGGTTTGATATAGAGTTAATAGAGATGCACCACAGACACAAAAAAGATGCTCCATCAGGAACAGCGGTAAAATTAGTAGATATTCTAAAAGAAGAAACAGGCATATCAAAAGTTGTATATGGAAGAGAAGGGCATTTTGAGCATGGGAGACCTTCAGATGAGATAGCTGTTTTCGCCTTAAGAGGCGGTGATGCAGTAGGAGAACATACAGTTATTTTTGCAGGTTTAGGAGAAAGAATAGAACTAACTCATAAAGCATCTTCCAGAGATATTTTTGCAAAAGGTGCTGTAGAAGCTTCAAAATGGCTCAAAGACAAACCTCCCGGTCTATATGATATGATGGACGTTCTTGGTCTAAAACAACATTGAAGAAAAAATCTTCACTTTTTAAAGAGTTTTCAAAATATATCTCTATAGGAACAATAGGTCTTCATCTTGTATCAGGTATCATTGTAGGAGTTTTTGTAGGATACTATTTGGACAAATTTTTCAATACTTCACCAATCTTAACTATAGTGTTCTTCTTCTTAGGAATAATCACTGGTTTTTATAATATGTATAAAGATGTCCTAAGATACATAAAAGAAGAAGAGAGAAAAGAAAAAGAGAAAAATGAGGGCTAAAGCCCTCATCAGTTAATCTTGAGTATCACACTGTACATTGTAAAGTATGTCGTCCCAAGGGTGTCTGTATAGAGGCATATCAAGTCTCTTTTCGTCGAGGTAATGTCCAATAAAGCCTATAGTTCTTCCTAAAACAAAGAAGGCATTAAATGCTCCAGCATTTATAAGTTCATCTATTTCTGCATCAGAATAACCCAACTCTCTAAACATATCCACAAGGAGAACACCAATAGTACCATCTACATTTAAGATAAGATTTTCTTTTTTAGAAGTAGTAACTTTTTCTACCTCTAACGCATAGTCTAAAAGCTCCGTTTTTGGGAAGTTCTTTTTAGCAAAATCTTTTAAAAGCTCTACTCTTTTATCTGGATTTTTTGTAGATTTGATTCTGTGTCCAATTCCGGGTATAGGAATTTTTTCAACCTTTTTCATATAATCTACAAACTCTATAGGGTCCATACCTTTTTCTTTCGCCATTTTAAAATAGTTTGCGGCTCCATCTATAGCTCCACCAAATCTTGGACCTATAGTAAGTATTCCAGTAACAATAGAAGACATCAGGTCTTTTCCAGCTCTAGCTGTAACTTTAGTATTATGCGCTCCAGAAACAGCTGGACCGTGGTCTGCCACAATCTTTATTACCATATCTATAAAATCAGAAGCCCACTTAGGAAACTTCTTCTTAAACCATAAAAGACCTATAACATCTGCTATAGAATAACCTTCTTCTACCACTGTAGATATAGGAACACCACAATAGGTAGCCTCCTCTCCTCTATCGTCAGAGATAGTACATATGAAATTGGTTGGTTTTCTTATTTTTCCAGCTTTTTTCGCTTTGTCGTAATCTTCTGGAATTGGAGGAACTTCTGGTTCTTGTATGTCTGGTATTTCTCCTTTTGAGTGGAGCTCTTCATATACCCCATTTATAAGCTCTGGTAAGTCGTTAAACGATTTTGGTACATAAGCTCCAGCTTCAGCTAAAGCCGCATTTTTGGCGTCAGCAGTTTCTCTTTCAACTCCAGCTTTTGCACCTGCATGACCAAACTGCACTTCTCCTCCAAAATGTTTAGATATAGTTCCTATACACCATGCAATAACAGGTTTTGTTATTCTACCGTCTTTGATAGCTTCTGCTACTTTGTACTCTAACTCTCCTCCAACTTCTCCTAACATAACCATCATCTTTATCTGTGGATTCTTTTCAAATCTAAGCATATGGTCTAAAAAGTCTGTACCCGGGTATCTATCTCCACCTATAGCGATACCTTCAGCGATACCATTTGCATTTCTCGCTATAACATTAGATAGTTCGTTGAATAATCCTCCAGACCTTGTAACAAGACCTACAGAACCGGGTCTGTGGAGTTTAGAGTTTATTATGTTTTCTATTGTTCCACCTGTATTTGCTATTCTAAAGGCTCCGGGAGCTATACCACCAACGGTAGCTGGACCTATAATCCATTTTCCAAGCTCTTTTCCTTTTATTCTCATAATTCTTGCAAATCTCTCTGGGATACCTTCGGCAGTTATAGCTATCGTTCTTATTGTAGGTATCTCCAAAGCTTCCATCGTTACATCATAAGCTGTTCTAAAAGATGCGAAATTTAAAAGAACATCTGCCTCTGGAAAGTCTTTTGCGGCTTCTGTGGTAGATTTGTAAAGGGGTATCATAATTTCTTCGGTTCCATAGAAGAACTTATCGAACTTTCTATTCTGGGTTGGTGCTACAACAGCAACTATTGATGGGTCTCTTCCTATTACATAATCGTAATCTAACATTCTTTGAATAGCGTTTCTATTTAGATTCCAAAATATTGCCTTTGTATCTCTATCAAATAATAGATAATCAGGTTTACTCATTTATTTAACCTCCTTTGTGTTTTTCAGTTATGCTACTTTCCCTTCTGCTTCTTGGAGAGCTTTTCTAACTATCTCTGTCATATGAGTTTCTGGTCCATATACTTCGATAGGTATTCCTAACTGCTGTGCCGCTTCTTTTATTCTTTTTAGTCCTATTTCATAGTTAGGACCACCTCTTCTTACATAGATTTTTATCCCAACTTCTCTAAGTTTATCTGCATATTCTTTCATCGCATCTATTATTCCATCAAAAGTTTTAGCCACATCTGTGAAGTTTGCTATAGCCCCACCAATTATCAAAATCTTATGTCCCTGTGGGTGTTTATTTCTAGTCATAAGGTCAAACACTGTTTTAACGTATTCTCTAGTTTCTGCTCTAGATGGGTTACCAGAGTATTCTCCGTAATTTGCCAGTTCTTTTACGTAACCTAAGTCTGCAACTGTATCAGCGTATACTACTGAAGCACCACCTCCAGCTA
The DNA here is from genome assembly GCA_013153635.1 of Aquificota bacterium. Classification (GTDB taxonomy): domain Bacteria; phylum Aquificota; class Aquificia; order Aquificales; family Hydrogenothermaceae; genus JAADDZ01. Next base: position 19,669 of record JAADDZ010000013.1, read on the forward strand.
CCAAAGTCCATATTCTACCTTCTGGGTTTAGTACTGTTAGTTTTAATGATGCTCCTGATTTTTCGTCCATATCTTTTATGTATTTCTCTTCAGGAGTTAGGTCTCTACCAAAACCTGCTGGGAATTCTACATCTCCCCAGTTTCTTCCTACTACAAATTGAGCAGTATCATCTAGCCTTCCTACAAAGTCTAATGGGTAGACTTTATTGCCTACCATGACTAATGGGTTAACTTCTAGATAAGAAAAGTGCAAATCTTTAAACAGTTTGTACAATCTGTATACAAAATCTGCAAAAGTGTCTTTATCTTTTATTTCTTTTGGTACGTTCTGTTTTATAATCGTTTTAATCTCTTCATCTGAAGCAGTGATAGGGATTTTTACCTCTACAACTTTATCCCAGTTCTCTTCTACTTCTATTCCTCCAAATGCTGACATGTAGATTATATCTTCGTCTTCACCGGCAGTTATTGCAACATAGTACTCTTCTTCTGGTTTATGAGGAACGAAAGGTTCTACAAGAAAATGGGTCAATCTTCCTTTTACCCCGTTTATCTCTATTTCTTCTGCCATTTTTTGTTTAATCCACTGTTTTACGTCTTCCCATGTAACATCTCCGGGTTTTTCCTTTTTAAAGTATATAAGTCCTAGTTTTCCTCTTTTCCCAAAAAGCATATCTGGTTTTGCTACAAGCGGAGTTTCTTTTACCCATGGATACTGCTGTGGTATCTTATCAAGGTCTGTTTGAGGGGTAATAAGTATTGATTTAAAATCGTACTCAAAAGCTCCGTCAAAATATTCTTCCCAGTTGTTTGCAAGAATTCTTTTTCCGTCATATTCTCTTATGCCTCTTTGAGCCATCTATATCCTCCTGCAAAAATAAAAAAATTTTTTAACAAAAAATTATAACAGATAATAAAGTTTAAAGAAAAAGGCGGGTTAACCCGCCTCTTCACTGATTATATTGAGTCTATTATTCTATTGAGTGTTTCGCTTGGTCTCATAGCTTTTGAAGCTTTTTCGTCATCTGGGTGATACCAACCACCTACGTCTGTAGGTTTTCCTTCTGCGGCGGCTATCTCACCTAATATCTTTTGTTCGTTCTCTTTAAGCTCTTGATAGACTTTTGCAAATTTTTCAGCTAACTCTTTGTCTTCTGTTTGATTTGCTAAAGCTTCTGCCCAGTAAAGAGCTAGATAAAAGTGAGAGCCTCTTGTATCTAACTGTCCTACTTTTCTTTTTGGGGTTTTGTCGTTTTCTAAGTATTTTCCAATAGCTTCTGATAATGCTTGAGCAACTACGAGTATTTTTGGGCTGTCTTTTTCATGGAGAGCCTTTAACTGTTTATAGGCTAATTTTAGAGATTCTACAAATGCTAAGAACTCTCCTAAAGAATCCCATCTTAGATGTCCTTCTTTTAGAAACTGCTCTACGTGTTTTGGAGCAGAACCTCCAGCACCTGTTTCAAAAAGTCCTCCTCCTGCTATTTCTGGAACTATAGATAAAGACCTTGCTGATGTACCTACCTCTATTATTGGGAATAGGTCTGTCAGATAGTCTCTTAGTACGTTCCCTGTGACTGCTATCGTGTTTTCTCCTTCTCTAAATCTTGCTAATGTGTACTTCATAGCATCTGCAGGTGCTTTTACGTACCAGTCTATACCTTCTAAGTCGTATTTTGGTAGTTCTTCTCTTACTTTTTCTATTAGGTTTTGGTCGTGGGCTCTATACTCGTCTAACCAAAATACGATTGGGAATCCAGAGTCTTTAGCTCTATTTATAGCTAGTTTTATCCAGTCTCTAATCGCTATATCTTTTGTTATACAACTTCTGTATATGTCTCCTTCATTTACGCAGTGTTCCATGAGTACATTGCCTTCTTCGTCTACTACTTTCATCTTTCCGTCTTCTGGTGGGAAGAATGTTTTGTCGTGAGAACCATATTCTTCTGCTTTCATTGCCATAAGTCCTACGTTCTGCACAGTTCCTATTTTTGTAGGGTCAAACTGTCCTCTAGCTTTGATGTCTTCTATTATTTCTTTGTACATAGTTGCGTATGACCTGTCTGGGATACTAAGGACTGTATCGTCTGTTTCTCCTTGAGGTCCCCACCCTTGAAGACCGTTTTTGATTACTGCTGGAACTGATGCATCGATAATAACATCATTTGGCATGTGTAAGTTTGTTATACCTTTATCAGAATCTACCATGTACATTCTAGGTCTTTTTTTGTATATCTCTTCTATAGTTCTTTTAATGGCGTTTCTTTCTTCTTCTGGGAGCTGTTCTAGTCTTTCTTCTAAGTCCTGCATTCCTGATTCTGGCTTCCAGCCTAGTTTTTCTAATGTTTCTCCGTGTTTTTCGAAAAGCTCTTTGTAGTATACTCTGATGGCATCTCCAAATATAACTGGGTCTGATACTCTCATCATGGTTGCTTTCACGTGTAGGGAGAAAAGTATATCATCTTCTTTTGCTCTCTCTATTACTTCTGCAAAGTATTCTCTAAGCTTTTTTCTGTTCATAAATGTGGCATCTACTACATCTCCTCTTTCTACTTGTACTTCTTTTAGAACTGTTTGGTTTCCTTGTTTGTCTTCGAATACATATTTTAGCTTTGTGTCTTTATCGATAATTACAGATTGTTCGTGCTGATAGAAGTCTCCTGTTTTCATGTGTGCTACATGTGATTTTGAATGGGGAGATACTTCTTTTAATCTGTGAGGGTGTTTTCTTGCGTATTCTTTAACGACTTCTGCGAGTCTTCTGTCTGAATTACCTTGTCTTAAAACTGGATTAACTACAGAACCGACACATCTGTCGTACCTCGCTTTTATCTCTTTTTCTTCTTCTGTTTGAGGGTTTTCTGGGTAGTCAGGTAGAGGGTATCCTTGCTCTTGGAGTTCTTTTATCGCTTCTTTTAGCTGTGGTACAGATGCAGAGATATTTGGGAGCTTCATTATGTTTGCTTCTGGCTTCCATACTAGTTCTCCTAGATATGCTAGGTCATCAGGCACTCTTTTGTCTTCAGGAAGTAAGTCTGGAAATTGTGCTAGTATCCTCCCTGCTAGTGAGATGTCTCTCACTTCGATGTTTACATCAGCGTCTTTTGTGAATGCTCTCATGATTGGTAGTAAAGAGTAACTTGCTAACTGTGGAGCTTCGTCTACCTTTGTCCATACGATAGTAGCTTTTGCCATAGGTATACTCCTCCTCAAAAGTTTTTATTTGATTTACTGGCAGATTATTATACAAAAAATTTTTGTAAAATCAAACAGTGTTTGATTTTTTGGTAGAAAGAGATAAAAAAGTTTTAATATTTCTTGACATTTACAATGTTTTAAACATACTATTACAGCTTAAGAGATGGTTTTTCTTTTGTCTGATTGGTATTTTTTGGTTATCTTTTTGAATATTCCACTTAGAACGCCATTTATGAATTTTATTGAATCTTCTTCAGGAAGATAACATTTGGCAAGGTCTAAAATATCAATAAACACTCTGCCTTTGTCTTGTATATCTGAAAAAACTAGTTCGTATGTACCTAATCTAAGTAAAGCTCTTTCTAAGTATCCTAATCTCTCTAATCTCCACCCTTTTAGATGTCTCTCTATTATCTTGTCTATCTCTTTTAGATGTTTTTCTATGCCTTTTGCTATAGAGTTTGCGTATTCTACGGTTTTTGTGTTTATTTTTCCTTTGTTGTCTCGTTTGAACTCTTCTATGTAGTATTTTAGAATGTCTGACAGGTTTTCTCCTTTTAGGTCGTAAGAATATAGGGTTTTAAATAGAATCTCTCTTGCTTTTTTTCTGTATTTCCCTACTTTCATTAAATTTCCTTGAGGACATTTACCATTTCTATAGCTGAAAGTGCCGCATCAAAGCCCTTATTCCCCATTTTCGTTCCAGCTCTCTCTATTGCTTGTTCTATTGTGTCTGTTGTAAGTATACCGTAGGCTATTGGTATTTCTTCTTCTAGGGATACTAATGCTATTCCTTTTGTTACTTCTGCGGCAACGTAATTAAAGTGTGGTGTTGCTCCTCTTATAACCGCTCCTAAACATATAACTGCATCGTATTTTTTTGTTTTGGCTAATTTCTTTGCTGTAAGAGGTATCTCAAAGGAACCGGGTATTCTTACTATAGTGATGTCTTCTTTTTCTCCACCGTTCCTTGTTATACAATCGATAGCTCCCTCTAGGAGTTTTTCTGTTATCAGACTGTTAAACCTACTGACAACTATGGCAAATTTTATACCTTTTGCATCTAGGTTCCCGTTTATCTCTACCATGTTCACCTTCCTATTATATCTTCTATATCTATATTGTTGTTTATAGGTCTTTTGTGTCTAATCGTAGATTTTTCCTGTTCTCTTTTTCTCTCTAACTCTTTATGTCGATGTTTTTTTGCTTTCATATGACCACAACTGATAAAAATAGATGCTGAAATTAAGATAGATATTATTTTAACCATGATTTACACCGACCTTACTATTTTTTTCATTGTATCAATAATATAAGCCACTTCTTCTTCTTTTAAAGCCGCATGTACAGGTATAGCAAAAATCTCGTTTTTTACTGCTTCTGCAAACTCACAAGGTAGATGTTCTGCATTTCTAAGTTCGTGAAGAGTATATTCATAGTATATTCTAGCTCCTATCCCATGTTCAATGAGTTTTTCTACTATTTTGTTTCTTTTTGGGTGTCTTAGGGTATATATGTGCCAAACATGTTCTCTTTGAGGGTACTCTTTTGGGAGTATCAATCCGGGGAGGTCTTTGAATTCTTCGTTGTACATGTATGCATATTTTTTTCTTACTTTGTTTGTATGGGGGAGCTTTTGAAGTTGCCAGTAACCTACTCCTGCTTGAAATTCTGTGATTCTTACATTTAAGGCTGGGTGGTCTCCGAATTCTATCCAGTTTGATATTTTTTCGTCTATATTTGGGTTATTTGTAGTTATAGCTCCTCCTTCGCCCATTGCTACATTTTTAGAGGCATAAAAGCTAAATGCGGCTAAATCCCCTAAACTTCCTGCTGGTTTGTTTTTGTATTTAGCTCCGTGGGCTTGGGCTGAATCTTCAAAAACTATTATGTTTCTAGGTTGACAGATTTGGTTTATTCTGTCCATATCTGCTGTTTGTCCGTATAGATGTACTGGTATAACCACCTTTGGGTTGTATTTTTCTACCGCTTCTTGCAAGAAATTTACGTCCATTGTGTAACTTTCGTCTATATCTATAACTACAGGTGTTCCTCCTGCTAGTATTACAGCATCTATGGTAGCCATAAAGCTCATAGCCGGTACTATAACTATGTCTTCTTTTGAGGAGATACCAAGAGCTTTTAACCCTATGTAGAGGGCTGTAGTTCCGCTACATACTGTATGGCAGTATGCGGTGTTCGTAAAGTCTTTGAAGGCTTCTTTAAATTTTATAGTCCATTTTCCTCTTGTTATCTGTCCGCTTTTCATTATCTCTAGGACTACTTGTTCTTCTTCTTTTCCAAATACTGGTTTTATAATAGGAATTGGCATTTTTTTCTCCTTCATTTATAGAATTTGATAAATTCTTCTAGTATGTTTAAGGCTCTTAATGCACTTTTTTGGGAGGGGTTTTTAACAAATTCTTCTATCATTAGTTCTAGTTTATCTTGGTTGTCTTTTTCTACTACTGTTCCATCTGGATATAGGATTTTGTCTTCTACAAAGTTTAATACAAGTTGTCCTTTGTTAGTATCTATCACCCACTCTCTTTTTAGATAGGAATTTTCCCACGCTACTTCTAAATCTATAGGTATACCTCTTTGTGATTTTGCAAAAACTTGGACTAGATGTGTTTTTTCTTCTTTTTTGTCTTTTACATCTTCTATTTTGAACTTTCCAAAAAGTTTATAAAATATGTAAAGGTCGTGCCAAGCCAAGTCTAGAAAAGGATTTATGTACCCTTTTCCTAGGTTCAACCTGTAAGCTTTGACTGCTTGAACGTCTAGATTTGATATGTCCAGATTTCTAACTGCACTTGATTTTAGCTCTATTTCAGATACTCCAAAGATTATATCGCTTTTCTGGGCTAAGAGAATAGTTTCTTCTAGGTCATAAATATCAAGAGCTGGAGGTTTTTCTACCATTACATTGATACCGTGGTGTATGATTTTTTGAGCTATCGGGATATGAGATGTAGGTGATGTAACAACAAATATGGCATCTGCACTTTTTTCTGCTTCTAGAGCTTCATCTAGGTCTGTATATTTTCTAAATTTTGATGGAAACTGCTCTAATTGAGTTTTTTCTTTGTCTACTAAAAAGGCATCATATCCTAATATATCAAATTTATTTATGTACTTAGAACCCATACGACCTGTGCCTACTATTCCAACTTTGTGCATTCTCTTCTCCTACGTGTATTAATTTATGAGTCCATATTCTTTTAGAACTTCTTTCAGTTTTTCTTCGTTTTTTTGGTTCATATGGTAAAGAGGAAGTCTTAACTCTTTATCTTCTATTAAACCTAATAGGTATGCGGCTGTTTTGATTGGGATAGGATTTGTCTCTATAAATAGGACTTTAAAGAGCTTCCAGTAGTAGTTGTGGATTTTTTGGGCTTCTTCAAAGTTACCTTCTAATGCATAGTTACACATCTTTGCTATCTCTTTTGGAATTATGTTATTGGCAACCGATATAACCCCTTTTGCTCCGATAGACATCATCGGTACTGTAAGAGCATCATCTCCAGATAAGATTAGAACATCTGGATTTGTTAGGGATATTATTTCAGATACTCTAGCTGTATTTCCTGTAGCTTCTTTTAGTCCTATGATGTTTGGATAGTCAGCAAATAGTCTTGCAAATGTTTCTGGAAGCATATCTACGCCAGTTCTTGATGGTATATTGTACAGTATCAGAGGTATATTTGTCTCTTCTGCAATCGCTTTAAAATGCTGATATATACCCTCTTGGGTTGGTTTATTGTAGTATGGAACTATCTGTAAAGATGCATCTGCTCCTATTTTTTCTGCGAATTTTGTCATTGCTACTGCTTCATGGGTTGCGTTAGCTCCTGTCCCTGCTATAATCGGTATTCTTCTATCTGCAAACTCTACAGCTAATCTAATCAGGTCTTCATGTTCAGAAAAGGTCAAAGTAGCAGACTCCCCAGTAGTACCTGCCACTACTATTGCATCTGTATCGTTTTTAATATGGAATTCTATAAGATTTTTCAGGGATTTCTCGTCAATTGAACCGTTTTTAAAAGGAGTTATCAGTGCTACTATGGAACCTTTAAACATAAAATATCCTCCAGTGATTTTAGAAATAGAAATAAACTAATTATAGTATAATATAAACCTCTAATTTTATATTTTATATTTCTACTCGGGAGGATATAATGCTGTCCAACAAATTCTTTGGTCTTTTTTCTAATGATATTGGTATAGACCTAGGAACTGCAAATACTATAGTATTTGTAAGAGGTAAAGGTATCGTTTTGTCTGAACCTTCTATTGTTTCTGTAGATAGAAAAACTGGCAAAATTATAGCTGTAGGAACAGAAGCTAAAAATATGATAGGAAAAACTCCAGAACATATAGAGGTTATTAGACCTTTAAAAGATGGAGTTATAGCTGACTTTGATGTTACTCAAGCTATGCTCAAATATTTTATAAAAAAGGTTCATTCTAACCTACCTTTTTCTTTTGTAGCGAAACCAAGAATAATAGTAGGTGTTCCTTCTGGAATTACTACAGTAGAAAAAAGAGCTGTTATAGATGCGGCTAGGCAGGCTGGTGCAAGAGAGATTTATTTAGTGGCTGAACCTATGGCGGCGGCTATAGGTGCGGGTCTTCCTATTAAAGACCCGGGAGGTAACATGATTGTAGATATAGGGGGAGGTACTTCTGAAATAGCTGTTATTTCTCTTTCTGGCTTGGTTTTGTCTTACTCTATTAGAACCGCTGGAGATGAGATGAATGAAGCTATAGTCCAATACCTAAAGAGAAAACATCAGATATTAATTGGAGAACAGACAGCAGAGAAGATAAAAATAGAGTTAGGGTCTGCTTATCCAACAGAGAGAGACGAACAAGAGATGGAGATAAGAGGTAGAGATATGACAGGTATGCCAAGAGGTGTAGCTATAAAAGGAAAAGAGGTTAGAGAAGCTTTAGAAGATGTAATCTCTGCGATTGTAAATGCTGTGAGAACTGCACTGGAAAAAACTCCTCCAGAGCTTGCGGCTGACATTGTAGAAAGAGGTATCGTTTTAGCTGGAGGAGGGTCTTTAATATATGGCTTAGACCAAAGACTTAGAGAGGAGACAGATTTACCTGTATCTTACTGTGAAAATCCGCTTACAGCGGTAGCACAGGGTATAGGTGATGCTCTTGAAGATTTTGAACTTATAAAGAGGGTTTCTTTTGTTTGATTAGATGATACAGTTTTTTAAGGTCGTTGTAGGACTTTTACTTTCAAATATTTATACGCGAATTCTATTTTTGTTTATCGTTCCTATTTTTGTTTTATTTTTGGTTTTTCTGTCTGTTGATGCCAAAAAAGGCTCTTTTTTATATGAGGTAAAAAATATCTTCTTAACTATCGTTTACCCTGTCCAAAAAGTAAGTAGTGGTATTTATTCTTTTTACAAAGATAAGGTTACTTTACTAAAAGACAAATCTAAATTGATAGAAGAAAATAAACTTTTAAAGCAAGAGCTTGACTATTTGAGATTTAAAATCATTGAGCTAAAAAATAAAGAAATCGAAAATGAACAGCTCAAAAAACTTCTCAACTTTACTGAAAAAAATAAGGATATTTTTAAAAAGCTATACTACATCTCTGGAAAGGTGATAGGTATATCTCCTGATAGCTTATTTGAATTTGTAGTTATAAATTTGGGAAAGTTAGACGGGGTAGAAGAAGGGAATTTTGTTATTAGTAATGGCTATCTTGCAGGGATATTGAATCAGGTGTCTAGATATTCTTCATCTGTCTTACTTGTTACAAACAAAAATTTTAAAACAACTGTAAGATTACGAAATACGAGAGAGATAGCTTTCTTTCAAGGTCTAAATAAAAAATATGGGGTTTTAAAGTATGTAAAGCCAGAACAAGACATAAGAGTAGGTGATGTGGTTGAGACAGTAGGATTTGACGAGTATCCAGCAGGTATACCTATAGGTATAGTAGATGATATTGTGTATGAAGAAGGAAATTTTTTTAAAACTATAAAAGTCAAAGTTTTCCTAAATCCTACCAAACTAGAATATGTACTGGTTCTAAAGAAAAAAGATGAAAATTAAATCTGTCTTTTTGGGTATCTTGATTATTGTGTTTCAAACGACTGTTCTATTTAAAGCGTTTTCTATTGGAGGTGTCTATCCTTCTTTAATCAAAGTTTTTTTGATGTTCTTGGCTTTTAGATTTGATTTGAAAGAAGCATTAAAGTATGCATTTTTATTTGGGATTGTAGAAGATTTATATATGAATCAGCTTTTTATGTACAATATAATATCTAATCTTATAATCGTCTCTCTAGTAGAAAAATTTAAATACCAGATAGATTTTGACATTTTGCTTTATGGGTTGATTTTAACAGCTGTAGTATCTATCACAGATTTTTTTGTTAAAACAGTACTGATTTTAATGAAAACAGGGATATTTTATATCTCTGCTGAATTTATTGTTTATACAGTACTTAATATTATTGTTTATTTGTTATTTAAGGTTTTTTCATTAAGATGAAAAAAGACAGAATTTACATTGTGGTTTTAGTTTTGGGGATAGTATATTTAGTTCTTGCAGGTAGATTGTACTATTTGCAGGTGAAAAAAGGAGACTACTACAGAGAAATCTCTACTAAAAATTATGTGAGACTTTATACTATAAATCCTCCTCGCGGAAAAATCTTTGACAGAAATGGAATCTTACTCGCTTACGATATACCAACATTTTCTCTAGTAGCTCTTCCTTACATAGTTCACAGCAATTATGAGATGCAACATATTCTAAACATGCTAAAAGATACACTAAATATAACCCCTTCTCAAAAAGTTATCGAAGCTTTTAGCAAAGGATTAATCACAAAAGTAGTAGTAGCCCAAAACCTTACTCAAGAACAGATAGAAAGCTTTTATAACAAATTTTACCTTTTTAAAGGTTTCTTTATAGAAGTGATTCCTAAAAGAGTGTATACAAGTTATGCAAAGTATATGCCTCACGTATTAGGGTATGTAGGATACCCTTCTTACAGTCAGCTTAAAAAAAATCCGTATCTTAGACCTGATGTTCTTATCGGAAAAAGTGGTATAGAAAAAATGTATGACGATTATCTACGGGGAAGTCCCGGCTATAGAGCGGTTATCGTAGACGCATACGGCAGACAAAAAGAAGTCTTATGGGAAAAACAACCAAAAAGAGGAAAGGATATATATCTGACTATCGATGCTCGCCTCCAAAAGATAGCTTACGAATCTTTCAAAGAATCAGGACACCCTTCAGGTGCAGTCGTTATTATAAATCCCCAAGATTATCAAATCTTAGCCCTTCTAAGCTATCCTATTTACGATATAGAAAAATTTACAAAAGGCATGAGTGCAAAAGAGTGGAATCAGCTAGTAAATAACAAATACAAACCACTTTTCAACAAAGCTCTATATGGACTATACCCTCCCGGCTCTATATACAAAATAATAGTTGGTCTTGGCGCATTAGAAGAAGGTATTGTAAACCCATATGAGACTATAGAAAGTGGAGCTGTCTTCCAAATAGGAAAGTGGAAGTATAGAAACTGGAATCCTGCTGGTTGTGGAAATATAAATATTGAACAAGCTTTAGAGATGTCTTGTGACACATTCTTCTATCAGATAGGTTTAGAGTTAGGAGTAGACAGAATTGTTTATTATACCCATCTTTTTGGGTTAGGAGAAAAGTTAAACCCTAGAATAGAAAGAAAAATCTCAAGGATACCCTCCCCTGACTGGAAAATGGAAGTACTAAACGAAAACTGGTTTCACGGAGACACGATAAATTTGAGTATAGGACAAGGTTATCTAGCCATTACTCCTTTTGATGCTGTTAAAATCATATCTCCTATTGCAAACGGAGGTAAAATCTTCAAACCACAGCTTTTAAAAGCATACTTCGACAATAAAGAAAATAGATTGTACACTACAAAACCTGTACTAATAAGAAGTCTTAATGTTAACTCTTTTTATATAAAAATCATAAAAAAGGGTCTATACAGGGTAATATATGGAAAAAGAGGAACAGCTAAAATCTTGAGAGACACTCCTGTAATAAATGCTGGCAAAACTGGTACTGCACAGGTCTCTAGGAAAAAATCAAAAAAAGAAGAAAAAGAGACAAAATGGGAACTAAAAGACCACGCATGGTTTGTAGACTTTTATCCCTATAAAAAACCAAAATTCTCGGTAGCAGTTTTTGTAGAACACGGAGAAAGTGGAGGTAGAGTAGCCGCTCCTATAGTAAAAGACATTATAGAAAAATCTGTAATTGAAGGTATCTTAGATGAAGATATATAATCAGTTAAACGTTTTTAAAAATGTAGACTATGTAATCTTGATTCCAGTCATTATCCTTATATTCTGGGGTGTAATAAACATATATAGTGCCTCTATAAATGAGTACCCAAATCTATATATAAAACAGATTATAGTGGGTATAGTTGGTATATTTTTGATGCTTTTCCTCTCTACAATAGAATTAAGAAAACTGATAAATATATCCCTTATCCTCTATGGTATAGGAATTATGGCGTTACTGTTTGTTTTGATAGCTGGTGATATGGTTCTTGGTGCCAAAAGATGGATAAATCTAGGTTTTTTCTCCCTACAACCTTCAGAGTTTATGAAAGTACTGGTTATATTAACCACAGCTTATTATTTATCAGACAAGAAAAGTCCTATCTCCTTTATTGATGGGTTAGTGATACTACTGATAGCTTCTATTCCCGCATTTTTAACTATTATCCAACCAGATTTGGGAACAGCCCTTACTATCATATTTCCAGTAATCTTTATTATCTTTGTGTACGGTATAAAGAAAAGATATATATTTGGTGCTTTACTGGTTATGATTATATTGTCCCCTTACATATGGACACATCTTAAAGATTACCAAAAAAATAGAATCTTAGCATTTATAAACCCAGAAAAAGACCCACTAGGAACAGCCTATCACATTATCCAGTCAAAAATAGCCATTGGTTCAGGACAAATCACTGGAAAAGGGTTTTTAAACGGAACTCAATCAAAATTATACTTTTTACCAGAACAGCATACAGATTTTATCTTTGCCACTATAGGAGAAGAATGGGGATTTATAGCTACTATAACCATACTCACTATCTATATGTTCTTAATAGGTAGGATACTGTACTGGGGAATCAAGATAAAAGACAATACCGCAAAAGTAGTATGTTTTGGAGCTGTCGCTGTACTGTCATTTCAAGCGTTCATAAATATAGCTATGACCTTAGGGATAGCCCCTGTTGTAGGGATAACTCTTCCCTTTTTAAGCTATGGGGGAAGTTCTCTATTATCTTTTTCTATATTGATAGGTACAGTGCTAAGCGCCGTTTCCACCTTTAGAAAAGAAAAGATACAGTTCTAACCTGCTTTTTTAGAAAGATATTTGTGCTGAACAATGAGTTTTATCTTCTCAAGTTCTTCTTTAGAAAAGATATTCGTTTTTTCTAAAAACTGAACAGCCTCTAAAACAGCATTTATGTCATCAGATTTTTCAGTAATAAAATTTCGTACATCATAAAGATAGAATATGATTTTTTCATCTTCGTCTTGTTGTAATAACTGTTCTATCTTGGCGTCAATTTTCTTGAGTATAGAGGCTGTCTGATTATTCATATCAAATCTAGAACTAGATAAAACTATAGGATTTTTTGGAGAGTTAGCGTTGTTAGACACTCTACTTTCCCTTTTATTGTGACTATACGAAATCAAAATCACAGAAACGATAGGAACTACATACAAAAGCTTTTTCACCTTAATCCCCTTCCTCTCCACATCTACAGTAATTTAATTATACCAAGCAAAATGGTAATCTTTCCAAAATTATTTGACAAAATTCGATGTTTATATTAAATTATTAAGCCTAAAACTGATGAGTCGCTAGCTCAGTCGGCAGAGCACCGGTCTTTTAAACCGGTGGTCCCGGGTTCGACCCCCGGGCGACTCATCAGAAATGCTTATGCCCCCGTCGTCTAGCCAGGCCTAGGACACCGGCCTTTCACGCCGGCGACACGGGTTCGAATCCCGTCGGGGGCATTTTTATTTTGTAAT
>JAADDZ010000016.1 GCA_013153635.1 Aquificota bacterium
TTATAGGTCCATCTATCAGTGGAACTTTTATCATCTCTTCTAAGGTTTCTAAAGTGTTTATAAGTTCAGAGTTGTCTAAAAATTTTGCTTTCTTTATGGCTTTTTTTAGTAAAAGGTACACTTCTTGATAGTTGTTTAGATTTCCAGATATTTCTTCTATGTATATACGCAGTGTCTCTAAATCTTCTGTATAGTTTTCATCAGGAAAGAATCTGTATCTTTTTTTTAAAGCTTCTATCTGCCTGTGGACTAGATAAGATGGAGAGTGCTGTCGTGCTTCATTTAGAAAAAATATCGCTCCGTCAATATATGAGTATGTCTCTTTGAGGATTATCCTTCTTCTGTGAAGAGATGAGTATGCATCAAGGATAAGGTTTAAAGCTCTAGTAGTGTATACTTTGATGTTGTGTATCTGGTCTTCTGTTAAACCTTCTGTAAGTATGATTATTCTTTCTTTTTCTTTTGGGATAAATAAAAATTCGTTTTCTGTCGTTATACTCGCATGTGATACTGCAAACAAAATAAGTATTAGTGGTTTAATCAATAGTTTCAACGTTCCCCTCTCTAATAAAGTATATTATGTCTGCTACGTCTTCTAGTTCTTTGTCATGGGTTATTATTATAAGCTGTTTTACATATTCGTTTTCTTTTAATGAAATCATCATAGATATGAGGTCTTCTCTTCTTTGTTGGTCTAGATGAATTGTTGGTTCGTCTAGTATCATAAAGTCTGTTTTGCTAGATAGTAGGTTACCTATAGCTATTCTCAAGGCTAGCCCTAGAGCAACTTTTTGTCCTCCACTTATTGAGGATACGTTTATATATCTATCTTCTCTTTCTACTGTAGGAGCGAGAAGTAGTATGTCGAAATTATCTGTTAGTTTTATCTGTTTAAAAGGGAAGTCAAATTGGGAGAATATGTTGTTCATTATGATAGGGAGCTGGGATAAGGCTTGGTTTCTGATTATTAGCTGTATGCCATCTTTTCCTAAGGAAAATTCTAATTTTTGGTATTTTTTTATTTTTTCTTCTATCTGTTCTATTTTTTTTATCGTTTTTTCTTGTTGGTCTTTTTGTCTTTGTTTTTCTTTTATTATCGTTGATGTGTGAGTGTACTGTGTATTTAGGTCTAATATCTTTTCTTGTATTGTGGATAGGGTCTGTTTTAGTCTATCTTGTTCCTTTTTTAGCTGGTCTATTTTGTTTTGTATTGCTTTTGGGTCTTTTATTTCTGGTTTTAGGGTCTTTATCTGGTTTTCTAGAGTTTTTATTGTTTCTTGTGTGGCTTTTAGCTCTTTTTTTAATCTGTCTTCGTTTTCTATAACTGTTTTTGTTTTTATAAACATCTCTTTTTTTTCTTTTAGAGATTGTATCTGTTTTTTTAGATTTGGTTCTTCTATGTTCTTTAGCTCTTTTCTTAGAGTTTTTGCTGTATCTTCTAGTTTTTTTAATTCTTGGGATAGGGATTTTATGTCTTCTTTTTGGAGCATTCTCTTGGCTTGTCTAAAAAGCTCTATTTTTTCCCTATTTTTTTGGAGAAAGGTTTGGACTTGTTCTACTTCTTTTTCTGTTTGCTCTTTGTTTTTTAAATTTCTCTCCAAAATCGCTAATCTGGACTGTACTTTTTCTTTTTCTTTTTTCTCTTTTAGATGGTTTTCATATGCATTTTTGAAATTGGTTAACAGTTCTTTTATCTCTTTTTCGTGTTTTATCTTCTCTTGGTATGTGTTTAGCTGTTTTTGGATTTTTTTGTATTGTTTTCTAAGGCTTTCTATCTGGGTTTGTATCTCTTTTAGTACTTCTTCCTTTGAGTGTTCGCTTAGAGGTCTTTCGCAGGTAGGACATTTTCCGTGTAGTTTCTCTATATTTTTTAATTTTTCCTTTAACTCTATGCCTTTTTGTTTTGTGTACTCTTCTTCTGCTAATAGTTTTTTTATTTTTTCTTCTAATTTTTGAATGTCTTCTTCGTTGTTTTTTATAAATTGGTCTATCAAAACTGGGTTCAGCTCTAAAGTTTTGTATATCTGTTTGTAAGTTTGGAGTTGTTTTGCGGTCTGGTACGCTTCTTTTTTTGTCTGTTTTAACTTTTGTGTGATGTTGTTTAACTCTTCTTCTAGGACTGTCTTTTCTCCTTCTTGTTTTTTTAGTAGTAGGAGTTTTTGCTGTAAGTGGTGTAGTTGGTTTTCTTTTTCTTTATACTCTTTTTCTAATGGTTCTAACTGTTGCAATGTCTTTTGGTACTCTTTTATCTGCTTTTCTCTTTCTTTTAGGTCTTGTAGTTTTTGTGTAAGGAGTTTTAGCTCTTGGAATTTTTGTAGCTGAAGCTCTTTTTCTTCTAACTGCTGTATGTAGGGTTTTAGTTTTTCTAGCTCTTTTTTTGCATCTTCTATCTGTTTTAGTTGGTCTTGGATTTTTTGTTGGATTTGTTTTTGCTGGTCTATTTTCTGCTCTAGTAGTTTTAGCTGGGATAGTTTTTTTTCGTTCTCGTGTAAGGTCTGTATGTTTTCTTCTAGCTGTTTTTCTAGCTGTTTTAAACTGGTCTCTAGTTCTTTTTTGGTTTCTTTTTGTTTCTCTAGCTGGGTTTTTAGTTTAGATGCCTCTTTTTGGTAGTGTTTTAGCTCTTCTTCTATCTGTTGTAAATTCTGTAGAGTAGTAAGTAATGTTTCTTTTTCTATATCTAATTCTTTTCTCTTCTTCCCGTATGTCTCTGACAAGAGCTGGTACATAGTTAGGTCTAGGAGGTCTTCAAAAACTTTTGCTCTTTCTTTAGGGGATAGGTCTATAAGTCCTTCTATCTCTCCTTGTTTTACTAGAGAAGACCTTGAAAATACTCTATATGTTAGTTTTGTCAGTTTTGTTAGCTCTTTATCTATGTTTTTTTGTATGTCTAATATGAATCTGCCGTCTTTTTCTACCTGTATCTGGGCGGTTGATGTGGCTCTTTTACCAACTACTTCTATCGTTCTGTCTATTTTGTACCTTTTGTCTCCTAGTCTTATATACAGCTCTATCTGGGCTTGTTTTGTACCCCACCTTACATAATCTATCAGATTTCTTTTTTTGTCTTTTCTTGCACCAAACAAGGCAAAGGTTATCCCTTCTACTATTGAGCTTTTCCCTGCTCCATTGTCTCCTATAAAGGCTGTTATCCCGTTAGGAGCAAACTCTATCTGTGTATCTTTGTGAATAAGAAAATTTTTTAGTTTTAATTTTTCTAATATCATTTTTGTACTTCTTTACCAAGCCTTTTCTCCACAGATTCTATCTTTTGTTTTAATCTGCCTGTTTTTCCTTTTCTTATGTCTAATTTTATTGTGGAATAGACTCTGTTACAGTCTGGTTCTAACTGTTTGTACGCTTTTGCTATTATGCTCATCGCTTCGTCTATGGTTTGTGCTTCGAAAACAGTACCCATTGGGGTTAGTTTGTAGGGTACTCCGCTTTCATCTATCATTTTTATTATTCTGCTTACATAAGCACTTACACTCTCTCCTTTGTCTGTTGGGAACATTGCAAAGTCTACTAGTACTGACATTTTTCCCTCCTTTGTAAAAAAATAACTATGTATATTACAGCAGATTTTAGCTTAGTTTCAATATAGTTCAAAAAATATGTCTATCTGTTTTAAAATCTCTTCTAGTGTTTGGTATTGTTCTACTCCTTGAATTTTGTGGGTTTTGTACCCAAGTACTCTTTTTGAGAGTATTAGACTGTAAGCTATCTCTGAAAGAGTACCGTAATTTCCTCCTATTGCTACGATTATTTGTCCAGTGGCTACTACTATGGGATTCCTGTTCCAGCTCATACCTGTATTTATCTTTATGTCTACAAAAGGATTTGCTTCTGTTCCATCATAAGAAGGCATTATACCTATGGTTAAGCCTCCTCTTTCCTTTGCACCTTTACATACAGCTTCCATAATCCCTGTTCTCCCGCCGGACACTATTACTATATCTCTTTTTGCAAGCTCTATGCCTAAATTGTAGGCTAACCTGTACTCATCAGAGTTTTCTTTAGCCTGTGAGCTTCCTATGACTGACACTACTTTCATTTTTCCTCCTTTGGAATATATGTATAAGATAAGGTCAAAGCCCATACAATATGAAGTAAGAAAAATGATATATGTTCTTTAATAGGCATACTAAAAAGAGAATACAGCCACTTTGAACCAGTTATTCCAAATACAAAAGCTACTATCATAACTGCTATATGCCATAGAACTGCGAAGGTTAAACCTTTCAAAAACAGATTTGAAGGAAGTTTACTGTACACATACGGATTTATAAAAAACAGAGATAGAATTATAGAGTTTGCTTCGTGTCCTAAGAATAGGGCTATATCTTCTATACCTGTGAATAGACCTGCGTCTATGAGCCACTGTTTGTACAGTTTGTAAGTTCCAAAAAGACCAAACCACCCCTCTAACGCTACATCTACAAGATACATACTGTATCCTGCTATGATACTTCCTAACAACCAAGATGATAAGTTCACCTTCTGTAGAAGATGAATATTAGATATATTTATCAAGTTCCAAATTCCCAGCTAGATAGATACTCTATCTGCTCTTTTGTTAAGGTGTCTATCTCTATTTTCATCGATGCTAATTTTAGCTTTGCCACTTGTAGGTCTAACTCATCAGGAACTTTATACACTTTGTTTTCCAATTTTTCATGGTTTTTGTATATATACTCTGCTGATAAGGCTTGATTTGCAAATGACATATCCATCACTGCCGCTGGGTGTCCTTCTGCGGCGGCTAAATTTACTAATCTTCCTTCTGCCAATAGGTAGATTTTTCTTCCATCTTTTAGTTGGTACTCTTTGACATGTTCTCTGATTTTTCTTGAGGATACAGCCATCTGTTCTAGAGCTTTTATATTTATCTCTACATCAAAATGTCCTGCATTAGCAACGATTGCTCCGTCTTTCATCATCTCAAAATGTTCTTTGTCTATAACATTTATGTTTCCTGTAACGGTAACAAAGAAATCTCCCTCTTTTACAGCTTTTATCATCGGCATTACTCTAAAACCGTCCATTCTAGCTTCTAAAGCTTTTAGAGGGTCTATTTCTGTTACTATCACATCTGCTCCCATTCCTTTCGCTCTCATTGCTACACCTTTTCCACACCAGCCGTAACCTGCTACTACAAAAGTAGAACCAGCGATAAGCCTATTTGTTGCTCTTAGTATCCCGTCTATCGTTGACTGTCCTGTCCCATATCTATTGTCAAACAGATGTTTTGTATAGGCATCGTTTACAGCTATAACAGGGAATTTTAATTCTCCTTTCTGTGCCATAGCTTTTAGCCTTATAACTCCGGTTGTTGTTTCTTCTGTACCTCCATATACATACTGTATATATTCTTGCATCTGTTTATGTAAAGTAGATATTAAATCAGCTCCATCGTCCATCGTTATGTTAGGTTTTCTTTTTAATACTTCTTTTATGTGCATGTAATATGTATCTGTATCTTCTCCGTGAATAGCAAAAACAGGAATGTCAAAATCTTTTACTAATGATGCGGCTACATCATCTTGAGTAGATAGAGGATTTGAAGCAGTTAGGTAGACGTTTGCCCCTGACGCTTTTAAAGTTATCATAAGATTTGCTGTCTCTGTAGTAACATGAAGACATGCGGCTATAGTTAGACCTTTTAGGGGTTTTTCTTTTTCAAATCTCTCTCTTATCTGTCTCAAAACAGGCATATCTTTTTCTGCCCATTCTATTCTAAGTTTTCCTTGTGGTGCTAAAGACAAATCCTTTACATGGTAATCCATTTTGTCCTCCATTTTTGAGATAAAAACTATTATATAATTAGTTTCGGGTGAAAAGATATGAACCAAATATTAAAAGTCGAAAATCTCACTGTAAAAATAGGAAATAAGATAGTTCTTGAAAATATAAATCTATCTGTAAATAAAGGAGAGATTGTTGCTATCTTGGGTCCCAATGGAGGAGGAAAAACCACTCTCATAAGAACATGTCTTGGATTTATAAAACCGTACAAAGGTTATGTAGAGTTACTTGGAACTACTCCAAAAAAAGCTGTGAAAACAGGAAAGGTAGGTTACCTACCCCAAAAATCAGCAACCCCTAAAAATTTCCCTTTCTCTGCTTTAGATGTAGTTCTATTAGGTCTTATAAATAAAAAACTCCCAAAAGAAAAAAAGATTGAAATCGCTAAAAAATATATCTCTTTTGTAGGAATGTCTGGATTTGAGGACTATCCTTTTAGCCAGCTATCAGGAGGACAACAGCAGAGAATTTCTATAGCTAGGTTACTAGTAGCAGAACCAGAGATTATTTTTCTAGATGAACCAGCCACCGGAGTAGATGTGGTAGCTCAAGAGGGATTTTATCAATTTTTAAGAAGACTAAAGGAAGAGAAGAACATAACTATCCTCATGGTTTCTCACGATATAGGAGTAGTTGGAACATTTGTAGATAAAGTTGCAGGCTTAAACAAAAAACTCCACTACTACGGAGAACCAAAAGGTTTCTTTCAAAAACATATCCTAGAGGAGTTATACGGAGCAGAAGTAAAACTCCTGATACATTCCCCAGAATGCATATCTTGTGAGTACTTTTATGTAGATACCCCTACTTCTAAGAAAGATATTTAAAACCTTTTTATCTACTGCCGAAAAGCTAAAAAACTTTCTTTTCAATAGTTAGGTTATGGAGAAAAAACCGATAGGTCAGCTTCTAAAAGAGTTAGGGTATGTTACAGAGGAACAGATACATATAGCCTTAGAAGTGAAAAAGATAAAAGGGGGACTTTTAGGAGAGATTTTAGTGGCTTTGGCTTTTGTTTCTCCTATAGAAGTAGCAGAGGCTATAGCTATCCAAGCAGGAAAACCATTTATAGACTTGGCTGAATACCCTCCTGACAAAGAAGCTCTTGGTCTAATAAACAAAGAATTGGCTCTCCAGTTAGAGATAATCCCGCTGAAAAAAAGGGGAGATGTTTTAGATATTGCGATGACAAATCCATACGATATAAACGCAGTAGATATTGTTAGAAGAAGAACTGGACTAGATATAAATATATTTGTAACAGATAAAGAATCTTTGAAAAAAGCTATCGAGATAAATTATTTTCTCTTGGAACACCCTATAGAAAGTGAAATAGAAAACATTATCCAGAATGTAAAAAAAGGGAATATCACTTCGTACATACCAAGATTAGTAAATCTAATAATAGACAAAGCTATAATAGAGAGAGCTACAGATATACACATCTCTCCAGAAAATCTAGCTACTCACATCTTTTACCGGATTGACGGTATTATGAGACACTTTTTTTCCCTTCCTTCCTCTGTCCATTCTGCGATTGCATCTCGGATAAAGGTTTTAGCAGGATTAGATATAGCAGAACAAAGACTACCTCAAGATGGCTCTTTTTCTTACGAGTTCTTCAATGAAGAGTATGATTTTAGAGTGTCAACTGTTCTTACCGCTTATGGAGAAAACATCGTTCTAAGGATTTTGTACAAAAATATCTCTCTGTTTAACTTAAAAAAACTTGGATTCGAAGAGTATCTGTACAAAAAAATAGAAAACGCCCTAGAAAAACCCCAAGGTATATTCTTGGTAACAGGTCCCACTGGTTCTGGAAAAACAACAACGCTATATGCTTCTTTAAGGAGGATTAACTCTCTACATAGAAACATACTTGCGGTAGAAGACCCTATAGAGTATAAATTTCCATTTATAAAACAGACCCAAGTTAACGAAAAAGCAGGATTTACTTTTGCTAGAGCTATAAAAGCTTTTTTAAGGCAAGACCCAGATGTGATACTTGTAGGAGAGATTAGAGACAAAGAAACAGCCGAGATGGCTATAAGAGCATCAATAACAGGACATCTTGTTCTATCAACTCTACATACAAATGATGCGGTAAGTGCCATTCCTAGATTGACAGACATAGGGATAAAAGAGTATATGGTTGCGGCTGGTGTATATAGGATATTAGCCCAGAGATTGATAAGAAAGGTATGTAACTTCTGTAAAGAAGAAATCCAAATACCTATAAAAAAACTGATAGAGTTAGGTTTTGATAGAGAATTTATACAACAGCATACAGAAGGAAAAGACCACATAAAAATAAATCGTGGAAAAGGCTGTGATTATTGCAATAATACAGGTTTTTTAGGAAGAGTAGCTATAGGAGAGCTACTGGTTATAGATGATGAGATAGGAGATATGATAATAAGAAAAGAGCCTCCTCTTTCTATATTGTACAAAGCAAAAAACAAAGGAATGCTAACCTTAAAAGAAGATGGTTTTTTAAAGGTGATAAAAGGTTTAACCACTCCAGAAGAAGTCATTAGGGTAGTAGGATAATGGCTGTATATCTAGTAGAAGCTGTAGATACCAAAGGTAACAAAATAAAAAAACTTCTCAATATAGAAGAAGATTCATTACTGTCCTATTTAGAATTTTCTCACCTTACTCCTATAAAGATTCGCCAGTTACCAGATTTTGTTAAACATCTTGATTTTAAAATATCAAAAAAGAAAATAAAAAGAGTCCATATAATAGAGATATTAGAAAATCTACATCTTATTGTTAAATCAGGAATCCCGCTAAATGTAGGAATCATAGATTTAGCAGAAGATACCCAAAATCCTTTCCTAAAGGACATGCTCTATGAGATAGCTTTTAAGATACAAGGAGGAATGCTACTATCTCAAGCAGTAGAGAAATACCGCCAGTATTTTACTGATGTTGTTATTGCATTGTTCAAAATAGGAGAAGAAACTGGAAATCTAGACAAAACCCTAAAAGATGCGGCAGAACACCTAAAAAGGATAGATGATATTTTTTCAAAGACAAAACAAGCTCTTTTATACCCAACAATAGCAGTTACCGCTATACTATCAGCTATTATATTTTGGGTAGTTTATGTATTTCCAAAGCTTACAAAACTGTTCAAAGATTTAGGTATAGAGTTGCCTGTAATCACTGAATATTTTTTGGCTGTATCTCAATTTGTGATAGATTATGGACTGATATTCATCACCACCTTAATCATAGTAATAATACTCATAAAAGTAGCCAGAGAAAGAAACACAAAATTTAGACTGTACACAGACAAAATCATACTAAAGATACCTGTTATAAGTCCTGTTTTAAAAAATTTTTATTATGCCTTCTTTTGTGAATACCTTAGATTTATGATAAAAGTAGGTCTACCAATAAACAGAGCATTAGAGATTCTATCTTCTAGTATAAAAAACTCTGTTTTTAAAGAAGCTATAAAACACACAAAATCAAAAATAGAAGAAGGGTATAGCCTAGCCCAAGCACTAAAAGAGGAAAAGATATTCCCCCCTTTGATAATCAGAATGTTATCTATAGGAGAGCAGACAGGAGGCTTAGAAAGTCAATTAGAGTACATATCCTCATACTACTATACAAAAGTAGATTATACGTCTCAAAATATAGCAAAAACTATAGAACCTGCAATCATTATGTTAGTTGGGATATTTCTCCTCGTGGTAATTATAAGTATACTTAGCCCTATCTATGACCTAATAACAAAATTAACAGAATAATTTACTTCTTTAAAGACTCAAAGGCAGTTTCTCTAAGAGTAAAAGCTATAATCAAAGCAATAACAGAAGCTATTATCAGGTAATAAGCAGGTGCAAGAATGTCTCCTGTCACTTTTATAAGATAAGTAACAACCAAAGGTGCAGTCCCCCCAAATAAAGCCAAAGACAGATTATAACCTACAGAATAAGCAGTATTCCTAATCTTTGTAGGGAACATCTCTACCAAGACAGTAGGAACTGTACCCATAAAACCAGAAGTCAAAAAAGCAAAACAGATATGAGCAAACAGTATTTTTGAAATATCTCCAGAAGAAATCAATAAAAACAGAGGATACGAAAAAACGGCAACAGGCAAAATAGAACTTATTATAACTTTTTTCCTTCCTACTAAATCAGACAGAAAAGCCATAACAGGAATAAAAACAACAAGAACAATCATGCTAACAGTATTTATAGCAAGAGCCTTAGAAAAAGGTATACCTAATATCTTAGAATAATAAGTAGTCAAATACACAAAAAGTACATAAAAAGAGACAGCTTGGAGAGTAGACAGACCTACATTTTTTAGAAACTCTTTAGGGGCTATTTTCAAAGTCTCAATCAAAGGAAATTTTGATATGCTCTGTTCCTGCTTAATCTGTGTAAAATCAGGTGTTTCCTCTATTTTCCTTCTTATATAAAAACCCAAAATTCCAAGAGGAATACCTACAAGAAAGGCTATCCTCCAGCCATAACTGTAAAGAGCCTCCTTATCTAAAAAACCAGTAAGAACTGCTCCAACAGCAGACCCTAGCAGTATACCCAAAACAGCTCCAAACAGACCAAAACTCCCTATAGTCCCTCTTCTGTTAGGAGGTGCATGTTCTACCAAAAAAGATACAGAGGTTGTATATTCACCTCCTACAGATAAACCTTGAAATAATCTAAGTATAGTAAGAAGAACAGCCGCCCATATACCTATCTGCTGATAGGTAGGAAGCAAACCTATCAATGTAGTTGCTATAGCCATAACCAAGATAGATAAAGCAAGGGCTTGTTTTCTTCCAAACTTATCTCCAATATGTCCAAAAATCAAAGAGCCTAAAGGTCTCATAAAAAAACCTGCGGCAAACACTCCAAAAGTCTTAATAAGAGATATAGTTGGATTATCCGAAGGGAAAAACAAATCAGCTATGATAGGAGCAAGATACCCATAAAGAGCAAAATCATACCATTCTAAAACATTACCAATAGCCCCAGCAGAGATAGTTTTTATCAGATTCTTATTGTATATCGTAGCCACAAAAACACCCCAAACAAAATTTTAAAGATATTATTATAACTAAAACTTATTAGATTTATACCTTGTAAAGCTGTTATTTAGAGTTTATATTTTTCTAAAAATTTATAAAAGGGATTTTTATGGAAAAAGAGCTAAAATCACCAATATCCATCTCTTGTGAATGTAGTACAGACATCACTCAAGCAAAAGAATGTTTCCAATGTGGAATACCTATCACTGGTAAACCTGTAACCTATCAGTTAGAAGGAAAACAGGAAAACTTCTGCTGTTTTGGTTGTTATCTTATCTATAAAACTACAGGCTTAAAGGGAGACGAAGGTATAGCGGTTGCTTTTTTAGGAAGATTTGGAGTTGGTTATTTTTTAGCTATGATAGTGTTCATGCTATCTACATATCTATATGGTGCTTCTTTTACACCAGAAGATAAAGAAGCGATGATGTTTACCAATTTTGTAAAATACATAATCCTAATACTAGCCACTCCTGTTATGCTTATTCTTGGAATACCTATACTCAAAAACGCTTTTAACGGTGGGAAAATAAATCTAAACACAGATATGTTAATAGCGATAGGAGCGTTTTCCGCATACCTACTATCTGTATACTCTGTCTTCACCTCAAAAGAGGCTATATACTTTGAAACAGCTACTATGATACTAGTACTTGTTACATTTGGAAGATATTTAGAAACTTCCTCTAGAGCAAAAGCCTCAAACTTCATGAAAGAACTTTTAAAACTGTCCCCAGAAAAAGCAGTAGTCCTAAAAAATAATGAGGAAGTTCTAGTACCTATAGAAGAAATCAAAGTAGGAGATATTATCATCATAAAACCCGGAGACAAAATTTCAGCAGACGGCATCATAATAAAAGGAAAAGGACATATAGACGAATCATTACTCACAGGAGAAGTAAAACCTGTACTAAAAAAAGAGGGAGACGAAGTGTACACAGGCACTACAAACATAGATGGTAGTTTCCAGATAAAAGTAAATAAACCTTCACAAGATTGGACATTAAACAGATTTATAAAAATAATGAAGGAGATAAGAGCTACAAAAGCCCCCATAAACAGAATAACAGATACAATAGCTACCTTTTTTATACCTTTAGTAGTAACTCTTGCAGTAGGAGCATTTTTTTACTGGTATTACCAAGAAGGTTTTGAAAAAGCCCTTATAGTTTCTATGTCTGTTTTGCTTATATCTTGTCCTTGTGCATTTAGTATTGGCGCTCCTTTAGCCCTATGGATAGGTTTAGGAGAAGCTATGAGAGAAGGGATAATAGTAAAAGGGGCAGACGTTCTTGAAAAGATAGCCTCTGTAAAGACTGTATTTTTTGACAAAACAGGAACAATCACAGAGAGAATGATGAAAGTCTCAAGTATTCATATCCCTGAAGAGCTACTACCATTAGTATGTGCTGTAGAAAAATATTCAGAACACCCCTTAGCAAAAAGCTTTATAGAACATTGTAAAGATAAAAATATAGACCAAAACTTAGAAGTAGATGATTTTAAAGTTCATTTTGGACTTGGTGTAGAAGGAATCATAGATAACAAAAAGATTTATATCGGAAGCAAAAATCTTATGAAAGAGTTAGGTTTTAAGATACCTAAAACATACGAACAGACCTACAAAAAGGCTGAAGAGCAAGGGAAGATAGCAGTTTTTGTAGCTACAGAAGAAGGGGTAAAAGGTATCGTAACCTTTGCCCAAAAAATAAGAAAAGAAGCAAAAATAGCTATAAAGGCTCTAAAAAAACTAAAAATAAAAACTGGGATATTAACAGGAGATAGTAAAGTTTTTGCCCAAGCGGTAAAAAAAGAGCTAGAGATAGATATGATAAAAGCAGAATTGATGCCAGAAGATAAACTAAACATAATAAACCAAGAAAAAGCCACAGGGAAAACAGTTTCAATGGTAGGAGACGGTATAAACGATGCACCTGCCTTGATAAAAGCAGACATAGGAATAGCCATGGGTTGTGGAACAGACCTAACAAGAGAGTCTGCGAATGTATCTTTAATAAGTGATGACCTTAGAAAAATACCCCTTTTAATTATACTTGCCAAAAAAGTAAAAAAGGTGATATACACTAATATGTTCTGGGCATTTATATATAACATAGTAGGGATAGGGCTAGCATTAACCGGAAACTTAAGTCCTATCTTTGCGGCATTTGCTATGGTTTTGAGTAGTGCTTTTGTTATAGCAAACTCTATAAGGGTTAAGAACTGGTAAGATGAAAAAACTATACCAGCTGTTCAACCAAGAAGAATTTATCCAAAAAGGGAAAAGTAACATTATAAAAGGAATCTCCAACAACACAGAAGAGATAAAACGAGATTACATATTCTTTGCTGTAAAAGGGAACAAATTTGACGGTAACTCTTTTATAGAAAAAGCAATCCAAAAAGGAGCTATATGCATAGTTTCAGATAATAGAGAAAAGTTATACAAGATAAAGCAAAACTACCCAGATATAACTTTCGTATACACCCCAGACGTTAGAAAAAAAGTAGCGTTAACAGCTCAAAAATTCTTTGACTATCCAGACAAAGAGCTAAAAATCATAGGAATCACAGGAACAAACGGCAAAACATCTACAGCAAATATAACAGCCCAATACTTAAAAAATCTAGGCTTTAGAGTAGCAACAATAGGAACGATAGGATACGAATTCGAAGACAGATTCTTTGGGAACGGTATGACAACTCCTGACCCTATTAAATGGTACTTTCTCCTACACAGTTTTAGAAAACTTGGAGCAGACTATGTAGTTAGTGAAATATCCTCCCATGCAACAAACCAAAGCAGATTTTATGGGACTAGATTCTACGGAGGCATATTTACCAATCTGACCCAGGACCATCTAGACTACCATAAAGATATGGAAAACTACTTTAACTCCAAAAAGAGGTTCATCGAGTATGTATTGCAAAATAATCCAAGCTCTGTAGTGTCTACAAATTGGGACTGTACCTATGGAAGGAGAATATACAGCCAAGCCAAAGATAAAAACAGAATCATACGATACGGATACAGCAGTGGAGACTTTAAAATACTATCCTCTAAGATAAGTATACACGGAACTACCATCAGATACACCTACGCAGACAAAGAAGGAACTATAAACACAAAACTTTTAGGAGAATTTAATATATACAACGTATCTGCGTCTTTCTCTTTACTTTTAAAACTTGGATTTCCGTCAAAAGAACTAGAAAACATTTCTCCTAGGCTATTGCCAATCAAGGGTAGATTTGAGATAGTGAGTAACAACGGATTTTTGGTAATAAACGACTATGCTCATACTCCAGATGCTCTAGAAAAAATACTTAAAAGTTTGTCAAAGTTTAAGAAAAACAGAATAATCTCTGTGTTTGGAGCTGGTGGAGATAGAGATAGGACAAAAAGACCTCTTATGGGAGAAGTAGCAGACAGATACTCGGACACTATAATACTAACCTCTGATAATCCTCGTTCAGAAAAAGCCGAAAATATTATCCAACAGATAAAAGAAGGTATAAAAAACAAAGACAAAGTTATAATAATAATCGATAGAGAAATGGCAATAAAGCAAGCTATAGAAACAGCACATAAAGGGGACATTATCTTGATAGCAGGAAAGGGGCATGAAACATACCAGATAATAGGAAATCAAGTATACAAATTTGATGACTCTGATATAGCAAAAAAATACCTAAAAAATGATGTTTAAAGCGGTTTTCCTAGTTCTTTTTGCAGTATCAATAGCCAAAGCAGACACCTTCAAACAAGGTTTAAAAGAGCTATCAAAAGCAAACATAGAAAAGGCTACCCACATCTTTTGTCAGATAGGCAAAAACTCTATTATGTACAATTATGCAGACTATTACTGTACCTTACTAACATCAATAAAAAAAGACCCAAAAATACCACCTAACTACAGCCCTAAGTTAGCTATAGACCACTACAAACTCTTCTTTTTATCTAAATACTACATGGACAAAAATCTAAAACTAGCCTACAGTATCTTCAAAAAAATCGACAAAAAAGCCCTCCACAAAGAAGACCTTCCAGAATATACATATCTACACTATAAACTCTCAAATAAAAAAGAAGAACCTCTAAAAACCCTTATCACCGACTTTGTATATGACGAGCTGTATGGATTCCCTCTTTTAAAGAAACATATAGACCATCTACCAGAGAATCAGCTATACAAAGCAGTAAATAAGCTAATTTTTCATAGAAAATTTGATAACGCTCTTTATGTACTAGATAGACTAAAAGATACAGATAGAAAATTTTTCTACAAAAGCTCAATTTTTTTAAAAAAAAGAAAATATAAAAAAGCAGAAGAACAATTTAGGCAGATACACAAAGATTCTAGATACTATCTCCTTGGACTTTACAAGCTAACCACCGGATTAAGAAACTTTGAAAAACAAAAACAGTACTTTAGTAAACTCTCAAAACTCCAAAACACCAAATATACAGAAAAAGCATCTTATATTTTAATGAAAAAAAGCTTTTTCAAAGGAAGATGGAAAGAGTTTAAATTTTTCTCAAAAAAGATAGATAAAAATTCCAAATACTATTCAGAAAAGATATGGTTAGATATTCTATACAGATACAAAACAGAAGATTATATAGGTGCGTACCTTCTTTTAGAAGAGAACAAAAAAATGTTTCCTAGCTCTAAAGTTTATTACTGGCTTTACTTAATATCTAAAAAAGCAAAACTTAAAAACAGTACAAAATTTTTAAAAAAAGCGACTAACTCTAAAGCATTGAACTTCTACTCTCTATACTCAAGAGAGATACTAAAACTAAACAACAAAAACCAAAAATTTACCCCTAAAGTAGAAGATGTTAACTTAGACACAGACACCCTCTTGATTAAAAAGCTAAAGAACTTAAAACTTTACAGATGGGCATACATAGAAGGAAAATATCTCCTAAAGAAAAAAAGAGGAAAAGAAGAACTAAAACAGCTATACAAAGCATTACCAGAATTAACTGCTAAAAAGTTTGCCCTTATTGGGGCGGTATACGAAAGTTTCCCTAAACCTTTTTCTATCCCTACTTACTCTAGTTTTAAAGATTTTGAGGAATTAACCTTTGCGGTGATGAGACAAGAGAGCTTTTTTGACTACTACGCACTTTCTATATCAAACGCAATGGGTCTAATGCAGATAATACCTCCCACAGCAAAATGGATAGCAAAAATAAGAAACAAAGAACTAACAAACCTAAAGCTCCTATTTAATCCAGAAATAAATATAGATTTCGGTAGCTGGTATTTAGCTTACCTTCTAAAGATTTTTAACAACAACCTTTTTTATACAGTTGCTTCTTATAACGCAGGACCAAATGCGGTAAAAAGATTTTTGAAAAAAAACCCAATCACTGATATAGCAGAATTTGTAGAGTTTTTTCCGTATGAAGAAACTAGAAATTACACAAAAAAAGTTATCAGGAACTACTTAGTTTACAAATATTTGCTAAAATAAAACTACTATGTTTACTGGACTTATAGAAGAAACAGGAAAAATAGTATCTTTAGATTATCTACAAGATGGGCTTAATCTTGTGGTAAAAGCTGAAAAAGTCATACAAGACACCAAAATCGGAGATAGTATAGCTATAAACGGCATATGCTTAACAGTTACAGAGATTTCTGATAAAAAGTTGTCTTTTGATGTATCTAAGGAAACTATCCAAAGAACTAACCTAAAAACAGCCAAAGTTGGAGATTTTGTAAATCTTGAAAGAGCCTTAAAAGTAAGTGATAGATTAGGAGGACATATAGTCCAAGGACATATAGATACGACTGTAGAGATAAAAAACTTCTATCCCTATCAAAAACATTGGTATCTAGAAATAGAGATACCCTCCACTTATAGAGATTTGGTTGTAGAAAAAGGCTCAATAGCACTAGATGGAATAAGCCTAACTATAAACTACATAGAAAACTACACTATCCAGATAAACATAATACCCCACACGAGGGAAAATACAAATCTAAAATATCGAAAAACTGGAGATACTCTTAATGTAGAATTTGACATAGTTGGAAAGTATGTAAAAGAGATAGTATACCCCTACAAACAAAAGAGATTAAAAGACCTATTGGATAACTTTTAACCATGGAAAAGAAAAAAAAGAAAAAAAATGTACCATACGGATATGTAAAACCTACAAATTATAGAGCTATATACGAAGAACAGTTCTATGAGATTCTCTCTCGTCTTCGTTTCCCTCTTATGATAGTCATACTGTCAACTATGGTAGGTGTTTTAGGTCTTATGATAATAAACAATAAAAGTGACGGGATAAGTGTTCTTAACTACTTATTTCATGTAGTTATAACCTTCTCTACTATCGGATATACAGAAGGGTACGTCGATAACATTCCTATAAATAGAGCCTTTATTGTAGTGTTTATCATGCTTACCTTCCCCCTTGTATATCTGTACGGACTTGTTACTATGGTAAATGTGTTTGCGGCATCAAACATAAACGAAATATATAGATACTGGAGGATGTATAAAAAAATGGAAACTTTAGAGGGACATTACATTATTTGTCGTTTTAACGGTATTACAAAAGAAGTTATGAAGAACCTAAGAAAAAGGAGAATGAAATTCGTCCTTATAGAACCAGACAGAAACTTGGAACAAGACATCAGAGAATTCGGGATAGAGTTCTATGTTATTGATGAACCTCACAAAAGGAGTACCCTGCTTGGAGTAGGGATAGATAGAGCTATAGGATTAGTATCTGCATTTGAAGAAAACACCCAAGATTTATCTGTGATAGTTACAGCTAGGCTTCTTAGACCTGATAAAGACAAGTTCCATATATTCGCAACCGCAACCACAGAAGGAGCCGCAGAAAAAATGAAACTACTAGGGGCTAACGAAGTTATTGTTCCAGACGTTGCCATCGGTAGAAGGATAACCTCTTTTATACTACATGCTCCAAACCCAACGGTAAGTGGCTTTTTAGAAAAGATAGCATACGGAGAGAGAACAGATATAGACATAATGGAAGTAAAAGTAGAACCTGATTCTGAACTAGTAGGAAAAAAGCTCAAAGACATTCAGATGAGACAAGAAACAGGAACTACAGTAGTAGCTATAGTTAGAGAAGATGGAAAGATGAAGATAGCCCCCTCTGGAGAAACCACTATAGAAGAAGGAGATACCCTCCTTATACTTGGACACCCTAAAGCCTTAAAAAGAGCCCAAAAGTTTGTAAAAGAATATGTAGAAAAACATAAAGGAGAAGAGGTGAAATGATAAACTGGGGAAAAGTATGGTCTGATTTCTTTATATTTTTAGCTCTTACTAGTAATGTTGGATTTATATTTAGTAACGACCCATATCAGCTTGTAGTAGCAGTGGGAGTTAACCTTGTAGCAACTGTACTAAAATTTGGGGCAAAAAAGATATTTTCTGCAGAACTTCTCGCAACCGCCTTAGTGGCTGACTTACATCTTATACCTTCAGCTATACTGTACTTTTCGAATATACATGTTCAGTTGGCGGTAGGCTTAGCTATAGGAGCGGCTGTAGCCAATGTTATATCCATTATCTTACTTATTATAGAGATGATTTTTGAATATATAAGAGAACAAGAAGAAGAATACTAATCCTCAAAGAGTTTTTCTATAAGTTGGAGTATCTTTCTTTGTCTACCTTCACCTTTTGGAGTGCTTTCTCTTACCTGATATAGCTGTTCTAAGAGGCTCTCTATCTCTTGAGGTAAACACTTCTCTATATGTTTTCTAACTTTTGCAGATAGCCCGGGGACTTTGCCAGAAGTAGATATACCTATCACAAGGTCTCCTCTTACTATTAACGCAGGAAATATGAAAGTACAGTAATCAGGACTGTCTACAGAGTTTATAGGAATGTTCCTCTTTTTACACTCCTTGTATATCTCTTC
The DNA here is from genome assembly GCA_013153635.1 of Aquificota bacterium. Lineage (GTDB taxonomy): Bacteria > Aquificota > Aquificia > Aquificales > Hydrogenothermaceae > JAADDZ01. Next base: position 18,786 of record JAADDZ010000016.1, read on the forward strand.
TTGGAGATTTACATCATCTACAGCAACAATAACCATATCTTTATCTTCAATATCAGAAAATTCAAAAGCTCTTTCGTAAAGAGTGATGTTTTTATAACTTTTCTTTAACTCTTTTATCTGCTCATTTATCTTTTTTCCTACTACATACAAATTTGGATTAAAATCTACTAACTTTTCTATTTTTCTTTGGGCAACATTGCCACCACCAACGATAAGTATATCTTTTCCTTTTATATCCACAAATGTAGGGAAAAGGGGCATTTTTCTTTCCTCTCAACTAAAATTTCATTTAAAATTTTAACATTATAAAAATTTTGAAGGTTTAAAATTGGAATACGACATAATAGATTTGCTATTTGTAGAGCATAAAAATCACTTAGACAGTATTGATACCTTAGAGACTTTGTTTAAAACAGCAAGAGAATCTCTAAACCTAAAGGCTCTTGATATGTTTGAACGAAAAATAAAAGAGGTATGCTTAGAGTTAGACCTCCACTTTAAAAAAGAAGAGGAAGGACTATTTATATTCCTATACGAGAAAACACAGGATAGAGACGGTCTTATCAAATCACTGATAGTAGAACATAGACAGATAAAAGACCTATGCAAAGATATACTCTCCCTCGTAGAAGAGATAAAACAAAACAATAACAAATGGTTAGAGTTGAGAAACTCTCTAAATAGTCTACTACACCAGATAAACGACCATGTGCTAAAAGAGAATATGCCCCTCTTAAAGATTGCATCGCAAGAGTTAGACAAAGAAACACTGATAAAAGGCTATTACATTGCGGAAGATATTGAAAAGAAATTTTTTAGCTAGAAATTTAAAATTATAGTTAGGATAAACCCAAAGAGGTATAAAATTATGAATCATATAGATTTAAGTATAAAAAACCTGATAAAAACACCTGTCTGCCCCTCGATAAAAAGCTCAAATATAAATGGTATAAAATTTCAGCAAAACCTATCAGAAAGTACCCATTCCCTAGAAATTATAACTACCAACCCTTTTAGCGATGAGAGAAAATCCTACTACAAAATCATACAGGATTTCATCGATGAGTATCAAAAAGATTCAGAAAATATATTTCAAGAAGCCTTATATACAGAATGTATATCAGAGATTACAGGAGCATTAGCCCCTTACTTCGTAATAATCAAAAATCTAGGGTTAAACATTTCCCTAAAAGGAAGTGAAAAAAAGTTAGACAAAAATACTGTCAGAATAATAAATACCGCCCTTACTTTGGGATACATAGACATAAAATCCACAGATATAGACATAAACTATCTAACGAAGTTAGCACAAGAAATCAAAAATGAGCCAGTAAATATATATTTCTATAACTACTGGGACTTGGCAGAGTACAACATCTTTTTTAACAAAGAAGATGAAGAGATAGAGTACTACGATGTTAAACATAGAGAATCTACGATAGATAAGCTGTGGATAGATTTGGACAGGCTTTACACATATTTTTGGAATGCTGGCTCTAGATATTACAGGTATAAACCTGTCCTTTATCTGGACACTCCGATAACAAGGAAACTAAAAGATATTTGGCTGTCTTTTAAAAAGGAATATCAAAAAAACCCAATAACAGACGACTTTGGAGATATATCTATAGAGCTAGATTTTAAGAATCTAAAAGTTAAGATAAAAATATTAGATGAAAATATAAGAAAATTTATCCTGTTTGACCTATCTTCAAAAAGGGTAAAAAGTTGGGACGAAATTAGAGAGATATTTTTTGAAGCAGAAGACAATATATTCAAGTATTTGCTACATCACCCTTTTAACAAAAGGTTTGTAAAAATAGAAAGTCTAAACGAAACGATAAAAGAAAAAGCGGTGTTCTGTAGGATAGAAAGTAATGAGTTTGGTACCGCCTTTGAAAACCCAAAAGAAGATTTTAACCTTTTAAAGGTTCATACAGATGCAGACTATTTTGACTTTATCAAAATATACCAATATGGAGACCTTAATCTGTATTTTGTACAAGGAAACAGCTCAAAACGGTCAGTAAACTTTGGAGCTTTTTTTGTAGACATAAACCCAAAGGAGATAGAAATCCTAAAATTTTTAGAAGAACAGTATCTTTCTCTATTGACCACTAACTCCATCAAAAATTATGAATCTTTTTATACTCAAAAACTAAACCATCTACTTCCAACATTAAGCCCAAGTCATATCGCCTTACAACTAGTAAAAGAGCTTCCAAGAATAAGGAAAGCTAAATGACACAATCTTTTGCTATAATATCTAAAACAAAAGCATAGCTGGAATAAGTGAAAAAGATAGGTTTTTGGGAGGCTTACTCTATAGGCGTTGGCGGAATGATAGGAGGGGGCATCTTTGCTGTTCTTGGACTTACCATACTACTAGCAAAAGGAGCGGCTCCCATAGCCTTTATTTTTGCCGGGTTAATTGCGTTACTAACCTCGTATTCATACGCAAAACTATCTGTAAGATACCCTTCAGAAGGAGGAACTGTAGAATTTCTCGTTAGAGCTTTTGGAAACAATATATTTACAGCATACCTAAACACATTGTTACTTGCTAGTTATATAATAATGCTTTCTTTGTATTCTTACGCTTTTGGGAGTTATGCTTCTGCTTTGTTCTTTGGACATGAGATAGCGATTTTTAAAAAGTTATTCATAGTTCTAGTTATCAGCTTCTTCACGATTTTAAATTTTTTAGGAGCATACATAAGCGGGAAAGCCGAAGATATTATGGTGTTTTTAAAGGTTGGGATTCTACTGTTTTTTTCTGGGTTAGGGCTTTTAACTGGTGACTTTTCTAAACTATCTCCAGAAAACTGGGAAAGCCTAATAAAGATAATGACAGGAGGCTTGATTATATTCCTAGCTTACGAAGGATTCGAACTTATTGCAAATACAGCTCAAGATGTAGAAGACCCAGAAAGAACACTTCCCAAAGCTTTCTACTGTGCAGTCTCTACTGTGATTTTGGTGTATGTCTTAGTTTCTGCTGTAGCAGTTGCTAATCTAACTTACGAAGAAGTTCAAAAGTACAAAGACTACGCCTTAGCTATAGCCGCAAAACCGTTTCTAGGTGATGCTGGGTTTGTCCTTATAGGAATTGCGGCTTTACTTTCAACCGCTTCAGCGATAAATGCTACTCTCTACGGAAGTGCAAGAGTAAGTTATCTAGTAGCGAAATTTGGAGCTTTACCTAAAGAGATAACTAAACATATATGGAAAAATGGAACAGAAGGTCTTTTAATCCTTGCTGTCCTTACTATCGTGTTTTCTTTGAGTTTTAACTTAGAAAATATCTCTATAGCTGGCAGTCTTGGATTTTTGATAATCTTTGCTAGTGTTAATCTGGCTAATGTTAAGTTAGCTTATTACACAGATTCAAACAGATTTATATCTTTTACAGCCTTTGTTTTATGCAGTATCTCTATTTTTGTACTTATCTTTTATAATCTTAAAACAAACCCTAAAAGTTTAATATCTTCTTTCATTGTATTAGTTTTGACACTTGTCTTTGAGATATTTTACAGACTTTTAACTAACGTAAGGCTAAAAGAGTATATAGATTGGAGACTAGAAGAAAGGGAAAAAGCTATTAAAGAGTATGAAAATACCATTCCCAGCATAGTAAAAACAGTTCAAAAAAATTATGAAAACGCCCAGATTTTCCTCACAGGAAAGCTAGCAATAAAAGATAAAGATAAAGCAGGACACATAAACATAACTGTAGTCACAAAAAATCCTCCCAAAAACTGGTACGAAGAAGAAAAACGGATAAAACAGATTTTAAAATTAGGCTTTCATTTTCCTCTAAATATAAAGTTTATATCTTCCAAAGAAAAACTACCAAAAGATGCCAAAGAATTATGATTAGACAATACCTTGGGTTATTCTTTTTATCCCCTCTAAACCACCAAGAGCTATAGAGATATGACCTTTTGGCACCTGATAATCTCTAGGATTTATTCTGATAAGCGTTCCTCCTAGTTTTTCTGCCACATTTTCAGACTGATACCTAACTGTTGGTACAGATGTACCTGCTCCTATTTCTATGATAGCTAACTTGTAGTTTTTAGCCTTTATGTAACTTAACCACCTTTGGTACATATAAAGCTGGTCATCTGTCCTGTCAGAAATCCATTCCCAATCTCCAAACATAAGTATGTTTGGTCTTGCCAATCTACCACAGTATTTACAGGTAGGTAACGGTTCTAAAGCCTCGAATCTCTCCATATCCACCTGAACAGATACATTATCCGCAGACCATATCTCATTAGAACAAGGCAAACTACACTGAAGATAATGGATAGAACCATGAATCTCAACGATTCTCCTTTCAGAATATCCTGCCTTTTGAAATTGACCGTCTACATTAGAAGTAAACACAAAATATTTTCCCTCTTTAGATTCCCCAACTTTCTTAAGAATCTTAAAACCCTCATGAGGCTTAGTTTTCCTATATAGGTTTAGTCTGTGTCCATAAAAAGCCCATGCTAATTTTGGATTCGTTTTAAACCAGCTAGGATTTGCTAGCTCTTCAAATCTAAGTCCTAACTTCTTTGCAATGGGATAGGCTCTCCAAAAACCTTCTGTTCCTCTAAAATCTGGAAGACCACTGTCCACTCCCATTCCTGCACCAGCCGTTATCAATACAGCATCACTTTCTTTTAAGACTTCTTGTGCTTTTTTAATCTCTTTGTCTAAATTCATCTTTCTTCAATTGATATATCTATCTTGATGTTGAGTCATATTTTATCACTTTTATTTTTCTTGGCGTAAGTATTGAGATAAAGATGTTTTAAAAACATTGTTGCATAACTTCCCTTTGGTAGTTCAAACTGTATATATCTATCATCAATACATATCTCATCTACCTTTATAAAGGTTTTTCTATAGTCTCCTTTTATCTTTAGTCTGTTTAACAAGTCTATAAAGTCTTCTAAAACAAAGCCTTCATCTTTCAAAACTTGGGTGTAATATTTTTTCGTTTTTCCTAAATCTACCTTATAACCTAGTATAGTCCAATATCTAGGAACAGATTCTTTTACTGTGTGATATTCTATCAGCGGTAAAAAAAATAAAACATCATCTTCTTGTACATATATCCCTTTAAACCTTTCTTTTAAAAACAGCTCTACAGACTTATTCCATAGATAGCTCAAATATGCATCTATCAAAAAGTTTTCTGTCCATGATAACTTTTTTCGAGTTTTATTTTTGTTTTTTATATCTTCTATAAGCTTTTTTCCTCGTTGATAGTTATTTTTTATCCGTTGTGTGTCGTAATAATTGATAAACCAATCTGTGAGTATAATATCTCTTAGATTTAACTTTATCCAAAATCTGTTACCTAGGAGTCTTCCTAACTTTATCTTTTTTCTTGTCCTTCCTACAAAGGAAAATCTATAAAACCTATCTTTACGGATATACTCAAAAGTATCTCCTACAAATCTATCAAAAGAAACGTACTGGCGGGTTATTCCTACTTTGTCTTTCAATCCTGCGTAACTAAAATTGTACAAATTAGCTAGCTCTCTTGTAGTAAAATTTTTCTTTTCTAAGATGTATAAGAAATGTTCTCCACTGTTATCAATCTGGTGCTTGGCTATCTCTTCTACCACAAAATCTTCTGGTTTTTCTTTTATATTCCAAGTAAAATATAATTTTTTCATATGCTTTGAGTATGTAACTTTTTGCAAAAGAGTATAAATTTAAACATAATTTAAACCAAAAATTAAAAAGTAGGTAATATCATGAATAATTTAATCACAAAAATATGGATTTTTCTTTTAGCGTCTATCATTATTGTCTTAGGAATCCTTGTCTCTATCTTCTTCTTGGTTGCTTTACTGTTTATCGTTATAATCACTGTACCTTATGTGTTGTACCTTAGATGGAAGGCAAAGAAAGAGTTTGACAGATATTATAGTGATATTAAAATTGAAAAGAAGTACCTAAAAGATAACTATTTGGAGAGTGATGATGGAAGACCTTGAAAGGAAAAAGATAATAAACTATTTCAATTACAATATATCTTTAGAACATTCAGCTATAGTGCAGTACCTATTCCACGCCTACACATTAGGAGAGTGTGAAATAGAAGGAGAACTTGAAGAGATAGCAAGAGAAGAGATGAAACATCTAAGAGCTTTTGCACATAAGGTAGTTCAGCTAGGAGGTAAGCCTAGCATAGATAAAAGAGCTTCTGTATTCCTCCATGCTCCTACACCTTTAGAGCTTATAAAACTAGATGAAGAAGCAGAAGAGTTAGCTATAAAAGAGTACAAAAACCAGTACAAAGACCTAAAAGATGAAACTGCAAAAAAAATCCTAGAAAGGGCTATCGATGATGAAACCTCTCATAAAGAGATTTTTAAACATCTCCAAACAAAACTAAAAGAAAAAAATACAAAAGCAATTTTTGATGAAAACAAACAAAAGATAATCTCTATCCTAAACACAGTGCTACAAGACCAGTATGCGAAAATATTAGAACATCTATATCAATCCTTTATCCTTAAATTCAAAAATCCTCACCTAAGTGATGAGCTAGAACAAAAAGCTATAGACCAGATGAAACATTTTGGTTGGTTAGCAGAAGAGGTGTCCCATATGGGAGGGGAACCAAGTTTTGATTTAAAACCTATAAAAAAACTAGAAGACCCTAAACAGATAGTAGAAGAAACAAAAAAAGAAGAAAAAGAACAGAAAGAAAAATTCTCTAAGCTAGCTCGAGAGATTGAGGACAAAAATCTTCAATGGATTTTAGAAAGAATAGCAAAAAGAGAGATACACTACACAGAACTTGAAGAGTTTTTATCAAAAGATAAACATAAAAACAGAAGATATGGTAAAAATAATCTCTGCACTCACAGTAGGAAGCCTATTTAAAGGAAAGTAAATGGATATAAAACAGTATCTAAAAAATTACACCGAGTTTATCGACCAAAACATTGACAGATTTTTACCAAAAGGTAAACCTAGTATACTATTTGAAGCTATGGAGTACAGTGTAAAAGCCGGAGGCAAAAGGCTAAGACCTATACTAGTTCTCGAATCTGCTAAAGCACTAGGAAAAAACGATATAAACGACATCATCGATATAGCTGTAGCCACAGAATTTCTGCACACGTATTCTCTTATACATGATGATTTGCCAGCTATGGACGATGACGGTTTAAGAAGAGGAAAGCCTACATCTCACATTGTTTACGGGGAAGCAATTGCTATACTAGCTGGAGATGGTCTTCAATCTTATGCTTTTGAGTTAATATCTAAAAATGAAAAGATACACCCTAAAAAACTTATAAAGGTTATAAACCTCCTAGCTCATGGTACAGGTGTATTTGGAATGGTTGCTGGGCAGACAGCAGACATTCTACATGAGAAGGAAGGCACTTTTGATGATATTGAGTTTATTCATATACATAAAACAGCAAAATTTATACAGGTATGTTGCCACATAGGGGCGATTTTGGCTGATGCATCACAAGAAGAGCAAGAAGCTCTTGCAAATTATGGGCTAAATATAGGAATATCTTTTCAGATACAAGATGATATTTTAGACATCGAAGGAGAGGAAGAAAAACTTGGAAAAAAAGTGAGAAAAGATATAGAAAAGTCTAAATTGACCTATCCTCTCGTTTATGGATTAGAAGAATCTAAGAAGCTTGCCAAAAAACATGTACAGGAAGCTATCTCTAGTATAGAAAAAATCAAAAATCCTGAAGTTTTAATAAACCTTGCAAAGTTTATAATAAATAGAGATGTATAAATCAGAATTTTTACTAAATTTTTCTAAAATAAATAAATCTTTCTTATATAGTGAACTTATAGATAGTACTAAGGAGGAGTTATATGTCCACCAAAAACTTAAAATATGGAGAAAAAGAGATTTTAGAAGCAAAATTAGAACCATGGGAGAACCCTTATCCTGATAGAGATTATGAGATAGAGATAACCTTTCCTGAATTTTCTTGCCTGTGTCCTCGTTCTGGTTACCCAGATTACGCTGTAATCAAGATAAAATACATTCCAGATAAATACATAGTAGAGCTAAAATCTTTGAAGCTCTATCTAAACAAATACAGAAATCAGTACATATCTCACGAAGAAGCTACAAACAAGATATTTGATGAGCTGTACTATACTCTAAAACCTAGGTTTTTGGAAGTGATTGGGGACTGGAATCCTAGAGGAAATGTAAAAACGATAATCAAAGTTTCTAAAGAACAAAGATAAAAAGGCGGAAGTTAGGCTATTTTGAGGCTTTTTGTACAAAAGAAAGGTCTAACTTTTTCAAATCTTCGTCTACCTTCTCTATTTTTACCATTATCTTATCTCCCAGTCTAAAAGATTGGTCTTCAGATACTAACCGCTGATTTAACTCATCATATTTAAACTGCCCCGGCAGTGACGAAATAGGTATCAAACCTTCTATCAAATATCTACTTATCTCTACAAATAATCCAAATGAAACAACCCCTGTTATGATTCCTTCAAACTCTTCTCCTATATGTCCACTAAGAATCCTTAACTTCAGCATATCAAGAGCGTCTCTCTCTGCCTCTTCTGCAACTCTTTCCATAGTAGAACACTGCTGGGCTACTGGCTTTAACTTCTCTGGTAATTTTTGCAGGTCTCTTTTGGTAAACTTTTTCTTTATAGCTTTTTTTAATAGTCTGTGAACTACAAGGTCTGCATATCTCCTTATAGGAGACGTAAAATGGGTGTAAGTCTGAAGAGCTAACCCAAAATGCCCTATATTCTCTACAGTATATTTTGCCTGCTTCATAGTCCTAAGAGCCATAAATCTCACAAGGTTTTCTTCTGGAGTCCCAGCTACCTTTTTTAGTAAATTTTGAACAAAATGGGGAGTTATTTTCTCTGGATAAGAGACTTGATAGCCAAGACCAGATACCAAATCAACGAACTTTACCACTTTATCCAAGTCAGGTTGTTCGTGAGTTCTGTATATAAAAGGATACCCTTTCTCTTCCATAAAGCTCGCAACTGTTTTATTGGCAAGTATCATAAATTCTTCTATAATCTGATGAGTAAAATGTCTCTCATAAGGTACTACATCATAAGGGTCTCCTGTTTCAGTAAATAGAATCTTTGATTCAGGAAGGTCAAAATCTATGCTCCCCCTTTTTTCTCTTTCTTTAAGAAGTGTTTTTGTTAGCTCTTCCATAAGTCTAAGAGGATAGACTACAAACGGAAATTTCTCTTCTAGCTCTGGGTCTCCTAGTATTATTCTTAACGCTTGGTCATAGGTGAGCCTCGCTTTACTCTCAATCACACTTTCATAAATATCATAATCTATCACTTTCCCTTCTGGGTTTATAAGCATCTCACAGGTAAAAGCGTATTTTCTCTCTTTTGGTCTTAGGCTACACAGATTTGCTGATAGTTTTTCTGGCAACATGTGCAAGGCTCTTTCTGGTAGATAATAAGTGTTTCCTCTTTCATAAGCTTCCTTATCTATGATAGAGCCTTCTTTCACATAGTAAGAGACATCAGCGATATGAACGAAGAGTCTGTAGTTTTCTTGTTCTTTTTGTATCGCAACTGCATCATCGAAATCTCTTGCGCTTTCTGGGTCTATAGTAAAACATATTTGATTTGTAAGGTCTTTTCTATTTTTGGTAACTCGTACTACTGGATATATCTTTTCTGCTTCTTCTATCGCTTCTTTAGAATGCTCCATAGGAAGATTGTACTTTCGTGCTACTATCTCTGCCACTGTTAGAGTGTTCTTTGTCTTTCCTAAGACTTTTATTATCTTTCCTTTTGCCTCTGGTTTCCCTTTTTCTGGATATTGAGTAATCTCAACTACCACATAGTAACCTACCTTTGCATTCTTACTTTTGACATTTCTCTTGGATACATTTACTTTGTGAGGTATCGGCATATCTGCAAGGAGTACATAATATCCCTTTTTACCTTTTTTTAAAATACCTACAGCAGTTTTTAATGCTCTTTGGAGAACTTTTACTATTTTTGCTTCGTCTTTTCTCTTTCTTTTAATAGGTTTTGCAAGAACTATATCCCCATCAAAGAGGTATTTCATCTCTGGAGGTGGGATAAATAGGTCTTCTACATCTTCTCCTACTATCAAAAAACCATAACCACTTGGGTGAGATTCTACCTTACCTTTTATTAAGCCTTGCTCTTCTTCTATCTGGGCAAGGATATATTTTCCTTTTATGTATTTTATTACTCCTTTTTTTACTAAGCGTTTTAAAAGTCTTCGAAGTACCTTTTTTTCTGTTTTAGGTACTCCCAGCTTACGCATAATCATCTTGAAGTAAGCTGGTTTCCCTCTTCTTTTTAAGAAGTCTACTATATCTTTTTCTGTAACAACCATTAAAATTCTATTCCAACCTCTCCTAAAAATCCTTGAACTTTTATATCAGAGTTAAACGTTTTATCGTCCACCTCTAAGTCATCTAATTTTAGTCTTAGGTATTTGTATCCTACACCAGCAAATAGACTACCTACCAAAGGTACTCTCAATAATTTTACTTTTCCAAGTACTTTAAGGTCTGTTATAGAATGTCCATCGTAACCTACCCACTTCCCTTCTACATCAAAAATTATGTCTGATATTTTTGGAATCAGAGGGATTCTAATGTCAGCACCTAAATATACCATAGGTATTGGAAGGGTGATGTCTGCTTTTTCTGAATTAAGAGGGTTATTCAAATCTCTAACCTCTACACAACCGTCTAGATATTTTACAGTAATTCCAAATTTTGGGTGTATGAAAGGAATAGGAAGACCGTAATACAAGGATATATCATATTGGTCAAAATTCACATCTGTATATACGCGAGTACTTGTAGGAAAAGTAACATTACCAAATGTTATGCTTGTGTTTACTACACCTGTACCATCAAACTGGAACGGCATGTATTCTACTTTCAGAGCTGGAAGTATTGGAAAATCAATTATCCCGTAGAAGTAAGCTTTCTTTGAATCCCCTAAGTTAAGGTCATCTTCCAAATCAAGACTGCTTGCAGTATTTGGGTCTCCATATTCTAGATAACCTGAAGGTGATAGGCTATTGTATCCTATACCAAAAACTGCATCTATCGCTGGAAGAGCAGAAGCTATTGATATAGATGATAGAGTGAGTAACGAAGAAAAGATAAGTTTTTTCATAATTAAACCCCCTTTTATTAAAATTCTATTCCTAACTCAAGATACGTTCCTTCCCATTCTATATTCATTTCTGGGTCTGACTCACTTCCATCAGGAAGTTTCTTTAGAACCAAATGCCAGTATCTATACCCCATTCCTGCATAGATTATACCAATTTCTCTAAATGTTGTTAATTTTAATTTTCCCATAGCCTTTAAGTCTAAGAAAAATGAGTTATAAAAAGCTATTCCCTTTAGTTCTAAATCTAATGCCAAGTCAAACAAAAAAGGGATAAAAGGGATATTCGTTTCATTTCCTACATACAAAAGAGGAAGCAAAGTCTCTACATCATTTCTCTCTTCTTGATTAAATCTCTCTGCCTTTGCATAGAGATACCCACTTATAAACTTTACCGCAAATCCAAGTTTTGGGTTTATATATGGAAAATCAAGGTCATAGTAGATGATAAAATCGTTATTCTGGTTAAATACCACTTTAGAAGTAACTTTGTCGTATGCGCTAAACTTTATACCGAAGATACCTGTATCTACAGGTATCTTTACAACATTTTTTCCATAATGCTCAAAAGGTAGAGATTCAAACTTGAAATTAGGAAGAATAGGTAAACCTATGTCTATATAAAAGTGGGTTTTTTCTGTTCCTTTTAGTCCAAAAGTTCCATCTAAGGTGTATGTTTTCCCATCTGTCTTAAAGTACCCTGTTACGTCCATCTTCGGTTTTGAAAAACCAGCCTTTAGGTGCATAAAAGGTTTGGCATATGAAATCGTAGTAGTAAGCAAAAGTATCAAGGTAGCTGTTATCTTTTTCACATTCACCTTCCTTTTAAAATTCTATACCTAATTCGGTAAAATAATCGTCCATCTTAATATCCATCTGGGGGTCGGCAGGCTCTCCATTTGGCAGTTTTTTTAGAACCATGTGCCAGTATTTGTACCCTACTCCCCAGTATATAACACCTATATTTCTAAAAGCGGTTAGTTTTAACTTTGTTATAGCTTTTATGTCTACATACCAAGTATTAAGGTATGCAAAACCTTTAAAATCTGTTTCTAATCCTAAACTAAAAATATATACCAACGGCAACTCTGTCTCAAATCCTAAATAAAAAGCTCCTCCCATTGTGTTTATATATTTTTTTTCTTCTTGTTTTAATTTTATTGCCTTTCCGTACATCCAGCCTTTTAACCATTTTACAAGTATACCCGGTTTTACTTTTAGTGTGGTAAAAAACAACGGTACTTTTATATCATAATAAAATGTTACATCATAGTTTATATGAAATACTATTTCTGCTTGAACTTTGTCGTATGCTTCAAAATTTATCCCAAATAATTCTACACCCTTTGGAAACTTCATCCACTTTTTACCGTAAACTGCGAATGGTTGATTTTCTATCTTTACATTCGGGAGAAAGGGGATTCCTATATCTACATACCAATGGTCTGTCTCTACAGGTTTGAATCCAAAATGTCTCTTTGCATAGAATTTGTAATCAAACTCTCCAACGATAAAATACCCGTCCATATCCAATCTTGGTTTTGCATAACCAGCTTTTAGATGCCAAGTTACCGCTGGATATGCTGTGGTAGCTATGCTTATAGTAAGAAAAATAAATATAAGAATTTTCTTCATCTTATTATTAGTTTTAGTTTTTCTACAGCTTCGTCAATATGATTTTTCTGAACAATCAAAGGAGGTACAAATCTCAATGTATTTTTCCCTGCTGTTCCTATAATCAGTCCCTTTTTTAGAGATTCTTTGGCTATATCTTTTGCTTCTATGTGAGAAGGTAGCTCTAAACCTATCATCAATCCTAATCCTTTTACTTTGAAACCAAAGGTTTCTTTTAATTTTTGTTTAAAATATTCTCCTTTCTCTGATACTTCTTCTAAGAAATCTTTCTGGTTTACGATTTTTAATACCTGTTTTGCAACTTCTGTCGCTAGGTAGTTTCCTCCAAAAGTAGAGCCGTGAGTACCAGCAGAGAAGGTGGAAGATACATTATCTTTAGCTACTACAGCACCGATGGGGACTCCTCCCCCAAGGGCTTTTGCTGTAGTGATTATATCTGGATTTAAGTCAAAGTGCTGGAAAGCAAAAAGCTTCCCGGTTCTTCCTATACCTGTTTGAACTTCGTCTACTATCAGTAGAATATTCTTTTCTCTACACAAGTTTTGAAGGTCTTGTAGGAATTCCTTTTTGGCTGGATTTATACCTCCTTCTCCTTGCACTATTTCAATCATGACTCCAGCTGTTTTTTCATTTACTTTGTCCAAAACAGAATCTATACTGTTAAACTCTGCATACCTAAAACCTTCTAAAAGAGGTTTAAATCCTTCTTGATATTCAGGTGTGAATGTTGCAGATAATGCCCCAAGAGTTCTTCCATGAAAACCACCTTTGAATGTTATGATTTCGTATCTGTTTTCTCCTTTTGTAAAAAAGTATCTTCTAGCTAACTTTATCGCTGTTTCGTTAGCTTCTGCACCACTATTGCAGAAAAATACTTTACCTTTTATTGTGTTCTCTACTAAGATTTTGGCTAGTTCTATCTGGGGTTTTATGTAAAAAAGATTTGAGGTATGTATTAATTTCTTTGCTTGCTGACATATTGCTTTTGTTATCGCAGGGTGACTATAACCTAACACATTTACAGCGATTCCTGCTAGCATATCTAAATATATGTTTCCTTTTTCGTCATACAGATAGACCCCTTCTCCTTTCTCAAAGAGGATAGGATACCTAGCATAGTTAGGCATGAGATACTTACTTCCTTCTTCTAGCCAGTTCATATCTGTAGCTCCTGTTTTATTAATTTTGCTGTTTTATCCAAAGCTCCTTTTTCTCCTAATCTGTTTTTAACTTTATCTTTTAGCTGAATCTTTGTCTTCATGTATAAATCTTTATCAAAGATATATTTTAGACTCCAATTTGCTAAGTTTATAGGGGTACATTTATCTTGGATAAGTTCTTTTACTATTTCCTCTTGGGCTATTATGTTTGGAAGGCTTATATAAGGTATTTTTATAAGCATCTTTCCTAGCATGTATGTTAAGGGACTAACTTTGTAAACTACTATAAATGGGTTTGTAAATATAGAAGCTTCTAAAGTGGCTGTTCCGGAAGTTATTATAGAAAAAAAAGCGTTATTCATCGTTTCATAGTTTGGATACTCAAAAACTGTATTATCTACAGTTTTCAAAGGTAAGTCGTACTGTTTTACAAAATCATTTACAGTTTCTTTTAGATTCTGCGTAACTGGAAGTACAAAATGTAAGGTTTTATCAGCTTTGTATATTAACTCACCAGCCTTTAGCATTATAGGAAGTATATGTTTTATTTCGTTTTCTCTACTTCCGGGAAATAGACCTATTATTTTTTTGTTTTGAGGTATCTGTAATTTTTCTCTAAAACTCTCTTTAGTGTGTGTTGTTCTGATAATGTCCAAAATAGGGTGTCCTACAAACTCTACTTTAAAATTGTCTGTTTGATATGGTTTATACAGGTCTTTCTCAAAAGGCCAGATAGCAATCAATAGGTCAGTATATTTGACTATAGTTTTTATCCTTTTTTCTCCCCAAGCCCAAACTTGTGGGGCTATAAAATAGACTGTCTTGATACCGAGTTTTTTGGCTTCCTTTAATAGTTTTAGGTTAAATCCGGGATAATCAACCACTATAAGCATATCTACATCTTGTTTTAGTGTTTGAACAGCTTTATTGAAAACTTTTCTTATATGAAGATATTTTGGGATAATTTCGGTTATACCTACTACAGAGAGATTTTCTATAGTTTCTATAGGTTTACACCCTGCTTGTCTCATTTTGGGACCTGCTATTCCTACCCATTCTATCTCTGGTAGTTTCTTTATAAGTTCTGATGCGTAGTTATCTGCCGAAATCTCTCCTACACTTATAAATACTCTCTTTTCTCTCATCTTTTTCCAATGTTCTCCAGATTGTATAATTTTAAAAACTATTTTGAGGTCTATATTGTAGATTAGATACTATCTTATCCTAATTTTATTGCTTTTTTCATTGGTATGGAATTTAGGTATTTTACTTTCATAAGTATACTTTTAGCTTTTTGACTATCTGTTTGTGTAGATTCAAAGTTCGAAATCTTTTGCACTTTTTATTAGCTGTATATCTTCATTCTTAGCAACCTCTTCAAAATCTCTATCAAAAGATACTAATTTAGGTATGTTGTAGTACTTACACGTAGATAAAATCAAAGCATCGTTTGTAAGCAGATTGTACCTATGCATATAGTTAAGAGATATTCTTAGAATATCTTTTGTCTCTCCCAAGACATTAAACAGCAAAAGCAGATTTGAATAATCTTTTAGTTCTTTTATTAGTGGAGATACTGATTTTTGACTTCTAAGAGTCAATGGAGATTTCCCAGATTTTAGAGCTAACAATTTAAAAATAACTTCTGAAAATACAATGCTATTTATACAAATATCAATTGCTACTTCTAATATTTCTTTTGCGGTACTGTTTCCTTTGAAGTTTTCAATAAAAATAGAGCTGTCTATAAATATTTTATTGTTCATACCACTGTTCTTCTGACAACCTTTCTAAGTTTTTGCTTTCTTTTAGTGTCCCAAATGTAGCTTCTACAAGCTTTTTTGCTTTTTCTTTCTTTTCTATTTCTTTGACGAGATTTTCTATCTGTTTTGAGGTTAAAGATGTTCTTATTTTTAATTCTCTTTCATCAAGCGTTTCTATTATAACTCTACCCATGATAACACCCTTTTAAATCTTTTGTTATAAATAGAATATAAAATTTAGAAGTATTTTTACCATATGACAAATTCATAGTAATCTATTATTAAGATACTCTTTTTCTAAATGTTTTGAATTTAAAAACTATTTTGAGGTCTATATTGCAGATTAGATATTATCTTATCCTAATTTTATTGCTTTTTTCACTGGTATGGAATTTAGGTATTTTCCCTCTATACTTAGAAGAACCGAGAAGAGCTGTTGTTGCCCTAGAGATGCTGTTAACAGGAAATTTTATAGTCCCTACTATCATGGGGGAGCTGTATTTTGCAAAACCTCCTTTGTTTAACTGGATTTTGATACTTTCAGCAAAGCTTTTGAACGGATTTTCCGAGCTAGCTGTAAGATTACCAACGGTCGTATCTGTTCTCTTTATAGGACTGTTCCATTATTTAATCTCATCAAATTTCTTAGACAAACGTATAGCTTTTTTCTCTTCGTTACTGTTTATTACTAGTGGCACTATCTTATTTTATTTCTCTCTTCTTGGGGAGATTGATATTTTTTACTCTTTTATCACTTATTTGAGTATAGTTTCTATATTTTGGTTCTTTTATAAAAATCAAAGATTGATTTCTGTTTTTCCTTTTGTTTTTGCTAGTGCAGGCTTTTTAACAAAAGGTTTTCCTTCGATACTATTTTTGTACATCACTTTAATATCTTTTTTGTTTTTTGAAAGAAAGTTAAAACTTCTCTTTTCTATATGGCATTTTATCGGGATTATTATCTTCTTAACTACTGTAGGCTCTTATCTATATCTGTACAACCAGTATGCTCCTGTAGAAGATTACCTTAGATTTCTATGGAAAGAATCTAGCCAAAGAACTGTTATGGAGAATCCTACTTTTGATTTCTTTTTTCATATTGTAAATTTTCCCCTTAAAAGTTTGATAGCTCTGTTTCCTTGGTCTTTTTTGGTAATTTTCCTTTTTAGAAAGGAACTTTTCTCTGTTTTTAAAGATAACAGGTTTCTTAGATTTTCTATGATAGCTTTTGTTTTTAATTACTCTGTATATTGGATTTCTCCCGGTGCAAATCAAAGGTATATCTATATGCTATTTCCTTTTTTAATTACACTGTTTGTGTATATGTATTTTTATAGTGATAGCTCATTTAAAAGAAAACTTATAAAGTTTGTATATTTTTTCTTATTGATAGGTCTATCTGGAATATCTTTTGCTCTTTTGGTCATCAGGTATACAAGAGATGTAGAATACATAAGCTTTATCTCTTTAATTTTTGGACTTTTGTTTTTGGTTTTAGCTTTTAGAGTATGGAAAAAACCTATCTACTATATGGCTATCGGTTTGATATGGTTTAGAATACTGTTTGATATAGTTTATCTACCTATAAAAGCTGTATCTGGGAACTCTTTCCTTGAGAAGAAATACGGTATAGTAGTAGCAGACATCACGAAAGATAATAAACTTTTTTATTTTGGGAAAGATAGATTAAGCTATGGTCTTTTATTTTATATAGAAAGAGAAAGAGAGGATATTCTAAAAAGAGATTTACGTCTAGAGTACTGCTCTTTTTATCTAGCAAAAAGGGAGTTTTTGGATTTTAAGGTTTTAGAAATCCTAAGGTTTAAAACCAAAGATGAATACATCTTATTTAAAAAGATAAGTAACCCCAGCAGTTATAATCCCATCAAATCTACCTTTCCAAAGGTAGAAGCCTCTCACGGAAATATCTAAGGCGATTTTTTCCTTAATGAAATGTTTAAGTCCAAAACCTCCAGTAAATCCAAAGAGAAAACCGATATGCTTATTACCTCCAACTCCATATATTATGTACGGTCTTGCATATTCTCTTTGTTTGATTTTATCAACCTATAATAAATATTCGATTATAGTAAAATTATACAACGTATCTACGACTAATAGGGGGTTTAAATAAATTGATAGATAAAGATTTCACTCCAGAAGAGAGAAAGGCTACACTAGGTTTAGCTGGTATCTTCTCTTTAAGAATGTTAGGACTTTTCTTAGTATTACCTGTACTAAGTATATATGCTTCCGAATTTCCGGGGGCTACTTCATTTTTAGTTGGTTTAGCTATAGGAGCATATGGGCTTACCCAAGCCTTCTTCCAGATTCCCTATGGGCTATGGAGTGATAAATACGGAAGAATCCCTATCCTTGTGTTATCTACTATTATATTTTTCTCAGGTAGCGGACTTGCGGCTTATGCATCTTATAATCAAGATATTTATCTCCTTATCATAGGGAGATTTTTACAAGGTATGGGAGCGGTATCTTCTGTAGTTATAGCACTAATAGCTGACTTAACAAGAGAAGAAGTTAGAACAAGAGCTATGGCAACCATTGGTGCTTCTATAGGTATGGCTTTTGCTTTTGGCATGGTGTTAGGTCCTTGGATAGCCGCACATTTTGGATTAGGTGGTGTATTTACCTTTACCGCTATTTTAGCTTTAATTTCTCTACCGTATATCATATGGGGAATTCCAAGACCTAAGATTATCGTCCATCATGATGATGCTGAATTTACAGCTTCTTATCTAGGTACTGTTTTAAGAGATAAAAATCTTCTCAAAATGGATTTTGGTATGTTTACTCTTCACATGGGATTAACTGCTGTATTTACAGTAGCCCCACTTATCCTAAAAAACTTTATGTCTCCAAAAGATTTATGGAAAGTATATCTTGTTATGTTCTTGGTTGGTCTTACTATTATGGTACCTAGTACTATCATTGCAGAGAAAAAAGGTCTTATAAAACAAGTAAAAATAGCGGCTATTATAGTTCTTATAATTTCTTTTACCATGTTCATGTTTTTGACAGACCGTTTCTTGTTTGCGATTATTTCAATAATCGTGTACTTTACAGGTTTTATGATGTTAGAACCTATTATGCCTTCACTAATGAGTAGATACGCAAAACCCCAAGTAAAAGGTACCGCTTCTGGGGTCTTTAATACAGCCCAATTCTTAGGAGCTTTTGTTGGAGGGGTAAGTGCAGGATACCTACTAAAATTTGGGTTTATGACCGTTTTTATATTTTTGTCAGTTATAACATTACTGTGGCTTGTTGTGGTTCTATCCATGGAAATGCCACAGAAAAAAGCATAATTTGTTTTTTTAAAAAATAAAGAGGGTGTAAAATGGCAAGGCTGTTTTTTGATATATATTCTTGTGTACATACATACTACAAACCTTCTTCTTGTAGTAGATGTACTGATGTTTGTCCTATTGACGGTGTTATTTCCCTAGAGAACGATAAAATCCAGCTAAATTCAGATAACTGTGTATCTTGTGGAGCTTGTGTTGGAATCTGCCCTACAGAGAGCTTTTCTTTAAACGGTTTTGACCCAAAAGAGTTTTTTGATAATTTCTGTGATAGAAAATGGGACTTTGTAAGCTGTAAGCTAAATGTTCCATGTTTAGCTTCGATAGATTCTCAATATCTAATATCCTTAGCCTTAAAAAGAGAAGAAGATATAGTCCTAGACATGGGACACTGTGACAGCTGTTTTATTGGAAAACTAAAATCAAGGATAACAGAAGCGGTACAAGAAGCAAACTATGTACTAGGAAAACTAGAAGTACCATACGAAATAAAATTAGAAAACATCTCTTATAAACCAGAAAAAAAAGAAGAACCTTCTAGAAGGTCTTTTCTAAAGAAATTTACAAAAACTACAGCATCATTAGCTTTTTGGGCAGTATCCCCAAATCTACCGATAAACGAACAAGACCAAGAAATAGAGCAAGCACCAAAGAATATAGTTGAAGAAAAAGTAAACCCAACCAAAAGAAAAGTACTGTTAGACACACTAAAAGAAAAACAGTTAGACCTCAAAGACAAATATGTAGAAGTTGATAAGATAACTTTTAGTTCTCAAAAATGGATAGAATGGGAAAAATGTACAAACTGTTTTATTTGCTACAATATATGCCCTACAGGTGCTTTAGATGGGGGACAGGATAGATTAGAGATACTATTTAAACCCTCGTTGTGTATAAAATGCCGAATCTGTCATGAAGTTTGTCCAGAACAGTGTTTACACTTAGAAGAGAAACTAAATCTAGAAGATTTCGTATACAAAACAAAGTCCCTTATACAGCATGTAATGATACCCTGTGCAGAATGTATGGTTCCTTTCTCCTACAAAAATGATGGAGAGTACATATGCCCTCGATGTAAAAAACTAGATGAAGAAGTAAAGGAGTTGTTAGGTCTTTGATACCCCTTTTCGATTTACAAAAGTTAGGAAAAATTGAAGAAGGTATATTTATAGATAGACCAAATAGGTTTGTAGGATTGTGCCAGATAGATAAAAAAGTAGTAAAATGCCACATAGCAGACCCGGGCAGACTAAAAGAGCTACTAACAAAAAATAGAAAAATATTCGCAGTTAAAAACCCAAAAGGTTACAAAACAGATTACAAATTGGTAGCTGTAGAATCAGACAAAGAAATAATATTACTAAACACATCGATACACTCAAAAATAGGATACGAAGCTATAAAAAATGGAGTTCTTGGATTTTATCCAGAAAAAATAAAAAAAGAAGTTACCTTCGGAAAAAGCCGAATAGACTATCTGATAAATGACAAAATATTTGTAGAGCTAAAAGGTTGCAATCTAAAATCAGAGGCGAAATGCTTATTTCCAGATGCACCTACAAAAAGAGGAGAAAAACATCTAAAAGAACTTATTGAAGCCGTAAACAAAGGCTATCAAGCCTATATTTTAATTTTGATTCTTAGAGAATGTACATGTTTTTCACCTAATTTTAAACTAGATAAAAATTTTTCAAACACATTTGTAAAAGCTCTCTCAAGAGGAGTGAAATTTAGAGCTTTTAAAATAAAAATCAAAAATTTTAAAATCTTCCTAGAAAAAGAGATACCTCTTTGTGAAAACATTTTACAAAAAAGAAAAAGTTAGCATATATTATTTGGAAATTTTTACAATTGGGGTACAAAATGGATAAAATTGTTATACATGGAGCAAGACAGCACAACTTAAAGAACAT
Organism: Aquificota bacterium; assembly: GCA_013153635.1. GTDB lineage: Bacteria > Aquificota > Aquificia > Aquificales > Hydrogenothermaceae > JAADDZ01. Next base: position 39,749 of record JAADDZ010000016.1, read on the forward strand.
AGACTTAGAACTACCTAAAAACAAACTGATAGTGATAACTGGACCTTCAGGTTCAGGTAAATCCTCTTTAGCCTTTGACACTATCTATGCAGAAGGGCAAAGGCGTTATGTAGAGAGCCTCTCTGCATACGCAAGACAGTTTTTAGGACTTATGGAAAAACCAGATGTAGACAGTATAGATGGTCTTTCCCCGGCTATAGCCATTGACCAAAAAACCACTTCTAAAAATCCCCGTTCCACAGTAGGCACAGTAACAGAAATTTATGACTATTTGAGACTCCTGTTTGCAAGAGTAGGAAAACCTCACTGTCCAGAATGTAACAACCTAATATCTTCCCAATCTCCAGAAGAGATAGGAGAACAGATACTAAAACTACCCCAAGGAACAAAACTCCAGATACTAGCTCCTATAATAAGAGGAAAAAAAGGAGAACACCGAGATATATTAGACAAAATAAACAAAATGGGATACCCAAGGGTACGGATAGACGGCAAAATCTACATGATAGAAGAAGCTCCAAAACTAGAAAAAAACAAAAAACACACAATAGAGATAGTAGTAGACAGAATTGTAATAAAAGAAGGGATAAGAACAAGACTTATTGACAGTATAGAACAAGCCCTAAAACTTGGAGAAGGACTTATAATCGTAAACAACCTATCTGAAAATAAAGATTATCTGTACAGTGAAAAATTCGCATGCCCAGAACACAACTTTTCAATAGCAGAACTCTCCCCTAGACTATTTTCCTTTAACAGTCCATATGGAGCTTGTCCAGAGTGTAAAGGTCTTGGAGTTATACACAAAATAGATGTAGAAACCCTTGTAGATTACAACCGTTCTGTTATAGAAGCTTTTAGGATAACAGACAGCTTTTATTTTAAGTACATAAAAGGAATGATTTTCGACATACTCTATTACTACTCTATAGACAGATATACAAAATTTAAAGACCTTCCACAAGACATAAAAAATGAACTTCTCTTAGAGATAATACCTCATTTAGAGAGAAAATATCTTGAAACAGAAAACGAAAAACAAAGAGAAGAGCTTGAAAAATTTATAAAAGAAGTAACCTGTCCAGTATGTCATGGAGCTAGGCTAAAAAGAGAGTCCCTCTACGTACTTATAAACAAAAAATCTATCTGGGACATAGTACAGATGAACATAAAGAAAGCTTACCACTTCTTTGAAGAGTTTGAAAAATCGCCAAAACCGGAAAAAGACAGAATAATAGGAGAAAAGATAATAAAAGAGATAAAAGAAAGATTAAAATTTTTGTTAGATGTAGGGCTAGATTACCTAACATTAGAGCGTTCAGCTACCACTTTATCTGGAGGAGAAGCCCAAAGGATAAGACTAGCTACCCAAATAGGCTCAAAACTATCTGGTGTACTGTACGTTTTAGATGAACCATCTATAGGTCTTCACCCTAGAGATACAGCCAAATTAATAAATACTCTAAAAGAGTTAAGAGATTTGGATAACACTGTTATAGTAGTAGAACATGACCCAGAAACGATAGAAGAAGCTGACCTTATCGTTGACATGGGTCCCGGCAGTGGAATATACGGGGGAGAAATAGTTGCTGTAGGAACACCAGAAGAGATAAAAGAAAATGAAAACTCCTTAACAGGCAAGTATCTAAGTGGTAAATTAAATATACCAATACCAAAAGAGAGAAGAACTCCCCAACCAGACAAAAAACTCATCATAAAAGGAGCAAAAGAACATAACCTAAAAAATATAGATGTAGAAATACCCCTTGGTCTATTTGTAGCAGTTACAGGGGTATCTGGCTCTGGAAAATCATCTCTTATCTACGATATACTCTGGCAAGCTTCTAAAAATAGATTTCACCACAGAAATGAATATGTAGGAAAACATCAAACTATAGAAGGTTGGGAACATATAGACAAGGTCATAAATGTAGACCAATCCCCAATAGGAAGGACTCCTCGCTCTAACCCTGCCACATACACAAAAGTTTTTGACAGTATCAGAAATATATTTGCGGCTTTACCAGAGGCAAAATTAAGAGGTTATACCCCGGGAAGATTCTCTTTCAATGTGAAAGGAGGTAGATGCGAAGCTTGTAAAGGCGATGGAGTTGTAAAAATAGAGATGCACTTCTTACCAGATGTATACGTAACATGTGAAGTCTGCAGAGGAAAAAGATACAACAAAGAGACTCTCACCGTAGAATACAAGGGTAAAAACATAGCAGACGTTCTAGATATGAGCGTTGCAGAAGCATTAGAATTTTTTAAAAATGTACCATCAATCAAAAATAAATTAAAAGTTCTGTACGATGTAGGATTAGACTACATAAAATTAGGACAGCCAGCTACCACTTTATCTGGAGGAGAAGCCCAAAGGATAAAACTAACAAGAGAGCTATCAAAAAGAGATACAGGAAGAACCTTATACCTTCTTGACGAACCTACTACAGGACTCCACTCTCACGATGTAGGAAAACTAATAAAAGTACTAAATAAACTTGTAGAAAAAGGAAACACAGTAGTAGTAATAGAACATAACCTAGACGTAATCAAAAATGCAGATTGGATTATAGATTTAGGAATAGAAGGAGGAGAAAGAGGAGGAGAAATAGTTGCAGTAGGAACTCCTGAAGAGATAGCAGAAAACGAAAACTCGTACACAGGAAAGTTTTTGAAAAAGTATCTTGAACCTGTGAAAGTTTAATCTTTTAGATAGATGTTTGATGCCTCTTTTGCTACAGAATAACTAAAGCCTCTATTTATGAGAAATTTTAGTATAGATTTAAACTCTTTTTCTTTCTTGTACTTATTGTTTAACAGGTTTAGAGCTGATTGAAGTTCTTCTTCATAGGATAACTCTAACGCCTCTATCCCTTTTTGATATAGCTTTTTCTTTAGAGCTAATTTAGATTTTCCTTTCTGTATCGCTAACTCTTTGTACCTTTCTTTTAGTTTTTCATCATGTATGTACTCTTCTTTCACTAAAAAATCTATAACTTCATCAATATCTTTTTCTTCAAAACCTTTTTGAAGAAGTTTTCTTTTTAGTTCTCCTGAAAAATAATCCCTTTTAGAGATAAGTTTAAAAGCTTCCTTTTTTACCTGTTCATTCATTCTGCCCGAAGAAAAGGTCTTCTCCATAAGTTTCTGAACGGATTCCTTTTATTTTCAAATCAACATCAGTTGGATTTGTAGCATAGTTAAGCGCATCTTTGTAGCTTATAAGACCCCTATTGTACAAATCCAAGATAGCTTGGTCAAAGCTTTGCATTCCATACTGCTGGCTACCCTTTTCTATATACTCATTTATCATAGGGAATTTATCCAAGTCTAAGATAGCATCTTTTATAGCTCCAGCATTGACAAGTACTTCAACAGCAGGAATAACCCCTGTTCCATCAGACCTTGGGATTAACCTTTGGGAGATAATAGCTTTTAAAGTAGTAGATAGAAGTATTCTAATCTGTCTTTGAGATTCGTAAGGGAACATATCGATAATCCTGTTTATAGTCTCTTTTGCATCATTTGTGTGAAGAGTAGAAAATACTAGATGACCTGTTTCTGCCGCTCTTAAAGCTGTTTCTATAGTCTCTATATCTCTCATCTCTCCAACCATAATAACATCAGGGTCTTCTCTTAGTGCCGCTTTAAGTGCTGAAGAGAACTCTTCTGCATCTATACCAACTTCCCTTTGGACTATATAGCAGTTTCTATCTGAAAATAGATATTCAATAGGGTCTTCAATAGTTATAATCACATCATCTTTGTTCCTGTTCCTATAATCTATCATAGAAGCCAACGTTGTAGATTTACCAGAACCGGTAGGACCGGTAACTAATACAAGACCTCTAGACTCTAGAGCTATGTCATACAGTTTCTTTGGTAGACCTAACTCTTCTATAGATTTAACTTGAGTTTTGATAACCCGAAATGCAAAAGCATAAGTAGTCCTTTGTCTGAAAATGTTTACCCTAAAGCGTCCTACCCTATGAATCGAATAAGATATATCTAAATGCCCTTCTCTTTCTAACTTTTCTCTCTTTTTAGAGGATTTTACAATAATATCTATAAAATCCTCCATATCATCTTCAGTAATCTTAGAAAAGTGGTCTAAGGTTCTAAGCCTTCTGTGAACTCTTATAGTAGGTGGTCTTCCCACTTTGATGTGAATGTCAGATGCTTCTTTTTCTACTGCATATTTGAGTATTTCGTCAAGTTCCATTATTGTTTAATTCCTGTAATATTTTTTCCTTGATTTCTTCGGTAATATCAGGGTTTATCTTTAAGAATTCTTTTGCTTTTTCCCTTCCCTGTCCTAATTTCATATCACCGTAAGAATACCAAGCCCCACTCTTTTTTATTATACCAAATTTTTCTCCAAGGTCTAATATTTCTCCTTCTGTAGATATACCTTCTCCATAGATAATGTCAAACTCTGCTTCCTTAAAAGGTGGTGCCAACTTATTCTTTACAATTTTAACTTTTACTCTACTTCCTACTCTCTCTCCAGCATCTTTAATATCTGATTTTCTAACCTCCATTCTCATATCAGCAAAGAATTTTATAGCTCTACCACCGGTAGTAGTTTCTGGATTTCCAAACATAACTCCTACTTTTTCTCTAACTTGATTTATAAGAATGAGAGAAGTATTACTTTTGTTTACTGCCCCCTTTAAAAGCCTCATAGCCTTAGACATCAGCCTAGCATGGAGACCTATATTTGAATCATCAAAATCCCCTTCTAGTTCAGCCTTTGGTACCAAAGCGGCTACTGAATCTATAATAATAACATCTACAGCACCACTCCTTATAAGCGTCTCTGCTATTTCTAAGGCTTGCTCTCCATAGTCAGGTTGAGAGATGATTAAATCATCAAGGTTCACACCAATAGCTTTTGCATATTTAGGGTCAAAAGCATGCTCCGCATCTATAAATACCGCTTTGCCTCCATTTTTTTGGGTCTGGGCAATTATATGCAAAGTTAGAGTTGTTTTCCCTGAAGATTCAGGTCCGTATATCTCTACAACCCGACCTTTTGGAACTCCACCAACTCCAGTAGCAATATCAAGTGATAGAGAACCAGTAGAGATAGTCTCCACAGATTTTACAGCTTCAGAAGAAAAGGTCATAACAGACCCTTTTCCATACTTTTTCTCAATCTGCGTTAAAGCAGTTTCTAATGCTTTTTTTCTTGCTTCTAACTCTTTCACGTCTTTTTCTACAGTGTCGCCCATTAATAGTGCCTCCAAGAAAATTTAAAAGTGAAAGTAATATATACTTGAGTTAATCTTTTTCAACAACCCGAGGAACTACAAAGAAGCCATTTTCCGCCTCTGGTGCGTTAGATAGCGCCTGCTCTTGAGTTAAACCCTTTTGCGGAATATCCTCCCTCAAAGGAGTAGTTTTTTCTATAACTTCATAAAAAGGTTTTACATCTTCAGTATCTAACTCACTTAGTTTTTCTACAAAACTCACAATTTGAGGAAGCTGTTTTGAAAACAGCTCTATTTCCTCCTCTTTTAACCTCAATTTTGCCAATTGAGCAACCTTTATCACATCTTCTTTTTTTAACATTAAACTCCCCAGAAAAGTTAAGGATTTTTAGTAAAATAATAAATCAAATTTGTTTAAAATTCTATACCAATATTTGGGTATAATAATAGTTGAAATCCAAATATATTATAGGTGAACATGATTGAAATTATTAAGAGATATTAGACCTATCAAAGTAGAAAACTACAAGCTTTTAGTTCTAAATCAGCTAAAACTTCCATTCCAAGAAGAGTGGCTAGAATTAAAAGACTATCTCCAAGTAGCAAAAGCTATAAAAGATATGATAATAAGAGGCGCTCCACTTATAGGTATAGTAGGAGCTTACGGCTTTGCAATGGGCATAAAACAGTACAAAAATCAAAATCCTGATTCCTTAAAAGTAAAAGCAGACCAGATATATAACACCCTGATAAACAGCAGACCTACAGCGGTAAATCTATCTTGGGCTTTAGACAGAATGACTACAAAATTCAAAAACCTTACCCAAAAAGGGATATATGGTAGTAAACTTGTAGATGAGCTTTTTACAGAAGCAAAAAGGATAGACCTAGAAGATTTCCATGCAAATAAAGCTATCGGTGGATATGGAGAAGTTCTCATAAAAGAAAACTCAAGAATACTTACTCACTGTAACACTGGAGCATTAGCTACCTCTGGGTGGGGAACAGCCTTAGGAGTCATTAGGACTGCATACGAAAACGAGAAAAACATATTTGTGTATGTAGATGAAACCCGACCATATTTACAAGGTTCTAGGCTTACAGCATGGGAACTTTTACAAGAAGGAATCCCCTATCAGATAATAGTAGACTCCTGTGCAGGTTTTTTGATGAAACAGGGAAAGATAGATGCAGTAATAGTAGGAGCAGATAGAATAACTCTCAATGGAGATGTAGCAAACAAAATAGGTACCTACTCTCTATCTGTTTTAGCAAAACAGCACAATATTCCATTTTATGTAGCCGCTCCCACCTCTTCCTTTGACCTTAATTTGGAAAAAGGAGAAGATATTATTATAGAAATAAGAGATAAAAAAGAGATAACACACTGCGGTAACTGTCCAGTTGCACCACAAGAGTCAGATGCCTTAAACTTATCTTTTGATATAACTCCTGCAGAAAATATCAGTACAATAATAACTGAAAGAGGACTTATTACCGAAGTAAACAGAGAAAAAATATTGAAATTTTTCAATAAAAGTTGATATTAAATGAAAGTTTATTTAAAGAGGTAAAAGATGAAAGTTGTAACTATTGGCGGGGGTACAGGGTTATCTTCTCTATTAAGAGGCTTAAAACATCTTGTACCACAAAAGATAGAAGATTTATCAGCAATAGTTACCGTCGCAGATAACGGAGGTAGTTCTGGGAGAATCCGCAGAGAACTACATATACCTCCTCCGGGAGATGTGAGAAACTGTATAGTAGCTCTTGCCGAAGACGAAGCCATACTATCCCAAGCCTTTCAGTACAGATTTGAAGAAGGAGAAGGTCTAAAAGGACACAGCTTTGGGAATCTCTTTTTAACTGTTCTCACAAAAATAACAGGAAGTTTTATAGAAGCTATAGAGATAACCTCGAGTATCCTAAAGATAAAAGGAAAGATTATCCCTTCAACTGCTGAATTAGTAAATCTTGTAGCAGAGTTTACAGATGGAAAAATCATAGAAGGAGAAACAGAGATAACAGAATACGGAAAACAGCTAAAAGCAAAAATCAAAAAGATATGGTTAGAACCTTCGAATATAAAAGCTCCCAAAGAAGCGGTAGAAAAAATACTAAACGCAGACTTTATTATATTAGGACCTGGAAGTTTATACACAAGCATAATACCAAACCTCCTTGTAAAAGACATAGCAAAAACACTCCTAAAAACCAAAGCCAAAAAAATATACATAGTAAACGTAATGACCCAATACGGAGAGACAGACAAATTCACCGCTTCTGACCATGTCAAAGCTCTATACAATGTAGTAGGAAAACCATTCATAGATGCAGTTATCGTAAATACCACTCTACCTCCAGACGAAGTACTAAAAAGATACCTAAAAGAGCATTCTGAACCAGTAGTAGCAGATGCAGGAAACTTATCTGAAATGGGTCTTATGGTATGCTCTGGAGACCTGATAGACAAAGGAACATACGCAAGACACAACCCCCAAAAACTAGCAGACACCTTGATAAAGCTTTTCGAAAAACTAAAAGAGCCAACAATCGTTTGATGAAAAGATACATCACTGACTTTGACCTAAGCACAATACCTGAAGAAAAAGTAGAAGTAATTATCATTGGTGCAGGTATAGCAGGTCTTTCTACAGCATTACAACTTACGAATCTTGGGATAAAACCTCTGATAATTTCACAAACAACTGTAGGAAAATCCAACTCCTTCCTAGCACAAGGAGGAATAGCCGCCTCAATCAGCAAAGATGACAATCCACAGTACCATTATCTAGATACGATAAAAGCAGGAAAAGGCTTATGCATAGACAAAAATGTTAGAATCCTTGTAGAAGAAGGAGTAGAAAGAGTTATAGACCTTATAAGGTACGGCGTCCCCTTTGATACAGAAAAAGGAAAACTAAAACTCACAAAAGAAGGAGCGCACTCAAAAAGGAGAGTACTCCATGTAAAAGATAAAACAGGAAGCGCCATAGGGAAGACCCTTTGGGAAAAAATAAGTACCCAAAATATACATATAGGACTAGAATACAAACTAGAAGAGATTATCACTGTAGACAATAAAATAGCAGGAGTAATAATATCAAAAAAAGGAAGCAAATTTTTCATAAAAACAAAAGCGGTTATCCTAGCCACAGGTGGATATAGCTCTATTTTCAGCAGAAATACCTCCCAATACTACATATCTGGAAACACAATCTTTACAGCATATAGGTCAGGAGCTACATTAATGGACTTAGAATTTGTACAATTCCACCCCACAGCGCTAAATATAGAAGGATACCCAGCGTACCTTATTTCTGAAGCAGTTAGAGGAGAAGGTGCAATTTTGATAGACAGTAAAGGAGAGCGATTTATAGACGAACTAAAACCTAGAGATGAAGTAGCAAGAGCCATATTCAAAAAACTACTTCAAGGAGAAAAAGTGTACCTAGACATAACTCCCCTAAAAGAAAAAGGTATCATATTCGAAAACAGATTCCCGAGTATAGCAAACATGTTAAACCATGTAGGACTTTCTGGTATAACAAAAATCCCAGTAAGTCCTGCGGCTCACTACACAATAGGCGGAATAAAAGCTCAAGCAGACGGCAAAACAAAAATAGATGGACTTTTTGCCGTTGGAGAAGTATCTTGTACAGGTGTACACGGAGCAAACAGACTAGCAAGTAACTCATTATTAGAATGTATAGTGTTTGGTTTCAAGACAGCTTATTCAGTTTTTGTTTATAATATGAATAATAACTTTGTTAACATTAGTAAAATTACTAACAAAACAAGCTCTAACATAGGAGCAAAAATTGAGGATAAAAATATCGTCAAACAACTAAAAAAAATTATGTGGGAAAAAGTAGGACTAATCAGAGATAAAAATACTCTTCAAGAAGCAATCAAAAACCTTGAACAATTAGAAGAAAGCACCAATAATAATTACCTAAAAGATATTATAAACTTATCAAAAGCAGTAACAATATCTGCATTAGGTAGAGAAGAAAGTAGAGGAGTACACTATAGAAAAGACTTTCCACAAGAACAAAAAGAATTTAAAAAACATACGATTTTAAATAAAAACCTAAAAATAAACTTGGAGGTAAGCTAGTTATCGTAGCAGAGCTAAGAATCAACGAAAAAATAAGAGCAAGACAAGTGCGTCTAATAGACGACACAGGAAAAAATATAGGAATCGTTCCTGTAGAAGAAGCCTTAAAACTAGCCAGAGAAAAAGAACTCGACCTAGTAGAAGTATCCCCAAACGCCAATCCCCCTGTATGCAAAATCATGGACTACGGAAAATACAAATTCCAACAAAAGAAAAAAGAAAAAGAAGCAAAGAAAAAACAAAAAGTACAACATGTAAAAGAGATAAAATTCAAACTAAACATAGAAGACCACGACTACAAAACAAAACTAAAACACATACGAGAGTTCATACAAAACGGAGACAAAGTTAGAGTATGGATTTGGTTTAGAGGTAGAGAAAATGTACACCCAGAACTTGGAGAAAAGTTAGCCAACAAAATAATACAAGACTCTATAGATATAGCAGATGTAGAGAAAAAACCAGTAAAAGAAGGAAGAAACATGCTGTTTACACTAATCCCAAAAAGAAAAAAATAAATTGATACTAAAGATATACGACACCCTACTCAAAACTTACGGTTACCAAGACTGGTGGCCAGTTAGTACAACAGCAGACCCCTTTTTAGAAATATCATTAGGAGCTATACTCACCCAGAATACAAATTGGAAAAATGTAGAAAAAGCTCTCCAAAACCTCCAAACCAAAAAAGTTTTAAACTGGAAAACCTTACAAAAGATAAATATCTCCATACTTCAAGAGCTGATAAAACCAGCAGGTTTCTACAAAAGAAAATCAACAACTATAAAAAACTTCGTAAAAACGATAAATCCTCAAAAAAAAGAAAACATAACAAGACAGACCCTACTAAACATCAAAGGTATAGGAAAAGAAACAGCAGACTCAATACTTTTATATGGATTAGAAAAACCTATATTTGTAGTAGACACCTATACAAAAAGATTATTTAGCAGGTTAGGTCTAACAAAAAAAGATATAAAATACGACGAACTCCAAAAACTCATTCAAGACAAAATACCCAAAAATACCCATATCTATCAAGAATACCATGCCCTTATAGTCAAACACGCAAAAGAACACTGCAAAAAAAAGCCAATATGTACAAAATGCCCTCTAGAAAGCCTATGCAATAAAAATGTTATAATTTAAAAAATATCTGAATCTCTGGACGCATATGGATAAATATTACTCACAAGCAGGATATAAGATTTTTTTCAAACTAAAACCTGCAATAAAAAAAGTACTAAAAATTAAAGTAAAAGGAATAGAAAACATACCCCTACAAACAAGCTGTATACTTGCCGCAAATCACAAGAGCCATCTAGACCCATTAGTACTTAACACCATATCCCCAAGACCAGTCCTATTCCTAGCCAAAGAAGAACTGTTCAAAATTCCTATACTAGGCAGTCTTATAAAAAAAGCAGGAGCGATACCTGTAAGCAGAGACAAAAAAGACATCAAATCTCTAAAAAAAGCCCTAAAAGCCCTAAAAAACAACCAATGTATAGGAATATTCCCAGAAGGAAGAAGAATGCCTCCAGACAGATTTGGAAAAGCACAAAGCGGAGTAGGACTCCTCGCAACTAGAACAGCATCACCAGTGATACCAATCCTTATACAAGGAACAGAAAAAATTTTGCCAAGAGGCAATAAATTCCCTAAATTATTTAAGTATGATATAAATATAATTATCGGAAAGCCTATTATTTTTGATAAAAACACAGACTACAAACAAGCATCACAAGAGATAATGGAAAAAATCAAAAAGTTAAAAGAGGTATAAACCATGGTTAACATAAAAGTCGCAAACTCTGCTGGTTTTTGTTTTGGAGTAAAAATCGCTGTAGATATGGCAAAAGAAGCAGGAGAAAAGCTTGGAGGAGCATACACAAACGGACCTATTATACACAACAAACAAGTAGTTCAATTCCTTGAAACTCTAAACATAAAAGAGCTAAAAAATAAAACCCAGCTAAAAAAAGGAGATACAGTTATAATAAGGTCTCATGGAGTACCACCATCAGTAGAAAAAGACCTCCAACAAAAAGGAGTAAATATACTAGATGCAACCTGCCCCTTTGTAAAGAAAGTACATGACAAAGTTCGCCAATTAGTCCAAGAAGGATATTTTATAGTTATAATCGGAGAAGAAGGACACCCAGAAGTGATAGGAACATTAGGACATCTCGAAGAAGCTGGAGGAAAAGGCATAGTAGTAGAAAACATGGAAGACCTTATAAAAAAACTCCCAAAGAGAAACAAAATAGGAATCGTCGCACAAACCACCCAAAATGAAGACTTCTTCGAAAAAGCGGTAGGCTACATAGCATCAAACGCAGAAGAAGTAAAAATATTCAATACTATCTGTGATGCAACATCTGTAAGACAAGAAGAAGTAAAAAAACTAGCTCCAAAAGTTGACATAATGATAATTATCGGAGGAAAACATAGCGGAAATACTAACAGATTAGCCCAAATATCAAAAGCCTTAAACCCAAACACCTTCCACATAGAAAAAGCAGACGAACTAGATTCAAAATGGTTTAAAAATGTAAAAAATGTAGGAGTAAGTGCAGGAGCATCAACCCCTGATTGGATAATAAACCAAGTAGTAGAAACAATAAAACAGATAACAAACTCTAAAAGAGGTTAAAAAATAAAATGGAGAACTTTGAACAAGAACTAGAAAAATACCTTACCTTACAAACCAACATCAAAAAAGGAAGTACAGTAACAGGAAAAATAGTAAAAATAAGTGGAGATACAGCATTTGTAGACATAGGAATGAAATCTGAAGCGGCACTTCCCTTAGGAGACGAACAGCTAACAGAAGGACAAGAGATAAAAGCGGTATTCACAGGAAAAAGAAACAAAGAAGGATATTTCCTCCTCACAAGAAAACCTCTTTTATTCAGAGAAAAACTAGAATCCCTAAAACAAGCCTATCAGAACAACCAAAAAGTAAAAGCAACAATAGAAAAGCCGTTAGAAAAAGGGTATATAGTAGACCTCCAAGGCATAAAAGCATTTATGCCCCTATCAGAAAGTAAAATAAAGAAAGAAGAAAAACTACCAGAAGGTTTCTCAACAGAAGTGTACATACTCAACATAGACGAAAAAAGAAAAACACCAAACATAGTAGTATCCAGAAAAAAAGTATTACAAGAAGAAAAAGAAAAAGAAAAAGAAAAAATACTCTCACTACTAGAAGAAGGAAAAACAGTTAAAGCGAAAATCAAAAAAATAACAGAAAAAGGGCTAGTTTTATCAATAGATGACCTTATAACAGGTTTTCTACCAGTTTCCCTTCTATCTTGGAAAAAAGGAGTATCCCCCTTTTCCTTCACAGAAGGAGAAGAAATAGAAGTGATAATTAAACAGTTAGACAAAGACAGTAACAAAATCATATTTAGCAAAAGAGACTTAGAACCAAACCCTTGGCAACAGTTTCCACATGAAAAAGAAGACACAGTAACAGCCTCAATAAAAGAGATAAACGACTACGGTTTAGTAGTAAAAGTAGGAGAGCTAGAAGGTTTCATACACAAATCAGAGACAGACCACCTACACCCTGAAAAATACAAAGAAAACTTTAAAATAGGACAGAAAATAGACGCAAAAATCATAGAACTAGATAGAGAAAACAGAAGATTAAAACTAAGTATAAAAAAAGCAAAACCCCACCCATTAGAAGAATTTCTAAAAGAGCATCAAGAAGGTTCAGTAATAGATGCAAAAATAAAAGAGATAAAAAACAAAGTAGCGATTTTAGACCTTGGAAAAGTAGAAGGAGTCCTATATGTAGAAGACGCAACATGGAATCCAAAGATAAAAAACATATCCCAAATACTAAAAGGAAAAACAAACCTAAAAGTAAAAGTACTAGGCATAGACAGAAACAAAATAAAAGTCGGTCTAAAACAGTTCAAAGAAGACCCTTGGAAAGAATTCACTCAAAAATACAAAAAAGGAGACAACATCACTGTAACAGTAAAAAAACTGATAAATAGAGGCGCTTTCGTTGACATTTTCGAAGACCTAGAAGGCTTCATACCCTTAAACGAAATATCAAAAGAAAAAATCAAAATCCCTAGTGATGTACTATCTCTAAAGCAAGAAGTCACTGCCAAAATAATATCAATAGACCCAAAAACCAAAACCATTGTACTTAGCATAAAAGCAGTAGAGAAAGAAAAAGAAAAACAAGAATTAAAAGAAGTTATAGAAAAAGTAAAATCAAAAGGAGACGGACTAGCAACATTAGGAGAAATCCTAAAACAGAAACTAAATAAGGGGTAGATTTTGATATTTGACATAGCACTATTCATAATAGGTCTATTTCTCATTCTAGTAGCCGCAGAACTATTTACAAATGGAATAGAATACCTTGGACATAGACTCCAAGTATCCCAAGGTTTCACTGGAAGTGTCCTTGCGGCAGTAGGAACAGCCCTTCCAGAAACAATACTCCCAATAATAGCCATCTTATTTTTTGCAGACAACGCCGGTCATGAGATAGGAGTAGGAGCTATACTTGGCGCACCCTTTATGCTTTCAACATTAGCCTTTCCTTTGATAGGTATTACAGCCCTAATAGCATACCTCCTAAAAAGAAGAGAGCTTGGGCTGAACATCGAAGCAGATACATTAAGAAGGGATACTATATTTTTCTTGTTTGCATACTCTATAGCCTTATTTATTGTACCTTATGAGAACCATACCTTAAGGATATTCACAGCGATATTTCTAGTAATACTCTACATAATATACGTGATAATCACCCTAAAAAGTGAAAGTAGTGAAATGGAAGAAGTAGAGCATCTGTACTTTTTACCGAAATCTCAAAACCCCCCAACATTCTTGATAATCTTCCAAGTCATAGTGGCGCTAAGCATAATGATTTTTGGAGCGCACTTATTTGTACATGGACTAGAGACCCTATCTCACTTAGTTGGAATATCTCCACTCATTTTCTCACTATTGATTGCACCGGTAGCAACAGAACTCCCAGAAAAAATAAACAGTGTCATATGGATATGGAAAAACAAAGATGTATTAGCGATAGGAAACGTTTCTGGTGCTATGGTTTTCCAAAGTACCATACCTGTAAGCTTTGGGATAATATTTACCCAATGGGATATAACAGGTTTAGCCTTTGTTTCAGGAGTATTTGCGATAGTAGCATCATTTATCGCCCTTACTAGCTCCTTTATAACAAAAAAACTAGTACCATTTGGTTTCACAATAGGAATAATCTTTTACATAGTTTATATTTATCTAGTAATAAAACAGTTTTAGAGGGGAAAGATGGAAAACACAAAAATGGATATAGAACAAGAACTTCAAAAACTATCAAACAGAATAGAATTTTTAAGAGAAAAGATAAAAAAAGGAGAAAAACACAGAATCCCAGAACTAGTAGAACTAAGAAGAAAATTCAAAAAACTAGCACGACAAAAGATGTCTTCCCTCTCTGCATGGGAAAAAGTCCAACTTGCTAGACACCCTAAGAGACCACATACCATAGACTATATCCAAAACATATTTACAGATTTTATAGAATTACACGGAGATAGAAAATATGGAGATGACAAGGCAATAATAGCAGGTTTTGCCTATTTTGAAGGAGAACCTGTAGCAGTAATAGGTCACGAAAAAGGAAGAGACACAAAAGAAAAAATAGAGCGAAACTTTGGAATGCCACACCCAGAAGGATACAGAAAAGCTATCAGAGTTATGAAATTAGCAGAAAAGTTTAGAAGACCGATATTAACCTTTATAGACACCCCCGGGGCTTTTCCGGGAGTAGGAGCAGAAGAGAGAGGTCAATCTCAAGCCATAGCAGAAAGCTTAATGATTATGGGAGAACTCAAAGTCCCAATCATAGCAACAGTGATAGGAGAAGGAGGTAGTGGAGGAGCGTTGGCTCTAGGAGTAGCCGACAGAGTACTCATGCTAGAAAACGCAGTATATTCTGTAATATCTCCAGAAGGCTGTGCGGCAATACTGTTCAAATCCCAAGAAAACGCCCCACAAGCGGCAGAAAGCCTAAAAATAACCGCTGAACATCTAAAAAAACTTAAAGTGATAGATGAAATAGTAAAAGAGCCTCTAGGAGGAGCCCATCTACAGCCAAAAAAAATGTACAGACTCCTAAAAAGAACCCTTAGAACAAACCTTAGATGTTTAAAAAGAATATCCACATCTAAGTTAGTCAAAAAAAGGCAAGAAAAATTTTACTCAATAGGAATTTTTCAAGAAGCTTAGGGTATAATTAATTCCCTACAAACAATTTAGAGGTGAAACAATGCTAGCCCAATTTTTAATGAAATACTGGAAATTTATATTACCTGTAGGTGTCGTTCTAGTGATAGGTGCTTTATTTATACAGAACCAGATTTTATCTAAAATTGTAGAGATAACAGGATTTGCGATATTAGCCATTCTTGCATATGTACTTGGATACAAAAATGCTACCGAAGACGCAGAAAAAATGATGAAAACAGAACTAGAAAAATTAGCAAAACAGGACATCAGGTACAAATTCGCATCTGACAGAATATTTAAACAGATGAAAGGCAAACTAAAATAAGGTTATCCTGCCTTTATATACAGATAAGCCATAACAGCAAGTAAAGCAAGAGGAACGATTATCAAAATGTATTTTATGTTTCTCTCATAAATCTCGTATAGTTTATCTATCATAACTTTCTCCTTTATTCTTAAAATTACGGATACAACTGCTCACCTGTTTCAGGGTCGTAGATAAAAATCGCATCTACAGGACAAGCTTCTGCCGCTCTAAAAATCTCTTCTTCTTCGTCATCTGTCAAATCAAGAATAACTTCCTGTCTTCTCTTTTCTGCAACCTCTTCAAACAGTTTCTCTTTATCCTTTCCCGGTTCAAGGATAACCGCCTTATGTCTTTTATCTAACTCTATATATTTTGTCTCCTCTGCACAAGGACCAATACCCTCACACAGAATCCTATCTATAACAACCTTTAACTTACCCATACTATCCTCCTAACAACCAGTTTAAGAGGTAATTATAATTTACTTTATCCAAAAATTAAAGCAACTTAAAAAGTTATCATTTGTGATAGAATTTTTAAGATACAAATTATGGAGAGCTTTCAAATTATGGAAAAAGTTATTATAGAATGGAGCGAGCCATTAAACTTATTTAAACCCGGTACTTACAACACAGAAGGAAAATTTATAGAACACCTAAGAAAAGCTATATACAAAAACAAAAATCCTATATTAGACCAAACAGGAATCTTTATGTTTCTCTCGGGAGAGATAAAACCAAAAGAAAGACTATCCATCGTAATTATAGAAGGAACAGCAGACCACTCTATAAAAGAACATATAACAAGAAAAAAAGGACATATAAGAGAGTTCAAATGCTTATACAAAAACTATAAAAATGAAGAGCTGTACCTCAAAGTAGGAAAACTAAAAAATATAGAAGAGACACCAGACAGTATAAAAACTACCGTTTGTGCATTAATAGAGTACACCTCCCCCTCTTGTGTCCAGCCATGCAAAAACCAAAAAGTAGACCTTATCATACAAAATACAGGTAACTACACCCCTTTAAAAGAAATCTACCCACAAGAAGAAGAATAAGGGAGGAAATCTATGAAGATAGCGATTGGTAGTGACCATGCAGGTTACGACTATAAAGAAAATATAAAAAACCATCTCATCTCCCTAGGACACGAGGTTATAGACAAAGGGACATACTCAAAAGAATCTACAGATTATCCAATCTACGCAAAAGCAGTAGCAGAAGAAGTAGCATGTAAAAAGGCAGATAGAGGAATCGTTATTTGCGGAACTGGTATAGGAGTATCAATAACAGCAAACAAAGTATCTGGAATAAGAGCCGCACTATGTACAAATGAGTTTATGGCAAGACTGTCTAGACAGCATAACGATGCCAATGTTATTGCGGTAGGTGCCAGAGTTATAGGCTTAGAACACGCTATAGCTATTATAGAAACTTTTCTTAACACATCTTTCGAAGGAGGAAGACACGAAAGAAGAATCCATCTCATAGAAGACATAAAGAATTTAAAATGCTAAAGAGGTTAGAAAAATGGAAAATATCCTCATAACTGGTGGGTCAGGGTTCATAGGTTCGAACCTCACTCTTAGACTTCAAGAAAAGTACCCTAACGCAAAAATATTAGTACTAGATGATTTTTCCAGTGCAAACTTTAAAAACCTAAAAAAATTCAAAGGAGAAGTTCTAGCCTGTGATGTATCCTCTGACGAAGTGTTTTTCAAAGTCGAAGAGTTTAAACCAGACATAATCTTTCATCTAGCCTCTATTACTGATACTACAGTAACAGACCAAGAATTAATGATGAGAAAAAATGTCGATGGATTCAAAAATCTATTAGAAATTGCAGAAGAAAATGGAGCTACAGTAGTTTATGCATCTTCCGCCTCTGTATACGGAATAGTAAAAGAAAAAGTACCCCTAAAAGAAGACAGAGAAAAATCCCCTGAAAATGTATACGCATTTTCAAAATACATAATGGACAATATCGCACAAGAATTTTCTGAAGAAACAGGGATAAAAGCGGTAGGAGTTAGATACTTTAATGTCTACGGACCCGGAGAAGCCCACAAAGAAAAATTTGCAAGTATGATTTATCAGCTATACAAACAGATGAAAGAAGGGAAAAGACCAAGAATCTTTAAATGGGGAGAGCAGAAAAGAGACTTTGTCTATGTCAAAGATGCGGTAGAAGCAACAATCATAGCATCAAAAGCTCCTACCACCACTGTATACAATGTAGGTAGTGGACAGGCAAGGTCTTTTAACGAAGTAATCCAGATACTAAACAAAGCCTTAGGAACATCTTACGAACCAGAATACTTCGACTGCCCCTACGATTTTTATCAAGAGTACACCCAAGCAGATATGACAAAAATGAAAAAAGAGTTAGGCTTTGTACCTAAATTTTCCCTAGAAGAAGGAATAAAAGAGTACGTAGGGATTCTAGAAGGAAAAATAGACTACCCAATAAAATGATAAAAATAAAAGTTCCAGCAACTACCGCCAACTTAGGAGCAGGTTTTGATACATTTGGACTTGCACTTTCTCTTTATAACGAATTCTTTATAGAAGAGTCTCATAGGTTTACTATAGAAACAAACCCAAAAGACAGATTTTTAGAAAATCCAGAAAACAACCTTTTCATAAAAGTACTAAAACATATATACAGCAGAGAAAACAAAAAACTCCCTCCACTTCACATAAGACAGATTACCAACATACCTGTAGCAAGAGGACTAGGTAGTAGTGCTACTGCAATTACCGCTGGAATACTTGCAGGCTTTTATCTACTAGACAAACCTCTTACAGAAGAAGAATTCTTTGATATTGCATACAGATTTGAACCTCACCCAGATAACTTACTCCCCTCTTGGAAAGGAAACTTTATCACAGCCGTAAAACATGAAAAAGGAACAGTATATCAGCAGATAGATTTCCCTACAGATATTAAAGCGGTAGTATTAACACCAGAGATTAAACTATCGACCCAAGAAGCAAGACAAGTACTCCCAAAACAGATACCCCTAGAAGATGCAGTTTTTAACATACAAAGAGCCTCCCTATTTATTTCTGCATTAATGAACAAAAATTACAAACTCTTAAAAATAGCAATGGAAGACAAACTACATCAACCATACAGAAAAAAACTAATCCCTTGTTTTGACAACATAGTCCAAAATGGATACGAAGAAGGAGCTTTAGGAGTATCTATAAGTGGTGCAGGTACATCTATAGTAGCTCTAGCTACAGAAAATTTTGAAAACATAGGAAAACAGATGCTAAAAGCTTTAAATAAATGCAAAATAAAAGGCAACATCTACACACTTAATATAGATAAAAAAGGAGCTATTCTTCAAACAGCAAACACCTAAGGAGGGTAAAATGAGATTTTTATACATAATTTTGATAACTTTAATTATGTCTACCGCTTACTCACAAGAAGACATACATCACCTACTAAAACATGACAGATTTTACAAAGCCAAGAATATTATCATGCAAGGCAAACAGATAAACAAACTCAATGCAAAAAAAGATACTCCTCTACACACAGCCGCATGGAAAGGAAATATCGAAATCGTAAAACTTCTCATAGAAAAAGGTGCTAACGTTAATGCCAAAAACAGATTTGGAGATACACCTCTCCATTATGCAGTAAAAGGAGGTAAATTACAGATAATCAAAATATTAATAGAACACGGAGCTAATATAAACGCCAAAAATAGACTAGGACAAACCCCTTTACACATAGCCGCATGGAAAGGAAACCCTCATATAACAAAATTTCTTATACAAAAAGGAGCAAAGATAGACCAAAAAGATATATACGAAAAAACGCCTCTACATGAAGCGTCTTTTTGGGGAAATCTAGAAGTAGTAAAGATACTTGTACAAAAAGGAGCAAAGATAAATACACAAAAGATAACCCCTTTACACCTAGCATCTCTCAAAGGACATAAAGAAGTCGTTGAATACCTTATATCAAAAGGAGCAAAAGTAGATAGCACAGACCAAAGAGGACATACCCCTTTAGAATATGCAATAACAGAAGGAAGAACCGAGGTAGTAAAACTCCTTTTAAGAAAAGGAGCTAACCCTAATAAAAAAGACCCAAAAGGTTTTACTCCTCTACATATAGCGGTAGATTATGGAGAAAAAGAGATAGTCAAAACACTACTAGAACATGGAGCAAAAACCGATGTGAAAACATCAGAAGGAAAAAAACCTATAGATTTTGCAAAAGACCAAGAAATAAAAAAACTCCTAATAAATACTAGTCCTGTTTCTAATAAGAATCCTTTATAATAGATAACAATCTTAAAATAAATATTCTTGAGGTAGTAAATGGAATTATCAAAAAGAGCAAAAAATCTAAAACCATCACCTACCCTTATGATTACAGCAAAGGCAAAAGAATTAAAAGCAAAGGGTATAGATATTATCGGTTTTGGTGCAGGAGAGCCAGACTTTGATACACCAAGCTATGTAAAAGAAGGAGCAATAAAAGCTCTAAAAGAAGGGAAAACGAAATACACCCCCGCCGCAGGAATACCAGAACTTAGAGAAGCAATAACTCAAAAACTAAAGCTTAAGAACAAAATAGATTACGTGGTATCTGAAGTAGTTGTAGTACCCGGAGCAAAGATGGGACTTTACGAAATATTTGCATCAATCCTTGACGAAAAAGACGAGGTGATAGTCCCCTCTCCTTACTGGGTGTCATATCCAGAACAGATAGAACTGTGTGACGGAAAACCTGTGTTTTTAGAACTTTCCGAAAAAGAAAACTTTATACTAACAGCTGAAAAATTAAAAACCGTAATAACAAAAAAAACAAAAGCTCTAGTCCTAAACACACCCTCTAACCCAACAGGAGCAGTAATACCACAAGAAGAACTAGAAAAAATAGCCGATTTATGTCTACAAAACAATATATTGATTATCTCTGACGAATGTTACGAAGAATTTACATATGAAAAACCTCATACGAGTATAGCATCTCTATCCCCAGAGGTTAAAGCTATAACATTTACCGTAGGTGCCTTTTCAAAATCATATTCAATGACTGGGTGGAGACTAGGCTGGGTTGCGGCACCACAAACCTACACTCAAGCAATAATAAACATACAAAGCCAGACAATATCAAATCCCACATCTTTTGCCCAATACGGTGCATTAGAAGCCCTAAAAGACAACGGAGAATTTCCTAAAATGATGAGACAAGAATTTAGAAAAAGAAGAGATTATCTACTATCCGAACTAGCAGACATACAAGGGGTCACATGTCCAAAACCTGAAGGAGCTTTTTATGCATTTCCAAACCTCTCATACTATATAAAAGGAAAAATTAAAAACGACCTAGACTTGGTATCTTATCTGTTAGAAGAAGCAAAAATAGCGGTAGTACCCGGTTCAGCTTTTGGGAAAGAGGGATATATTAGAATGTCATATGCCACTTCTATGGAAAACATCAAAGAAGGGCTAAAGAGAATGAAACAAGCACTAAAAAAACTACTCTAGAAGGAGAAATGTTATGAGATATATACTGTTTATATCGTTAGTTTTGATAAGCTTCACGATATTTGGGTGTAACAAGCAAAAAGAAGAAACCACCTCTGATAAATTTACAGTAGACCCATATCCAGTAATAAAAAAAGCGATGGAACAGGGTAAATATCTCATAATAATTTTTGAGTCAGAATCTTGCAAATACTGTGAAAAGCTAAATAAAGAAGTCCTTTCTGACCTAAAAGTAAAAGAAGCAATGATAAAAAATAATGTAGAAATAGCCATAGTAAACGCAAACGGAAACAGAACAGTCATAGACCCTCCCCAAAAAAAAGAGGTAAACGAGCAGATATTAGCATACCTTTACAGAATAAGAGGTTATCCTACAATAATAGTATTTGACAAAGACAACAACTATAGAGTTTTGTATAAAATACCCGGATATATAGATAAAGAGAGTTTTTTAGACCTTTTGTATTACCTAGGAACAGGCTGTTACAAGAAAAACATAGACATTAGAAAATTTAGAGAGATGGGAAGGAAATGTTAGAAAAAAACTCTAATATCCCACAGATATACATAGGAGAAAACTGGTTTGACTTACAGTTAATCTTAGATTCCTACAAAGACCAAACCTGTGGAGCGGTTGATATATTCATTGGAATTCCCCGTTCCTCTATAGAAGACGGTGATGTAAAAGAGCTACACTACGAAGCATATACCTCTATGGCACAAAAACTGATACAAGAGATAATCCAAGAAGCAAAAGAAAAATATAATATAAAGCACGCTGTAGTCCATCACAGAACAGGTATAGTTCCTGTCACTGTTCCTTCATTTTTAGTTGCTGTATGGGCAGGTCATAGACAAGAAGCATTCATAGCTTGTAGATACATCGTAGACAACGTAAAAGCGAGAGTCCCTATATGGAAAAAAGAAGTATTCAAAACAGGAAAAGAAAGCTGGAAATAATCACCTACGATATTCTGTTAAAATATATAATTTACAATTAAAAGTAGTTGGAGGTATATATTGCCCTTAATAGTTCAAAAATTTGGTGGGACTTCTGTAGGAAGTATAGAAAGAATCAAAAATGTGGCAAAAAGAGTAAAGAAAGCTGTAGAGCAAGGAAACCAAGTAGTAGTTGTTTCTTCAGCGATGAGTGGAGAAACAGATAGATTACTAGCATTAACCAGAGAACTTTCACCAAATCCTGAACCAAGAGAACAAGACCAAGTAGTATCAACAGGAGAACAGGTGGCGATAGGATTAATAGCTATAGCCCTCAAAGATTTAGGTGTCGAAGCTGTTAGCTTCACAGGTTGGCAAGTCCCTATATACACAGACAACATATACACAAAAGCAAGGATAAAAAAGATAGATACTCACAGAATAAGAAAAGCTTTAGATTCTGGAAAAGTAGTAATAGTAGCAGGATTTCAAGGCATAGACAGTCATGGAAATATAACCACATTAGGAAGAGGTGGTTCAGATACCACAGCGGTAGCTTTAGCCGCCGCACTAAACGCAGATGTATGTGAGATATATACAGATGTTTCAGGGGTATACACAGCTGACCCAAGAATAGTAGAAAACGCAAAAAAGATTCCTGTTATCTCTTATGAAGAGATGATGGAGATGGCATCTTTAGGTGCAAAAGTTATGCAGATAAGGTCAGTTGAATTTGCCGCTAAATATGGTGTAAAAATACATGTCAAATCTTCTTTCTTACAAGAAGATGGAACATGGATAGTGGAGGAAAACGAAGATATGGAAGATATAGTAGTCAGAGGAATAAGCCACGACCTTAAAGAATCAAGAATAACAGTTGTTAGAGTTCCTGACGAGCCGGGAATAGCCGCAAAACTCTTTAAAGCATTAGGAGATAACAATATAGTAGTAGACATGATAGTTCAAAATGTATCACACAAAGGTCACACAGACATCTCATTTACAGTTAATAAAATCGATGCTGACATCGCTGAAGAGATAGCTAGAAAAGTAGCCCAAGAGATAGGAGCTGAAGACGTGGAAAGAAATGATAAAATAGCAAAAATATCAGTGGTTGGTTTAGGTATGAAAACCCACGCAGGAACAGCCGCAAAGATGTTTGAAACATTATACAAAGAAGGCATAAATATATACGCAATATCAACATCAGAGATAAAAATATCTTGCCTAATAGATGAAAAGTATGCAGAATTAGCTGTAAGAGCGCTCCATGAAACTTTTATCGAAAATCTAGAAGGAGAAATCCAGTATGAATAAAGAGATAAAAAGAGTTCTTATAGCAAACAGAGGTGAGGTAGCAACAAGAATAATAAGAGCATGTAAAGAATTAGACATAGAAACAGTAGCTATATACTCTGAAGCAGACTCCAAAGGAATCTGGGTAAAGAAAGCTGATGAAGCTTATATGATACCCGGAGACCCAATACAAGCTTATCTTAATTTTTATAAAATAGTAGACTTAGCTAAACAAACTAGGTGTGATGCTATCCACCCGGGATATGGATTTTTATCAGAAAACGCCGATTTTGCAAATTACTGTGCTGAAAAAGGGATAATATTCATAGGACCAAAACCAGAACATATAGCCTTGTTTGGAGATAAACTGTCTGCAAAAAAAGTTATGAGAGAAGTAGGAGTACCAGTACTTCCGGGTACTGACGAACCAATTACAGACCTAGAAGAAGCAAAAATAATAGCAAAAGAGATAGGATTCCCGGTAATTATAAAAGCCGCTTACGGCGGTGGCGGTAGAGGAATGAGAATCGTCTATGAGCCTGATGAGTTTGAAACTGCTTTTCAATCAGCTACAGCGGAAGCTGAAAAGTTCTTTGGTAAGGGAGATGTTTTCATAGAAAAATATATCCAAAACCCTCGCCACATAGAGATACAAATAATGGCTGATAAGCATGGAAATGTGATACACCTTGGAGAAAGAGACTGTTCTATCCAAAGAAGACACCAAAAAATAATAGAGATTGCCCCCTCTCCAAGACTAAAAGAAGAGACAAGAAGAGAACTTTTTAGAGTCTCTACAAGAGCTATGTTCAAACTAGGATATGAAAATGTAGGGACTATGGAGTTTTTGGTTGATGAACAAGACAATTTCTATTTTATAGAGATGAATACACGCCTACAAGTAGAACACACAATAACAGAAGTGATAACAGGAGTAGACATAGTACAAAGAATGATAGAAATATCCCAAGGGGCTAAACTTCCGTTCCTCCAAGAGGAGATAACCTTTAGAGGTTACTCTATCCAGTTTAGGATAAATGCAGAAGACCCAAGGAAAAATTTTGCACCATCACCGGGAAAAGTCACTTCTTATCATTCTCCGGGAGGACCCGGTGTAAGAATAGATGCGGCGGTATATAAAGATTACATAATCCCCCCTTATTATGACTCTATGGTAGCCAAAATGATAGTATGGGCTCTCTCATGGAAACAGACAGTAAATAGAGCCAGAAGAGCTTTAGATGAGTTTATAGTTAGAGGAGTACCAACCAACATACCTCTATTTAGACAGATAGTAAGAGATACAGATTTTAAAGAAGGGAGTTTTGATACCTCATACATAGAGAAAAAACTACCTACCTTTAATTTAAAAGCAGAAGGAGGAGACCCAGAAGATTTAGCTACTGTGATAGCCGCTGCTATAGCGGCTTATCACAAGCTATAAAATCTAAGGTCTAATCAAGAGATTTGAAACAGAACCACCAATCATAGCATTCTAATTTTCCGCTTCTTGCTTTTTCTAATCTCTCTTCTGCTACTATTATATTGTCTGGTGGAGGTAGAATCACTTTATCCCCAATTATCTCATTGTTAGGCCAGTTTGCAGGAGTTGCTACTCCATATTTATCAGAAGTCTGGAGTGCTTTTACCGCTCTAACGATTTCATCTATATTTCTTCCTATCTCTTGAGGATAGTACAAAATAAGTCTTATCACTCCTTTATCATCTACAATAAACACAGCTCTTACAGTGTTAGTTCCTTTATTTGGGTGAATCATGCCAAGTCTCTTTGCAACTTCTCCCATATCATCTGCGATAATAGGGAAAGTAATCTCCACTCCTCTTTTTTCTTTTATCCACTCTATCCATTTGATATGAGCGAACACTTGGTCAACTGACAGACCTATAAGCTCACAATTCATCTTGGCAAGCTCATCTTTTCTGTTTTGAAACTCTATAAATTCTGTAGTACAAACAGGTGTAAAATCTGCTGGGTGACTAAAGAGTATAAACCACTTATCCTTAAAATGGTCTGGAAGTTTAAAAACTCCTTGTGTGGTTTTTACTTCTAACTGTGGAAAAGGTTCTCCTATTAAAGGAATTCTGTCTTCCATATTCCCCTCCTTTAGAATTTAGTAATAATAATTGACATTAAATATATAACTAGTGAACTTTTCTAACAAGTTTCCAAAAATGCCAAGCAAGAACAATAGCCCTATAAAGCTGATAGATAGGGTTCTTTCTTAATCTTCTCTCTTTTTGAGAAAATCTATATTTTCTTTCCATTCTTGCCTCCTTTAAGGTATAAATTTCCAGCCGGGTTTTGCCTGAAGTTTGTACATAAAAGCATAATGCAAGAAAAATTTAAACCAAGCTCCTGCCATGCCTATCTCTGCGGCACACATCTGTAAATCTCTCCCAAATTCTGGATATTTTGAATAATTCCTAGCAACTGGATATATAGCTATAGTAACCGCTTCTCCTGTAAATATGCTCTTTTTAAGAGAAGCTACACATAAGCCGGGAGTCTCCGCCATTGATGCAGAATGTATAGGGTCATTTCCCTTTATCATCTCTACGATGTTCAAGGCGGCGGCTTTGCCTGAAAGCTCTGCAGTATATCCTGTCCTTGGAGGTGCAGGAGATATTAAAGTACCGTTAGGAGATTTGCTTGGTTTTGATAGAGGACCTGGAGGAGCAAATGCTATTCCAGCTGAAAAGATATTCTTGTATGTAGGGTTTTGGTAATATCTAGGCCAATCTGGACCGTCTAACTCTTCATAAGGCTTTCCATAATTAGCATCTACCTTTATAAAACCTGCAGGGTTACAGACTTTTTCTGTAATATCTTCTCCATCTTTGTTTACAAACTTTATAGGCTGGGCTTTAAAAGGTGGAATCAGCATAGCAAAATCATAATTTATTTCTTTAAATTCTCCTTCTACATTTTCAGTATATATTTTTTTCTCATCGATTTTATGAACATGAGAGCGAATCTCATAATTTATATTGTATTCATCAAAAAGAGCGTCTACCAGCATTTGAGAAGTAAATATATCGTTACCTTTTTTGACCTCTAAACCATCTATCCCAAAATCACCCAAAGCTGGCTCATTGGAAAGCCATAGAAGTTCTACTTTATCTCTTATCCCTTTTCTCACAAGGTCATTATGAATATTGCATATATACTCAAAAGCGGCACCTTGACAGGTAGCTGTACCATGCCCCGTCCCAACGACTATCTTTACTTTGTCTCCTTTTAATACCCTGTCCAAAGTAGATATGTACCTTTTGTATGCATCTACCGCATGAGGAGGAGAACATATAGAAGCGGTAAAACCTTTTTCAACACCTAGACCGGGGGTTGCCTCAAAGTTCAGATATGGTCCCGTAGCAATTAATAAAAAATCATAAGACAGCTTTTTATCTGCTTTTGTGTCTTCTAAAAGTTCAACTTTTACTTGGTTGTCGTCTGGATAAACTTCTGTTAATGCACCATGTACAAAATCTATATCTAATCTATCGTAGACTGGTTTTAGAGGAAACTGTACATCTTTAACTTCCATATCTCCTACACCAACCCAAACTAAAGAAGGTATATAAGTAAATTTATTTACTCTGCTTACTACTGTTATCTGGTGATTGTTATCTAGCTTTTTTAAACTATCTTGGAGTATCAAAGCCGCATAATGACCTGCAAATCCAGCTCCAGCAATAATAATTTTAGCCATACATATCCTCCTCTATAATCATACCTTACAACTATTTATTAGTATCTATTAACTAATAAAATTAGCAGATAAAATCCTTATATTCAAACCTTTGAATATATATATGATTTATACTTAGTTATTTATTGATTATAATAATAACATTCAACTTATAAGGCATGAGGAAAAATATGAAAATAGAAAAATCTATAAGCCTATTTGAAGAAGCACAAAAATATCTAGTGGGAGGTGTTAACTCTCCTGTCAGAGCCTTTAAGGCTGTGGGTGGAACTCCTTTATTTATAAAGAAAGGAAAAGGGAGTAGAGTATGGGACGTAGATGACAACGAATATATAGATTATGTTCTCTCTTGGGGTCCTCTTATTTTAGGACATGCCCATGACCAAGTTATCAATGCAATAAAACAAACTGCAAATTATGGTACAAGCTTTGGAGCACCAACAGAATTAGAAATAAAAATGGCAAAAGAAGTAGTAGATGCTATCCCTTCTATAGAAATGGTTAGATTTGTAAACTCTGGAACAGAGGCTACGATGAGTGCTGTCAGACTTGCAAGAGGTTACACAAAAAAGAAAAAAATCATAAAATTTGACGGTTGCTATCACGGACATGTAGATAGTCTCTTAGTATCTGCTGGCTCTGGAGTTGCTACTCTAGGCATACCGGGAACACCGGGAATACCAGAAGAGTTGGCAAACTTGACGATAGTCCTCCCTTATAACAATATCCAAGCAGTAGAGGAAACTTTTGAAAAGTACGGAGATGATATTGCTTGTGTTATTTTAGAACCTGTAGCAGGAAATATGGGAGTGGTAGCTCCTTCTAAAGAATACCACCAAAGATTACGAGAAATAACGAAAGAATATGGAGCAGTTCTCATCTGGGACGAAGTTATGACAGGTTTTCGCTTGGCAATGGGTGGCGCTCAAGAGTTATACGGAATAGAACCAGACCTAACAACTCTTGGTAAAGTTATAGGTGGAGGTCTCCCAGTAGGAGCATACGGAGGAAAAAAAGAGATTATGGAGCATATAGCCCCTTTAGGGGAGGTATACCAAGCAGGAACTCTATCAGGTAATCCACTTGCCATGTCTGCAGGTCTAAAACAGTTAGAGCTTTTAAAAGAAAGTAATCCCTATCCACAGCTAGATGCTAAAGGAAAAAAATTGGAAGA
The DNA here is from genome assembly GCA_013153635.1 of Aquificota bacterium. Classification (GTDB taxonomy): domain Bacteria; phylum Aquificota; class Aquificia; order Aquificales; family Hydrogenothermaceae; genus JAADDZ01. The sequence continues at coordinate 68,324 of JAADDZ010000016.1, forward strand.
AGGTATAAGATTCTTAGCAGAAAAATACAATATACCAGTTACTATAAATAGAGTAGGTTCTATGATTACTACCTTTTTCACAGATACAGAGGTTGTAGACTTTGAGACTGCAAAAAGTTCAGACCTTGAAAAATTTAGTACATTTTTTAGATTAATGCTAGAAAATGGTGTGTACTTTGCACCTTCTCAATTTGAAGCTTCGTTTTTGAGTACCGCCCATTCAGAAAAAGATATAGATGAAACTTTAGACAAGATAGAACATGCTTTTAAAAGACTTTAACTGGTAAAGGAGTAAAAAATGGAAGATAAAGATAAGATACAAGCAGAACACGGACAAAAAATAAAACAAGTGATAGATAACTGGATAGAAGGTTGGAATGAGAAAAATTTAGACAAAATTATGGAAAGTTATGCAGATACAGCAGAGCTTTACGACCCAAAAATAAAAGAGTTCTACACAGACACTTTTGTTTTGACAGGAAAAGAAAACATCAGAAATTACTTTTCTATCATTATGAAACTCTTTCCAGAGCTTCAGATAAAACCTCTAGGACTTTGGCTAAAAGGGTATGATGCTATTTTAGAATACTATATATACACTACCCCAGAGACAAAGGTAGACGTCGTGTCAAAATTTTATATAAACAAATACTACAAAATTCAAGGTCAATTTATGTACTATGGTTTGAGCTACAAGGAGATAAAAGAGGAAGGTAAAAAAGAGTGAAATGTCCAAAATGCAACTCTCTCAATGACAAGGTAGTAGATTCTAGACAGTCAAAAGATGGAACAGTGATTAGAAGAAGGAGAGAATGTATAGATTGTGGATATAGATTTACAACTTATGAGAGATTCGAAGAAGAAAAAATAATAGTCAAAAAAAAGAAAGGACATACAGAACCCTTTAAAAAAGAAAAGATAATAAGAGGTATCAAACTAGCTTCAAAAAATAGACCAGTATCAGAAAAACAGATACTAGAAATAGCTGATGAGATAGAGAGATTTTTGATTGATGAAGGGAAACTTATAGTAGACAGCACTGAAATAGGAGACCTTGTCCAAGAACACCTAAAAAGAATAGACCCTATCTCTTATATAAGATTCAAATCTGTGTACAACCAATTTAAAGACCTCAAAGATTTTGAAGAAACGATAAAAGAGATAGAAAAAGAGTTGGAATAAAAGGAGAATTTTTATGATAACCTACAAAGACGCTGGAGTTGACATAGAGCAGGCAGATAAGTTTATAGAACAGATTAAACCTTTTGTAAAAAAAACTTTCAATAAAAATGTAATAACTCCCATTGGCGGTTTTGCTTCTGCATATCTGTTAGAAATCTCTAAATACAAAGAGCCTGTCATTACCTCATCTACAGATGGAGTAGGAACAAAACTAAAAATCGCTTCTATCTTGGGTAAACATGACACAATCGGCATAGACCTTGTAGCTATGTGTGTAAATGACCTTGTTACTACCACTTCTAAACCTCTGTTCTTTTTGGATTACTTCGCAACTGGAAAATTAGACACATCTGTAGCTGTAGATGTACTAAAGGGTATAGCACAAGGTTGTCAGCTAGCAGAGTGTACCTTGATAGGTGGAGAGACTGCTGAAATGCCCGGAATGTATAAAGAGGGAGAGTATGATTTGGCAGGTTTTTCTGTAGGTGTTGTAGAAAAAGAAAAACTACTAGATGGCTCAAAAACACAAGCAGGTCAGATTTTGATAGGATTAGCATCTTCAGGAGTTCACAGTAATGGCTACTCTCTTATTAGAAAGATAATAGAATTAAAAAACTATGACTATAAACAGTACATACCAAAACTAAATAAAACTCTAGGAGAAGAACTACTGACTCCTACTAAAATATATGTAAAACCTATCCTAAAACTAGCAGAAATAGTCGATATAAAAGCTATAGCTCACATAACAGGTGGAGGTATCCCTGCAAATCTAATAAGAGTATTGAATAAAGATATAAAAGCTGTAATCAAACAAGAAAGCTGGGAGATACCTCCTATCTTTAGATGGATTCAAGAAGAAGGAAATATACCTCTCCAAGAGATGTATAAAACATTTAATATGGGTATAGGAATGATAATCATTGTTGAAAAATCAGACTTGAAAAAAACCCTTGAGATTCTTAAAAAGTCTGGAGAAAAACCTTATGTGATAGGGAAATTAGAAAAAGGAGAAAAATCTGTACAGATAATATGATTTCTTGTATTCTCCTTGCAGGTGGACAAAGTAAACGAATGGGCAAAGATAAAGCCTTTTTGACATTTAAAGATAAAACCTTCCTAAGGTGGATATTAGAAGCTTTAGAGAAACAGTGTAACCAGATTATAATCGTTGGAAACAAAGAAAAAGAACTATATAAAAAGCAGACAGAAGGTATAAAAACCTCTATAGAGGTTATAAAAGATATATACCCTTATCAAGGACCTCTAAATGGTATTGTAAGTGCCTTAGAGTTTATACCCTACAAACATACATTTATCGCCTCGTGTGATACACCTTTGATAAATCATAAGCTTATCCCTTTTTTTTACGAAAAGATAGATAACTATGAGGCGGTTATCCCTGTAGTCAAAAATAGATACCAACCTCTAAATACATTGTATAAAACCGATGCTTTATATAAAGCTAAAGAGATTTTCATACATGGAAATAGGTCTATGTTTTCATTTATCAATAGATTAAACTTGCAGTATATACCTGAAGAAGAAATCACAAACCTAGATAAACATCTCTATACTTATTGGAGTATAAATACCCCTAAAGACTATACAGATTTAACAAAAATAGAAATCTAAAATTTTAGTAACCTATTGTCAAATCTTAAAAACATATTATATTTTCTGACATACAAATTTGTCAAAGGGGGAATAATCATGCCATCAGTAAGACAACCAGCAGTTAGTAATCTGTTCTACCCGGGACAATCTCTAGAGCTTAGACAGATGTTAGAAGAATTTTTACAAAAAGCTCCTTTGTATCCTTACAAACCAGAAGCGGTTATAAGTCCTCATGCTGGATACATATACTCTGGTTCTGTTGCGGCTGTAAGTTATAAACAGTTTTTAAACTTGGATAAAGACAAGCATTATGACATCTTACTTGTTGGACCTTCTCATTATGTTCCTTTTGAAGGAGTATCTTTTGGCTACTACGATTACTGGCTCACTCCACTTGGACAGGTAAAGGTAAATAAAGAAAGAATAGAGCAATTCGTAACAGAAAATAAAAATCTACCTATCACCTTAAATCCTATCCCACATACAAAAGAACACTCCTTAGAAGTCCAAGTACCTTTTTTACAGATGGTATTAAAAGATTTTTCTATCATTCCAGTTGTTTATGGTCAGATTCATTTTTCTATAGTTGAGTACATTATGGATTATTTCAAAGATGAAAATACTGTTATTGTGGTAAGTACAGACCTAAGCCATTACTATCCAGATGAAGTAGCAAAACAGATAGACTACCACTGTAACTTGGCAGTGGAGAATCTAGATTTATCAGAGATGGAAAAATGCGAAGCTTGTGGAAAGATTGGAATGGAAGCGATAATAGACCTAGCAAAGAAGAGAAACTGGAAGTCAAAAGTCCTAGACTATAAAACATCAGGAGATACAGCTGGAGATAAATCTGCGGTTGTAGGTTATCAAAGTGCTATCTTCTATAAGGAGGAAGTATAATGCAAAATACAGAAAACATAATAAAAGATGTAAACCAAATAACAGACGAAGAGGGCTATTATCTACTTTCCCTTGCTGAAAAGGCTATCCACGATTATGTAACAGAGCATAAAGTATACGAACCTGAAGAGATAAAGTATGAAAATGCTAAAAAATTAGGAGCATCTTTTGTTACTTTAGAAAAAAAAGGACAGTTAAGAGGGTGTATAGGGTCTATTATACCGTACAGACCTCTATACAAAGATGTCATCGAAAATGCCATAGCGGCGGCTACCAAAGACCCTAGATTTCCTCCAGTAACTCCAGAAGAGCTAAAGGATATAGATGTAAAACTGTCTATACTATCTTATCCTGAAAGAATTATCTACAGAGATTATAAAGATTTACTAGAAAAAATAGAGCCTTTTAAGGACGGTCTAATTATAAAGTACGGAAACCATCAAGCAACTTTTTTACCTGATGTTTGGCATCAGATACCAGACAAAGAACTATTCTTATCAAATCTATGCTACAAAGCAGGACTTCCTCCAGACTTTTGGAAAACAGGTTTATTAGAGGTTTATAGATACAGAACCAAAACGTTTTCAAAAACAAAGATAAGATAAACCTATCTCGAAGAAAGCCCTCTAAGAAAATCAATCTGGGGTTGGGTTTGGGGTAAAAACCCCTTTTTCATCACTTCTTCTAATGCTTTTTCGTAAGGAAATCCCTTATATATAAGATAACCAGCTAAGAAAGTACCGCTTCTAGCTTGTCCATATTTACAGTGAACAACCACTTTTTTTCCAGCGTTAAGTAATTCATCTATATACTCATATACAGGAATTATCTCTTCTTTATCGTACTGTGTATACATAGAAGAGGGCATTCTTATCACTTCAAAACCTTGTCTTTTTTGTTCTTGGGCTAACAAATCCCCATAATATCCATCTAGTAGATTTATAATTGTGCTTATTCCTTCTTCTTTCCATTTTTTTAAATCTTCCAAATCAGGAGCTTTGCTACCTCCTAATGTTTTATATACCCACCTAACCATTACATCACCTATCTTCACAAAATCTAACTAAACAGTCTATAAGCATCTGGTCAGGAACACACATAGACATAAAAAGGCATCTTTCTAAATCTAAAATAATTTGAGAAGGAGAAAGTTTGTCAGTTATCCTAATCACCCCTATGTGCAAAGGTATATCAAAATCTTCTTTTAGTTTTTTTACTAATTTGACAAGTTTTTCCTCTAAATCCTCTCTAGACATATCTACAACTAGTACATGACGCCCTAAGATTTTTGCTTTATCTTTAAAAGATGCTTTTATCTCTTGGATAATATTTTTAACAAGCTCTTTTTTTTGTTCTTCATCTAAAGATGAAAAATCAAAAGTCCTCAAAGGAGAAAAAGAAAAAAGGTATATCTCACCTTTAGGATTCTCTTTTAGAGAGTCCAAAATATACTGCTCCATTTTTAATACCGAATCTGGGGAGCTTGTTAAATGTTCACAAACAGTATCAAAATCCATAATCTATACCTTTGAAGGTATTTTTGAATATATGTTTTTAAGAACAAATCTTATCTTTTCTTTTAAACTACCTATATCTTTGTCTACGATATTTATATGTCCCATTTTCCTACGAGGTTTTTTCTCTTTGCCATACCAGTAGAGCTGGGTACCTTCTACTTTTAAGATTTCTTTAGTATCAAAATCTTCTAAAGATTTTCCAAGTATATTTACCATACCTGTAGGTATCTTGGTTTGTGTACTACCTATCGGTAAACCGACCACTGCTCTAATCAGATTTTCAAATTGAGATGTATAAGAAGCCTCCATTGTATAATGACCAGTATTATGTGGTCTAGGAGCAAACTCATTTATCAAAATTTCGTCGTCTTTTGTTAAGAAAAATTCTACAGCTAGTAGACCTTCTATCTCTAAGTCATCTAAGAGTGACAAAACTATCTCTTCCACATCTTTGTTTTGTAAAAAAGGAGCATAATTATAGAGTAGTATCCCTCCTTCGTGATAGTTAAAACTAATAGGATATATATTTTTATCTGAATTTTTATCTCGAACTCCGATAGTTGATATTTCATATTTAAAATCTATGAATTCCTCAATAACAAAGCCTTCTTCTAAAGAGTGATTCTTTAAAATATCTGTGATTTCAAGAATGTCTTTTACTAGATATTGACCTTTGCCATCGTATCCTAGTTTTTCTGCCTTTACCACAACTGGTAAAGAAAATTTCTTTATTTTTTCCTCTAGCTGGTATCCATACGAAAAATCAAAATTACCCAAAGGATACCCTCTTTCTCTAAGAAAGAGTTTTTCTTTAATTCTACTTCTTTTAAGCTCTAAAGCTCTAAAATTTGGATAGTTTTTTAAATTTTCGAAAATAATATCAGGAATATGTTCAAACTCAACTACTACTCTATCCACAATATTAAAAAACTCTTGATATTCATCATACCCAAAAAATCTATCAGCAATCCGCGAAGCTGGTGCAGTAGGGTTTTTCCCAAGAACAAAAAAATTAAAATTTAGCTTCCTATTTTCAAAAATGGTCATTGACCCAAGCTGACCATCTCCAATGATACCTATATTCATTCTGGAAACCTCATATTTAAAACTTTTTCTTTTAGTTTTTCTCTGTAGTCTTTTAGTTTTTTATCTAATTGAGGATATTTGTTAGCGAGAATAGAAACAGCCAAAAGTCCCGCATTTGTAGAATTTCCAATAGCAACAGTCGCTACAGGTATCCCTGCTGGCATCTGTACAATAGAATAAAGAGAGTCTAATCCTTTTAGATGTTTTGAAGGTACAGGAACACCGATTACAGGAATAGTAGTCAAAGATGCTACCATTCCCGGTAAATGAGCCGCCCCTCCTGCTCCAGCTATAATCACTTCTAAACCTCTTTCTTGGGCAGTTTTAGCATACTGGTACATAATATCCGGAGTTCTATGAGCAGAAACTACCCTTTTTTCATAGGGTACTTCAAAATCTTGAAGTATTTCACTTGCCCCTTTCATATAATCCCAATCGGATATACTTCCCATTATTAAACCAACTAATACGTTTTCCATTGATTCCTCAAGTAGAGATTTTTGATACTAAAATTATAACTTTTTTCTGGTAAGAATCTTAAAAGAATATCAAACTGTTTCAAATATAGAGTTTATTAAGCTCCTTGATTTTTCTCATATTGCAGAAATATAAACTTTTGTGTAAATTATTCAAGAGTTGCAAAATTACTTTAAGGAGAGGTTTCTTCAAAAACATATAAAAATGGAAAATAACGAACCACTGCTGATAGTCCAGAACCTATCAAAACGATACCTTATAAAAAAAACTCTCTTTAAAAAAGAGTTTTTCAAAGCTGTCGATAGAGTCTCCTTTATAATCGATAGAAATCAGATAGTTTCCATAGTAGGAGAGTCAGGAAGCGGAAAATCTACCATTGGCAAACTAATCTTAAAGTTAATCCAAGCAGATGAAGGAAAAATTATATTCAAAGGTAAAAATATCTTAGAGCTATCAAGAAAAGAAGAGAAAAAGTTTAGAAAAGATACATCTGTGATATTCCAAGACCCTAGAACATCTCTAAATCCTCGCTTGAAAGTTAGAGAAATACTAGAAGAACCTTTACTAGTACATAATTTTCCTAAAGAAGAGAGAGAAAAAAAAGTCAAAAAAGCGATTGTAAATGCTGGATTAGATGAAACTTTTTTAGATAGGTATCCTCTAGAGCTTTCAGGAGGTCAAAGACAGAGAGTAGCTATCGCTAGAGCCATCATCTTAGAGCCAGATTTGATAGTAGCTGATGAACCTACATCAGCTTTAGATGTAACAGTACAACTTCAGATTATTAATCTAATAAAAGAGCTAAAATTTAGCAAAAACATAAGCTTTCTCTTTATTTCTCACGACTTAAACGTTGTAGGGCTACTTTCAGACTTTATTATTGTTCTATACAGAGGAAAAATTATGGAAAAAGGAAGAACATCAGATATTATAAAAAACCCTCTGCACCCTTATACAAAAATTCTTATAGAGAGCTTACCTCCAGACCACCCATCTAAAAGAAAACCTTTAGATATTCCTCTCGCTTTTAGAGAAGACCTAAAAGGAGCCTGTGTTTTCTACCATAGATGTCCTGTGGCACAAGAGATATGTAAAAAAGAGCCTTCTTTAGAGTACAAAAAAGGTAGGGAGGTTTACTGCTACTTTGTCTGAACAAACTATAACCTTTTTAATAATTCTTTGTGCTTTATTATTTTTGTCAGCATTTTTTGCTGGAATAGAATCATCTTTCTTCTCTATGGACTGGCTGAAAATAAAAAGACTCGCCTCAAAGGGAAACAAAGCCGCAAAACTAGCAGATAAACTTCGCTCAAAACCAAAAGAGCTAGTGATAACCTTTCTTATAGGTAATGAACTTGTAAACATTACTGCTTCAGCAATAACAACTAGTTATGTTATAGAACACTTTGGACAAGAGTATCTATTCCTAGCTGTTATAGTTATGACTGCTCTTATTCTTACTTTTGGAGAGATAACACCAAAAACCATTGGAGCGTATTATTCAGAAAAATATGCCCTTAGTACTGCTGTACCTTTTTATGTGTTTTATGTAGCTGTGACGCCTTTTAGATTCATTTTTTTAAAACTATCAGAAGCTATACTCAAAAAATTCGGAATAGAGTTAGCCACCGAAAGCCACAAACTTTCGATAGAAGATATAAAATCTATAATTTTGTCCGGTGTTGAAAAAAATATATATACAGAAGAAGAACAGCAGATAATAGAAGCTACTTTAGAACTACATGAAACCGTAGTTAGTGAAATCATGACCCCTCGAAGAGATATTTTTGCTATAAAAAAAGGGCTTACTATAAGACAAGTAGTAGAGCTTCTAAGAGGCAAAGAATACAGTAGAATTCCTGTGTATGAAGATACCCTAGATAACATAGTAGGAATACTATACGTGAAAGACATCATATATCTAATACATGAAGGAAAAGAAGAAAAAATAGATAGATTCTTGAGAAAACCTTATTTTATTCCTGAATTTACTACACTTTTAACCCTTTTGGAAGAATTTCAAAGAAAAGAAGTACACATAGCTATAGTTGTAGATGAACATGGAACTGTAGTAGGTCTAGTAACACTGCAAGATATTCTAGAGTTCGTTGTTGGCGATATTCCTCAAGGAGTAGAAGAAGAAGAACCATATATAAAACAGATTTCGGAAAATGAATGGGAAATCTCTGGAAGATTAGATGTAGAAATACTAAAAGAGGAGTTAGGAGTACCTCTACCAGAAGATTACGATTATGACACTGTTGCCGGTTTTATTTTGGATACATTAAATAGATTTCCAGAAGAAGGGGAAGAATTCGTATATAAAAACTTTTTGTTCAAGATACTAAAAGTAGAAAAAAACAGAATAATCTCTGTTCTTGTAAAAAGATTACCAGAAGAAGAAAAAAAGGAAGAGGAATAAATGTTAAGTTATATAATAGCGATAGCTTTTTTTATTATATTAGAAGCATTCTTTTCTGGTTCAGAGTTGGCCTTATTTGCTGTAAATAGAACAAGATTAAAATATCTAGCAAGTGAAGGAGACAAAAAAGCTCAAAAGATTTTAAAATCATTGGAAAAATTTGATGACTATGTTGCTACCGCTCTCATTGGGACTACTTTAAGTATAGTATCAGCTACAGCTATTTTCGTTCAATTTTTACATGAACTTTCTATTTATGTACCTTTTATACATTCAAAAGAAGAAATTTTAGCAGAAGGTATTATCGTATTTACACTTTTATTTGGGGAAATAATCCCAAAAAGTGTATTTCAGCATTATGCAGACAAACTTATATACTTCATTGTTCCTGCACTAGAATTTTTTAGAAAACTGTTTTTCCCATTTTTGTTATTTGCAAAGATAGTAAGCAAGATAGTCTACTTTATCTTTAGATTAAAACCTGAAGAAGGCAAAAGCTGGACTAGAGAAGAGCTTTTAGATGCCCTTATTCTAGAAACTGAAGGAATACCCGAAATCGAGAAAAGAATCATTGCCAATGTACTAATATTTGAAAAAAGAAGATTAGGAGAGATAGTAGTTCCCCTTTCTGATGTAGTTGCCATATCTGATAAAAGGACAGTTATAGAAGCAGTTAGAATTTTCAAAGACACAGGATTTTCGAGGATACCTGTATACAGAAAAAGAATAGACCAAATAGTAGGAGTACTTAGAGCATATGATATGATGTTTGCAAAATCAGAAGATTTAGTTGAAAACTACATGAAACCTATTAGATACCTCCCAGAATTTACAAGTTTACCAAATGTTTTAAAAGGATTTAGACAGTATAAAGACCACATGGTAGTAGTAGTCGATGAAAGAGGAGCTACTATGGGGATAATAACCTTAGAAGACGTGCTAGAGGAGATATTTGGAGACATAAGAGATGAGTTTAGAAAAAAAGAAAAAAGAATGATAAAAATACATACCCAAAAAGAGTTAATAGTAGATGGAAGAATAGAAATAAAAGAGATAGAAACTATAGTAAATGAAAAATTTCCAGAAGGTCCATATGAGACAGTAGCAGGATTAATTATCTACTTTTTAGGGAGAATGCCAAAGAAAGGCGAAAGTATCATCATCAATAATGTAAAGTTCACTGTCCTAAAAACGAACCCTCGAAGGGTTCAAGAAGTAAAGATAGAAAAATTAGACCAGCAAGAAAACAGATAATACTTCTAGAGCAAATCTAAATATTTCTTAGTTTCTTCTATTCTTTTTCTTTTTTCCTTTTCTTCCATTCTTTTTTGAGCAAGAGAAGTCATATACCTAAGCTCCATCTCAAATCCCGGGTGAGGGTCAAAAATCTCTATAATCACATCTCCAGACTTATATTTTGCATATCTATCACCTACAAAAGGGATATGTTCATCGACTATCTCGTATTTAGCAGACAACATTCTGTAAAGCTTTTTAAATTGAGATTCAGACAAAACTACCACTACTTTGTGAAGAATTTTTGTTTTTTTGTCAAAGTAAAAAACTGCTTTCTCTGCTTTATCTAATCCTGTATCTTGAGGTCTTATGAAACACATAATCCATTCTTCTTTTCTCTTAACAAGAGTACAACCAAACTTATTATTCACATCTTCAATAGTGGCTTTTCCTAGTTCCATTCCAAAAGGAGCTGGATTTTTTGCAAAAGCTGAAAAGAAAAAGGCAAATACCAAAATAAAAGATAGAAAAATTTTCATCTTATACCCCTCTTTAATTATTTTTCAAAACTCTTACATTTAAAAAACGGAAAAACTAACAAAATCTGACAAACAATCAAATCTATCTCTGAATTATTCCAAAAATACTTTACAGTCTAAAGACAAAAGATTTGGATAAATCTTTCTATACCTCAAGATACAG
>JAADDZ010000001.1 GCA_013153635.1 Aquificota bacterium
CTATTCTCTTGCCAAGTAGCCTTTACCCCAGCCGTTTAAAGCCGGACTTATTATTTTATCCTACTTTCTTTTTTTGTCAACCCTTTTTTTCCTATCGAACAGCCCCCTAATATATCCCTTCTCCTCCCTTTTGTCAATACCCTTTTTTTATGTTGACAAACTATTTTTTGTATAATAAATTATTGTGTTTGTAATGAGTCGCTAGCTCAGTCGGCAGAGCACCGGTCTTTTAAACCGGTGGTCCCGGGTTCGACCCCCGGGCGACTCATTTTGCCCCCGTCGTCTAGCTAGGCCTAGGACACCGGCCTTTCACGCCGGCGACACGGGTTCAAATCCCGTCGGGGGCATTTCCTTTATTTTATGTATTCTTTTAGATAGTCTGTTATTTCTTTGTTGTATGGTATGTCTACCCAGTATATCCCGTCTTCGTGTTCTATTCTTATGTAGGGGGCTTTTTTTCCTTTTATTATTTTTACTGTGGTTAGTCCTTTGGAGAAGTACCATTCTATTTTTTCGAATGGTGCGTCCATATATATTGTGAATCCTCCGGGTCTTTTTTGTATTTTTTTTATGGTTATTGGTGTTTTGTTTATGATGTCTTCTTCTAACCATTCGTCTGTTAATATGTCTACTGCGATTCCTTTTATGTTGAATTTTTTTTCTTCCATTATTTAAACCTCTGTGTTAGTTCTTCGCTAAGGGTTCCTTTACATATTTCTTGGACTTCTCCTGTCATTTTTATGTTCCAGTTTTTGTCTATCTGTATTTTTAGTTCTCCTCCGGGCATTATTATTTTTATTTTTCTTTCTGTTAATCCTTTCTTTGCTAGTATTGATGCTACTGCACATGAGGAGCTTCCTGAAGCTAATGTGTATCCTGCTCCTCTTTCCCATATTCTTATTTCTGCTTTGTTTTTGTTTAGTGGTTTTACGAATTGGACGTTTGTTTTGTTTGGGAAGATTGGGTGATTTTCTATTAGTCTGCCGTATTTTTTTACTTCTGTTTCGTCTATTTTGTCTACTATGATTACACAGTGGGGATTTCCAATGGATACGCAGTTTATTTCGAATTCTTTGTCGTTTATTTTTATTTTTTCTCCGATACATTCTTCTTTTTCTATGCTGACTGGTATTTTTCTTGATGAGAATTCTGCTTTTCCCATTTCTACTGTTATGATTTTTGCTTTTTTGTGGTGTTCTTTTTCTATTTTTGCTTTTACTATTCCTCCTTTGGTTTCTATTGTGAATTCTTTTTTGTGTGTGTATTTGTAGTCGTATAGAAATTTTGAGAATATTCTTATTCCGTTTCCACTTTTTTCTGCTTCTGAACCGTCTGGATTGAATATTTTGACGCCGAAGTCTGCTTTTTGAGATGGTGTCTTTAGTAGAATTCCATCTGAACCTATTCCGTAGTGGGTGTTGCATATTGTTTTTATTGCGTCTTTTGATAGTTTAAAGTCTATGTTTTTGCTGTCTAGTATTATATATTCGTTTCCTAGTCCATGGGATTTGACGAAGAAGTTTTTTTCCATTTTATTTCTCCTTTTTTCCGTAGACTGATTTTATTATTTCTTTTGTAAAGTTTATAAATGCTGGGAGGTCTTGTTTTAGGGTGTTGTAGAATTTTTTGGTGTCTATTTTTTGTGTGGGGTCTATTAGTTTTTTTCTCATGTCTGTTATTTTTTGTAATTTTTCTGCTGTTTCTTTTGAGATTATTTTGTGTTGGGCTAGGTTTTGAAAGCATTTCTTGGAGGGGGGTATTTTCGCAGACCTTGTTATATGTCTGCATAGCCATAGGGCGGAATCTATAAGAACTATGGAAAAGTATCTGGTTCTGTCTATTGCATATGGACTTTTTATAAATTCTTCTTGTGGGTATTTTGTAAATGTTTCTATTTTTTTTATGGTGTTTTTAATTGTTTTTATCTGTTGTATTGTTTTTATTATGTTTACTGGTATTGCGAGTTTGGGTTCTTTTTGTTTTATTTCTTTTACGATTTTTGCTAGTTCTTTGATGAAGGGTTCGTAGAGTTCATCTGTTATTTGTTTTAGGGTTGTGTATAGTTGTTTTTCAGAGTAGCTAAAGTTTTTTTCTAGTAGTTTGGTTTTTGTGTTAACAAGGTCTTCGAGGGCTCTGTTTATTCTTTCGGAGAATATTTTTTCTTCTGTTAGTTTTTTTATACAGTTTTCTTTTGGTTTTTCTTTTGTTATGTTTGTGATAAGGTGACAGGCTATTTTTTCTAGTTCTTCGTAAGCTATTATTAGGTAATATTTTGCTCTATCTGGATACATTGGGGTTTTTATGAATTCTGTTAGTCCTCTGTCTATTATCTGTTTTGTTTTTTTTAGGGTTGTTTTAAATTTTGTGGCGTGTTCGTTTAGGAATTTTGTGTCTATCAAGTTTTTTACTCCTTTTTTTATGATTATATATGGGCTTTTTATTTTTTTAAACTTGTTTCTGTTTGGATTTTTTGCAAAAGGTTTTGGTTATATATTTGCAATTTTGCAAATTTGCAAAGTTTAAAAATATTTTAATGACTTATATTGTTTGTGATATTTAAGGTGTGTGTGGATTTTTTATTTATTGGCATATTTTTTGCTTGTAAATTTTATGAACAAAGATGATTGGGAGGATAAAATAATGATTTGCCTCTATCAAAGAACGATAAAAAGACCTGTTGAGATAAAAGGTATTGGATTACATACAGGGTTGCCTGTAAAAATGAGACTTTTACCTGCTGGTGAACATGAGGGTATAAATTTTTTGAGGAATGGTGAGATTATTCCTGCTAAGGTGGAGTATGCTAATGGTTTTGAGTTTTCAACTACTTTGGAAAAAAATGGTATAAAAGTTAGAACTGTTGAGCATTTACTTGCTTCTTTGTATCTTACTGGAATTGATAATCTTTATATTGAGATTGATAATGAGGAAGTTCCAATTTTAGATGGTAGTGCAAAACCTTTTGTTGATGCTATTAAGTTTGCTGGAATCCAAGCGTTAAATGAAGAGAAGCTTTATGCTGTTATAAATAAGAGGGTAAGGGCAGGTTCTTTGGATAAGTATATAGAGGGAAGACCTGCTTATTCTTTTCTTATTACTTATCATGCTAGCTATGATAATGATGTTATTGGTAATAAGGCTTTTACTTTTGAGATTGATAATAGGGAAGATTATCTGAAGGTTTTATCTGCTAGAACTTACTGTTTTTTAGAAGAGGTTGAGTATTTAAAACAAAATGGATTAGCTAAAGGTGGTTCTTTAGAAAATGCTGTTGTTATTGATGGTAAGAATGGTTGTGTTGTAAATCCTGAAGGTTTTAGATTTAAAGATGAACCTATAAAGCATAAGGCGTTGGATTTGATTGGTGATATTTATCTGTTAGGGAATCCTGTTATTGGTGAAATCTATTCTTATAAAGGTGGTCATAAGCTTAATGCTGATTTTGTTAAAGCTTTGAAGGAACAAAATGCTTATGAGTTAAGGTATGCTTCAGAAGTTCTAAGTTTGATTAATGAGAATCAGTGCCTTGACTTTCTCTCCAAAGTTTCTATTAGGTAGGAGGTCTGCCCGCCATACAGCCTCCTCCTTTCTCTTTTTTATTTAAATTATGGGGGATATAATTTGAAGAAAAAAGCTGTTTTTTTAGATAGAGATGGTGTTATTAATGTAGATAAAGGTTATGTCTATCGTATAGAGGATTTTGAGTTTTATCCGGGTGTTTTTGAGGCTTTGAAACTTTTACAGGATTCTGGTTATAAGCTTTTGGTTGTAACTAATCAGTCTGGAATTGCTCTTGATTATTACAAGGAGGAGGATTTTTTAAGGCTTAATGATTATATGATTTCTAAGTTAAAGGAAAATGGTATAGAGATTGATAAGGTATATTATTGTCCTCATCATGAGGAGGGTACTAACTCTAAGTACACTATGAAGTGTGACTGTAGAAAGCCGTCTAGTGGAATGATTAGGAGAGGTATAGAAGAGTTTGATATTGATGTTTCTAGGTCTTTTTTAGTTGGGGATAAAGAAAACGATATTAAAGCGGCGCATAAGGAAGGTATTAAGGCTATCCTTGTAAAGACTGGTCAAGGGGTAAAGTATGTTAAGGATACGCAGGCTGATTATGTAGCGGAAAACTTGCTTGATGCTGTCAAAAACATTATTTTAAAAGAAAATTCAAAAGTTTCGGTGAGATGAGAATTTTTGTTTTCTTTTTGATTGTTATTACAGCTTTTGTGAGATTGTTTTTTCTTCTTAGGTCTATAAAAAATGAAAAGTCTATACGAAAGTTAGGTGGTGTTGAATATGCTAAAGAGTTATCAAATCTTTTGATAGTTTTTCATGTTATTTTTTATCTGTTTGCCTATTATGAGGCTTTAAATGAATATTATAGTTTTGATTTTTGGGTAGGTATTGGGATTGTTGTTTACACTTTTTCTGTGGTGGTTCTTTTTTTTCTTTCAAGGGAGCTTGGCGTTTATTGGAGTATGAGACTTTTTAAAGTTCCTAATATGCCTTCTAGTGATTATGGGCTTTTTAAGAAAGTGAAATATCCTATGTATGTGTTAGGTACTATTCCTGAATTGATTGGAATATCTCTTATGTTTAAAGCTGAAAAGACTTTTGCGATTTTATTTCCTTTATATATGGTGTTGTTAGGAATTAGAATATTTATTGAGGAAAATCTTATTAAAGGTAAAAATGTAGGTAATAAAAGAGATGAGAAGGGGTAGTTTTTATAGAATACAGCTGGATAAGGCTATTGGTTTTCTATTTGGAGAAGATGTTTTAGATGAGCTGGAGGGTAAGTTTTTTTGCCTTTTGGAAGAAGAAAAAATTGACGAGATTTATTATATAAAGCTTCTACAGGTTTATGCTGTTTTAGGAGATAGAGTAATTTTTCGTAAAGGATATGAGTTCTTTGTCGATAATCCTAAAGATTTTTATAGATGTTTTGTGGAGATACCTCTAGAAGAGGTAAGGGAGAGTATAGATAATACTCAAGCTTTGCTTTCTAAAGAAATTTTTAATAGATAGTTCTATTCTAAGGCTTTTAGTATTATATTGATTCTGTTCTCTATTTTGTTTTTTTCTTTTTCTTCTTTGAAGAAATCTTTTATTTTTTGTTTATCTATGTTTATGTTTTCTATAGATTGACCTTTTAGGTTTTCACATATTAGGTCAGCTAGGGCTATGAGTTTTTTGCATCTGTTGGAGGATTTATATTTTGCGTCTATGATTTTTCCGTTTTCTATTTTTGCATAACATTCTATAGAATGTACGCCTTCTTTATTTTTTCCTAGGGTTTGGTAGTTAGGTGGTGGTTCTTCTACTTTGTTTTTTAGTCCTTGCTTTATGTAATCAGATACTTTCATATGACGCTCCTTATCTATGGTTTTTCTTATAATTATATTAGATTTTAGTAAGTTTAAAAAAAGTATTAAAATATTTAGACACAAATCTGTATACGAGGAGATAGATGGTAAGAATTATATACGTTAGGCATGCGGAAAGCTTGTGGAATCCTATAGGTAAGTATCAAGGTAGATTAGACCCTGAATTAAGTGAAAGAGGACATAAACAGTCTAAACTTATAGCTCAAGCTTTGAAGAAGTATAATCCAACTGTTTTGTTTTCTAGTCCATTGAAGAGGACTTATCAAACTGCAGAGTATATAAGTAAGGATTTAGGTCTTCCTATTAATATTTCTGAAGATATTATAGAGATAGACCATGGGGATTGGTCTGGAATGTTAGTAGATGAAGTGAAAGAGAAGTATCCTGATTTATTCAGAGCTTGGCTGTATGAACCTGAAAATGTGAAGTTTCCAAATGGGGAATCTTTGACTGATGTGTACTATAGGGTTAAAAAATTCCAAGAAAAACTTTTGGAGAAACATAATGGTGAAACGGTTATAGCTGTCTCTCATACTGTTCCTATTAGAGCTTCTTTTGTAGCTGGTTTAGATTTACCTCTTGGTAAGTTTTGGGCTTTTGGTTGCGATAATGCTTCTTACTCTATACTTGATTACGAGATTATTAGACCTATACTTTACAAATTGAATAACACATATTTTCTTGGAGACCTTTTTGTTCCAGCCTTAGATGCTTTATAGAGGGGGATTTTATGATTGTAGATGTTTTTGGTATAAAGCTTCATACGACTGTTATAGAGATAATTCTTTTGGTGTTTTTTTTAGGTGGAATGATGATTCCTATCTATCTAAAAATAAAGAAGGAGTTGAAAAAACAGAGAAAGGAAGAACATTGAATTTAGATTTACCTAAGGGGATAAGGGCTTTTTCTTGTAATGAGTCTTTTCAGTTGGATTATATAAGAAATAATCTTACCTCATTATTTAAGCGGTGGGGGTATGAGTATATTGTTCTTCCTCAAATGGAGTATTTTGATGTTCATAAAAGAGGTACTGGTAAAGAGTTAGAAAATAAGATGTTTCGTCTTATAGATAGGTCTGAAGGTGAGATTATAACTTTGAGGGCGGATTTTACAGCTCAAATCGTCAGATATGTTGCTTCCTTGCAGAAAAAAGAGTTTCCTATGAGATTTTTTTATTATGGGAATCTGTTTAGGTATATTGTTCCTAAGGCAGATAATCTGTGGGAGAGAAAACAGATAGGAATTGAGTTAATAGGTGTAAATCAGTTAGAGGGTGATGCGGAGATTATAGCTGTTTCTGCAAAAGCTTTGGAAAGTTTAGGGGTGTATGATTATCAGATAGATATTAATAACATCTCAATTTTTTCTGTGTTAAAAGAGATTTTGGGTCTTGAAGATAAAGAGTATGAGATTTTTATGAAACATATAAAAAATAGGGAGATTTATTATATTTCTAAATTTTTAGAAAATTTTTCATTGGATAGTATCCTAAAAGAGTTCTTATTGAGTATTCCTAAGATTCAAGGCGATGTTTCTGTTGTAGATATGTGGAAAAAAAGACTCTCTAATTATCCAAGACTTGTAGAAGCTTTAGAACAGTTAATCTATGTGGTAAGAGTATTAGATTACTATGAGCTAAAAGGTAAAGTTGTTTTTGATTTAGGTGAACCTAGAGAGTTTTCTTATTACACTGGAGTGGTGTTTGAGATTGTTGCAAGTGATTTTAGAAAGCCTCTTGCCCAAGGAGGAAGATACGACAATCTACCAAAACAGTACGGTGGAGATTTTTCTGCTACAGGTTTTGCTTTTGATTTACTAAATTTGTGGAAGTATCTAATACAAAAGAATCTTGTCCCTTTGAGAGAAGAAAAGGATTTTTATATAGTGGATTTGACACAAGAGAAGAGGTTGGCATACTTACTGTCTCAAAAGCTTAGGGAGAAGGGGTTTTCAGTAGGAAGAGATATTGTGAATAGAGATTATCGAGATTCTATTGATTTTGCTTTATCAAAAGGTTATAAAAAGGTTATAGTTATTGGCATTGACACTAATAATGAAAATCTATATATTTATTCCAACCGGGGTTCCTCTGAAGTTATTCCTTTCAGAGAGTTTCTCCAAAAAATCTAATAAATTAAAAGGAGTTATATTATGGAAGTATCAGAAAACAAAGTAGTAACTTTTCACTACACCCTCAAGGATAAGGAAACAGGAGAAGTTCTAGACAGTTCTAAACAGTACGGACAGCCTCTTACTTTTCTTGTAGGAAAAGGTGAAATAATTTCAGGTTTAGAAGAAAGAATGAAGGGCATGAAAGAAGGAGAAACAAAGACTATAGAAGTTCCTGCTTCTGAAGCCTATGGAGAAAAAGACCCTAATCTCGTTCAAAAAGCTCCAAGGGAGTATTTCCAAGGAGTACAGTTAGAAAAAGGAATGCCTTTACAGGCTCAAACTCCAGAAGGTCAGATAATAAATATGGTTGTACTTGATTTTGATGACCAATCTGTAACTGTTGATTTGAATCACCCTTTAGCAGGAAAAGACCTTGTTTTTGATGTTGAAGTAGTATCTGTTAGAGAGGCTACTCCGGAAGAGAGGTTGCATGGACACGCTCATGGTCCTGAAGGACATTCTCATTAAGACTACCCGTTTGGGTAGTTTTGCCCTCTAATAGATAGATTTTGGAAACCCACCCTTGTATCTTTTTTCCGTTTATTTCATAGATTACTTTTACCCATCTACCTTTTCTTTCATTTAGTAGTTTTACTATGTCTCCTGCTTTTAATCTATACAGTACTTTTGAATTTTTTGTTGGTTTTTCTCTTATATTTAGGTAATGTGCCTTTACTACAGCAAACCCTTCAGGAACGGTTTTAATATAATCTTTTTTTACCCAGCCTGTTAGGTCTTTATATTTTATTTTTACCCATTGGTCTTTGTACTCTAGTATTTTTATTGTTTGTAGTTTTTTTAGTTTTCCTACTATTTTGCTATCTAGTGTTGGTTTTTCTCGTACATTAACTATACTGCCACTAACGAATGCTAATGTCTGTAGTTCTTCTCTTTGGTTTTGCGATATGTTTTTTGGAGGTTCATCTGTGGAGATACTTTTTGTAGGTTGAGAAGGTATAGGTTCAAACTGGTTTGTATTTATCTTGTTTTTAGCTTTTTCTGATATGGGGGTGGATATTTGTGTTTTTGGCTCTTTTTCCTTTTCTAAGTAAAAAAGTAAAAAGGTCAAAAATGCAGAAATAGCTATAAATATTACCAAGAATATAGATAGATATTTTATCTTCTCTTTATAAGCTATTTTTAACGAAAAGAAGTATACTAGGTCGTTTAGTTTTTCTAAACTTTCAAATATCTCTCCAAGTTTTCCTTTTGTAAGTTCGTATATGTATCTGGTTATTTCTTTGTTTTTTTGGATAGGTTTATCTGTTAGTTTTATGTATCTTTCAAAGAGTATTTCTAATTCTCTAGGGGTTATTGGTTTGATTTCTAAGGTGAATTTTAT